>JAFWGA010000009.1 GCA_017515325.1 Blautia sp.
CGTTTGGCTATCTCTCGTCATTACTGTTTGGGTCGCATTTCATGCTTTCCCAAGAATAAAATGTAAAGAATTTTCGAGAATCGTATGTGTTTCACTGTTCAGTTATCAAGGTTCTGTTTCCCTTATTTATCGAAACATTTTACTGAATCGATAGAAGCTATCACTCTTCGCCGCTCTTTTTTTCTCTCTCAGGAGCATCTGTATCAGCGACAGCTTTGATAGAATATCACCGAACCTCTTGTTTGTCAACAACTATTTTAAAAATTTTTTATTTTTTTCTGTCGGCGTTCCTTTTCCCTTTTTTCTCCTCTTTTTTGCGGATATCCCCTCGCCAAAAGGCGGGCCGGAAAAAGCCATATTGCCTTTTTCTATGGTCCGCCTTGTATCTCTTCTCAATTCAACAATTCATGCCATCCAGGATCTTCTGCACCTCATCCCCCATCAGCTGGTTCTTCTCCAGCAGCAGCTCAGCCAGCGCATGAATCCTTTCCCGCCCCTGTTTCACCAGGACACGGGTTTTCTCCATCTCCTTCGACAGCAGCTGATCCGCCTGATCCAGAATCTTTTCTCCCACCGTTGTCTGCAGCGCTTTATCAATCTCCAGACTCAACAGCTTGTCCCCCTCCATCCCATAGGAGCAGATCATCTGAAGAGCCAGCCTTGTCGCCTTGGTAAGATCACTGGAAACACCGGTATTTACCCCTTTTTCCCTGCCATAGAACTCCTCCTCCGCTGCTCGTCCTGCCAGCGAAATACGGATCTTCCAACAAAGCTCCTCCCGAGTATACACGGGTTTTTTTTCTTCATCCCCATGCTGCATATATCCACCAAAATCCCCTCGGGAAACTATGGTGACAAAGGAAGGCTTCTCTCCGGAAAGATAGCAGATATAGGCATGACCGGCCTCATGCCTGGCTATTTGCTGGTAATAATCTCTGCCCCAGTGCTTTTTCTCGCCATAGGCATATTCTTCCAACGCTTCCAGAAGAATCCGGTCTGTCAGATTTTCATTCTCCCGCTGAGCCTTTCTTCCCGCCAGAGAAAGGACGTTTTCCAAATTCGACAGGCTCTCTCCCGTCGTCCTTACAGCCACATTTTCTATGGCCTCGTCCGTCACCTGAGCGTCCTTAACCAAAGCCAGCTTACGGTTTAGATACTCTTTTCTCTCCTCCTGGTTAGGCAGATCAACATAAATCTTGTTGTCAAATCTTCGCAGTAGAGCGGAATCAATCACAGCCTTCCCTCCGGCTTTCTCTTTATCCAGAGGATAATTGGTAGCTGCCAGGACAAATACCGGGTGCAGAGGGTCAAAAACAAAACCATCCATCTCCGACAGGAGGGTATTGAGCAAAGTTTCCGTATGGAACTCCCCGGTACGCTCCTTGGCAATCGCATCGATCTCATCGATGAAAATCACCGAAGGAGCATACTTCCTTGCGGCAGAGAAAACCTTGCGGATCTTCGCCTCTCCCTCTCCCACGTACTTATTCATAAAATCCGTGGCATTGGCCGGAAAAAAGGTCGCTCTGGCTTCCCCGGCCATAGCCTTTGCCAGCATGGTCTTTCCTGTTCCGGGAGGACCATAAAGAAGGATTCCCCGGGCGGGTTTCAGATTATTGTGGACAAAGTTTTCTGAATTTTTTAAGTAATAAATGAAATAATTCAGTTCTTCCTTGGCATTCGCAGCCCCGATCACATCCGAGAACCGTATTTCCGGCTTGTTGACGCCATCCATAACAAAGCTCTTATTGTCTGTCGTCACGACAGTTTCAAATCTGAAATCTCCAAATTCGATCACAGCTGTTTTGCCGTCGTCGGTCAGCTTCTGGAAGGTATTATACTGAAGCCTCCGCCCTCTGCGAGAACAGTCATCCACATTGTCCTGAATATAGATATCCTCCGCCAGGCGAAGAACCCTGTCTGAGATGTCCTCTTTCCTGACCGGGTCAAAAGCGAGTATCTCTCTCGCTCCCTGCTGCAGAAGAACAGCCTTGTCCGCTTCCATCATCTTCCGCCCTGGATCCAGGATAAAAACAGGTTGATTCCTTTTATACTGTCTCAGAAAACGGAAAGCCTGGTAGCCTTCCGTATTTAGTTCATCCAGGTCAGTCCCTTCCGTCTCTTCCCTCTCCTTTTGATACCCTGTATCAATCAGAACCAGGGTAACTTCCTTTTCTGAGAGAATCTTTTTTGCCTCGGCTGCCGTTCCCGCATAAACCGTCTCCAGCTTCTTGCCCTGGATGGGGATATGTTTTTCCTCTTTCGGATCCGTCTCCCCCAGAATCAGAACCAGGAAATTTTTGTCATTGATAAAGAGACTGCGGATCTCCGGTTCGCTGTCGTTAATGTTGCCGATAAAACGGAACCGCTCTACCTTTCCCAGATCCAACCGATCCACCGTCCGACGCCCATATTCATAGATCTCGTTACGGAGCATCTGCGCGCTCTGGAAGGAGACGATCCTGGCATCCAGCCCAGAGCTGTGGCTGAAAAGAAAAATGGGGGTGATCCATTGGTCCAATTCCATATGACAGCCAAACCTCTCCTGCAGATTAAGAGAGGCTTCCAGAAAATGTCTTTCCGCAATAGCCTGAAGATGGTGGCAGCTCAGATAATTAAACATGATCACATTTCCGGACATGAGGCGGGAGCATATGGAGGAAGGAAACAGCTGCCAACCGCCCAATGGATGAAGTTCTTTTTCCAGTGCATCCAGGATCACTGCGGAGGGCAGGAGGGACAGATTTTTCCCCCGACCATCTTCATAAAGACTTTTACCAACGTTCGTCGTAAAAATGATCGTACTGTTCTCAAAAGAGACATCCTTCTCTTCATATTCATCCTGCAGGACACCCGCATCCAGGATCTGCAGAAACAAATGAATCACATTCCGATGCGCTTTTTCAATCTCATCAAAGATGAGGATACATTCAGGGTTTTTCTTCACGTAGGAGGTGAGTCGTCCCCTTGCAGCTCCTTGATATTTTTTGGACAGACCGATCAATTCTGTCTGGGACTGATGATCTGCGTATTCGCTCATATTGAATCTCATACAGGGTCTGTTCAGGCAGACTGCTGCCTCCTCTGCCAGATAGGTCTTTCCAACGCCAGGTGGTCCCACAAAGAGGTAGACACCCCTTGGCGTATTTGAGGCCTGGGAGGAATCCTTCAAAAGCTCAGACTCAAAAAATCCCCTGACAAACTGTCGAATCGCTTCAGATTGTCCCAGAATGTGGCCCTCCAGACTATGGTAAAGCTCCCCACACTGCACAGACAAAGCAGAAAAATTCATAACGGCAGCTTCGGAACCCTCTGTGGCAACCGGTTCCCTTACCTGCCTTTGTGTTTGAGAAGGAAGCGGCTCCCTTATCTTGCTGGCGCTCTCTGTCTGAAGGGTCTTGCGATCAGGCTGACTCTCTTCTCCCAGAGCATTTCTTGCCGCCGTTTCTGCAGAAATCTTTGAAAGAGTTTCCGGTTCAAAGGCGGCAAAGAGAGATGGCAAGGCTTTATGAAGCTTTCTCAAACAGCCCAGGGCGGAAGTAGTATCCGATTTTTCCGTCGCCTCGACATACATCTGGATCTCTACCGGGATCTGAGGAATTTTCTGCCACTGGGCAAAAAAGTCCAGAACCTCTCTCATCCTGCCCGCATCTATATTCTTATTCTCAGAAAAGCTGAACAAGGCTTTAATTTCCTGCTTCTCATTCTGTTTATCCTCATCCTCCTGCAGCTTCCTGGAATCCTTCTCCAGAAAAACAGCATATCCGTACAGTAACTGACAGACACTGTAGGAAGCTCCTCCTGCCCGTTTCCTGGCTATATCCTGGATTTTCCCGAATGTACTCATCTTACCACCTCCTTTTTTCTATTTTATCATCCTGTTCTGATATGTTCCTCGGGGGGACGTAACTGCCCAGCGCTTTTTGCGTCGTAGCTACGGCAGAAGGCACAGCTCCTCTCCTTGCAATAAAAGTGCGCCTTCTGCCCGCTGCACGTACAATCTCACACGCCGCTGACCCAACAGTCACGGAACAGTCACGGATGCGGTTTACAATGCCTAAGGGGCAAAAAACGGACTGCGGCATACAAAGCTGCCCCACAGTCCGTTTCCCACAATATGCCCTTCGCTTCACAGCCCCTCATCCGTCCCGGATGACATAGGCTTCGCAAAGCAATCACTTTTGCGTTTTTTTGTATTCGGAATCCGCGTCTGAAAATCCCATGGCCAAAGCAGCGATCCCATCGCCATACTTTTCAACCATGAGTACCGGAATATAGATACTGTCCTTTACCACCTGTTCCGGAAGGGTGTCAAACCCGTCCAGATTTTCATAGACCTTATAGCGGATCTCACCGTCCCTGAGATCCAGCTCAAAATTCCCATTTTTCAGTCCATAATTTGCCATGGAAAGGTAGCGCAGCATTTCGTCCGGATTTTCTTTGTCCGCGGCAATCGGAATAACAGCATATGTGAGGAAGGCATCATCCTTTACATCGATGAGAAGCCTCACTTCCCTGAGCTTGCACTTGATGTTTACACCACAACGAAAATAGGATTTCTCCTCGTCAAAAGTACTGTGCCAGTTGTTTTTTTCAAAGAAGTCTTTGAACGCCGCAATAATAATCTCTTTTGTCATGGCAATCCTCCTTCCTGAAACCTGATCTTCTACCTGTACCTATGTTATAGATTATACGATATTTCCGGTTCTTGTCAACTGTAACATCAGCACCCGTGACCCCCGGGTATTCCATTATATACTCTTGGAGATAGTTTTTCAAGCACAAAAAAAACGCGGAATAAATCCGCGTTTTTTTCTGATTCTTATTCTAAAAAGGATAAACAATTCATCCTGGCAGCATTCAAATTTCATTTGCCGCTGACTATAATTCAGCTTTATGATAACCGGTTCAGGATAACTCAGATCTTTGAGATGGCCTCCTGATCCAAAGCCTCAAATCCTTTGCCCTCAAGAGCGGCTTCAGCCTCCATGGTATCCGCGACCCGGAAAATCATATAAGCCTTGTTTGATCCTGCGCCAAGGAAAGCATACATATACTCGATATTCACCTGCGCCTCCGTAAATGCTTTAAGCAGCATGTTGAGGCCTCCTGTCTCATCCGGCACCGCATAGGCAAGCACAGGAGTAAGGCTGGCGACAAAATCCGCCTCCTTAAGAACCTCCAATGCGGCATAGACATCATCTACGATGATCCTGGCAATCCCAAAATCCTTTGTCTCTGCAAGGGAAAGTGCCCGCATATCTATCTTGTTCTCTGCCAGAATATTGGTCATTTTATTCAGGGTACCGGGTCTGTTCTCCAAAAATACAGATATCTGACGAATACTCATATTGTACCTCCATTCGATGTATCAAGTATTTCCTGTACAGTAGACGAACAAAATGCATGCATTTTGATTCATTTACTGCGCCGAATTTACGCCGCTGTAAGCGACATGATTCCGCAGTAAATTCGAACGCATACCATATCAGATTTTTCTCCTGTCAATGACGCGGACAGCCTTACCTTCGCTGCGGGCAATACTCTTGGGCGCGACAAGGTAGACCTTTGCCTTCAGACCCAGCATGGACTTTAAGCCATCGACCAAAGCCCTCTGGCGAGCGTCAATCTCACCCACGTTATCGGTAAACATCTCAGGTGTCATCTCCACCTGAACATCCAAAGTATCCGTATTATTCTTGCGATCCACAATGATCTGATAATTGGAACCATAGCCATGATTGATCAGGACTGTCTCAATCTGGCTCGGGAAGACATTGACTCCGCGGATGATCAGCATATCATCGGAGCGTCCCTTGGGCTTGGCCATCCTGACATGAGTACGGCCGCAGGAGCATTTCTCACGGGTCAGGCTGCAGATATCACGGGTGCGGTATCTCAGCAGGGGGAAGGCCTCCTTGTCCACCGAGGTAAACACCAGTTCCCCTTCGCTTCCCTCGGGCAGAACTTCTAATGTATCGGGATCGATGATCTCGGCAATGAAGTGATCCTCATTGATGTGCATTCCCTGCTGAGCAGAACACTCAAAGGCTACACCGGGTCCTGATAGCTCTGTCAGTCCATAGATATCATAGGCTTTGATCCCCAGTGTCTGCTCAATATCATGGCGCATCTCCTCGCTCCAGGCCTCCGCGCCAAAGATACCGGCTTTCAGAGAAATATCATCCGGCCCGTAACCCATTTCCTTGAATCTTTCTCCAAGAAAAGCCGCATAGCTTGGGGTACAGCACAGGATCGTCGTCTGCAGGTCATTCATGAACATAATCTGACGGTCTGTATTCCCTGAGCTCGTCGGAACAGTGAGACAGCCAACCTTGTGAGAACCTCCGTTCAGACCAGGACCGCCGGTGAAGAGGCCGTAGCCATAGGAAACCTGGCAGACATCTTCATTCGTACCTCCGGCAGCAGTGATGGCCCGGGCGCAGCATTCCTCCCACAGGTCAATGTCATGCTGGGTATAGAAAGCAACCACACGTTTCCCCGTAGTTCCCGATGTAGACTGAATCCTGACACAATCCTTAAGAGGAGCGCCAAGCAATCCATAGGGATAGGCTGTTCTGAGGTCGTCTTTGGAAAGGAAGGGCAGTTTATAGAGATCGTCGCTGGACTTGATGTCATCTGGTGTAATCCCCTTTTCCTCCATCTTTTTTCTGTAGTAGGGCACATTCTCCCATACATGCTTCACCTGGGCTACTAGGCGCTCATCCTGAAGGGCTTTGATTTTTTCGCGTGGGGCGCACTCGATTTCTTCCTGATAGTATCTTTCCATGTTACGATCCTTTCTGCATTTCTGACCTTCGTCCGGTTTGACTTCCTATAGGCTTCCCGCTTTTATTTCAAAAGCCGGAGGCAGAACATAAACCTTCTGTGGCCGAACAAAATGATATTGCTATAATTCTGGCTATTCTGCTTTAGCAGCACGCTGTTCACAGCAGGATAAACCTTTTACAGGGCGTTTTTTCCCAGGGCAAACGCCTTCTTGTTCATTTCAAGAAATCTGGCAGGAACATTTGCCTCCAGGGATGCCATCCAGGCATCCTCCGGGATATCGAAATAGTGGGAAAGCCTTCCCAGCAGAACGATATTGACGGCCTTGACAGAACCGGCCTCCCTGGCCAGCTTCAGGCAATCCATGGCGTCCACCTTTGTTCCTGTGGCCTTGAGCTTCTCTACCAGATTCTGGGGATACTCTGCAGCACCGATAATCACAGGCATAGGATCCATCTGCTGAATATTTGTCACAATCTGACCGTCCCTTTTCAGGAAGGTCAGCCAGCGGGCCGCCTCCAGCAATTCAAAGGAAACGATAAAATCCGCCTCTCCCTCGTCTATGATGGGAGAATACACTTTATCGCCATACCTCACATAGGTGACAACGCTGCCACCTCTCTGTGACATTCCGTGTACCTCGGAAACCTTTACATCATATCCCTGGGAAAGCAGAAGATGACCTAACAGTTTGCTGGCCAAAAGAGAGCCCTGGCCGCCCACGCCGACGATCATGATATTTTTTGTCTCCATCTCTCATGCCTCCTTCTGCGTGGATTCAAACGCATCTTTTTTACAGAGCTGGCTGCAGACGCCGCAGCCAACGCACAGGGTGGTGTCTACATGCGCTTTTTTATCCTTCATGGAAATAGAAGGGCATCCGATCTTCATACAGGATTTGCATCCGATACATTTATCTGTATTTACCACAAGCGGTGCTTTATGCTTCACGTATTTGAGCAGGGCACAGGGTCTGCGGGAAATAATCACGGAGGGACCCTCAAAGGCCAGCTCCTCCTTCAGTACCGAATCACATTCCGCCAGATTGTAGGGATCCACGATGCGAACCCTCTCAATGCCCATAGAATGACAGAGGGACTCCAGGTCGATCTTTCCTGCCGGTTCTCCCTTGATATTATACCCGGTGGTAGGATTCTGTTGATGTCCCGTCATGCCCGTAATAGAATTATCCAGGATGATGACAGTGGAATTCGACTGATTGTAGGCCACATTGGCCAGGCTCGTCATTCCGGAATGGACAAAGGTGGAATCTCCGATCACGGCAACTGTCTTTCCCTCGCTCTCGCTTCCCAGCATCTTATTGAAGCCGTGAGCTGCTCCGATGGAGGCTCCCATGCACAAAGTAAGGTCTATTGCAGCCAGAGGCTGAGCAGAGCCAAGGGTGTAGCAGCCGATATCCCCCATCACAATGCATTTATTCTTCTTTAAGGTATAAAACAGCCCTCTGTGGGGACAGCCCGAGCACATCACCGGTGCTCTCAGGGGGATATTCTCATCCAGAGACAGGCCCTCACGCACCTCAGCGCCCAAAGCCTTCGCGACGATATTCTGTGAAAACTCTCCGGTCAAAGGAAGAAGGTCTTTTCCGGACACGGGAATGCCGAGAGCCCGGATATGATTCTCTATGATGGGATCCAGTTCCTCTACCACAACCAGGCGATCCACCTTTGCGGCAAAATCCTGAATCTTCTTCACCGGAAGCGGGTTCACAAGTCCCAGCTTCAAGACGCTGACGCTGTCTCCAAAGATTTCCTTGACATACTGATAGGAAGTGGAGGAGGTAACGATACCCAGTCCGGTGCCGTTCATCTCCAGCCGGTTAAGCTCTGTCGTCTCTGCAAACTCTGTCAGTGCCTTAGTCCGGGCTTCCACAAAGGGATGGCGCTTTTTCGCGTTTGCCGGTGTCATAACATATTTCGCGATATCTTTTTGGTACTCCTTCAGGGGAACCGTTCTCTCTCCCGGCTCAACGATAGACTGGGAATGGGACACGCGAGTGCACATTTTCAGAAGTACCGGAGTATCAAACTCCTCGGAAATCTCAAAGGCCGCTTTGGCAAAAGCAAGCGCTTCCGCGGAATCCGACGGTTCGAGCATGGGAACCTTTGCGGCTATGGCATGATGACGACTGTCCTGCTCATTCTGCGAGGAATGCATGGCCGGGTCATCGGCAACACCGATAACCATTCCGGCATTGACCCCTGTATAAGACATGGTATAAAGAGGATCGGCCGCCACATTCAGCCCGACATGTTTCATACCACAGAAGGCCCGCCGTCCGGCCAGAGACGCGCCAAAGGCTGTCTCCAGGGCCACCTTCTCGTTCGGAGCCCATTCACAGTAAATCTCGTCATATCTGGCCGCCTCTTCGGTAATCTCCGTACTGGGTGTACCCGGATAACTGGAGACCAGACATACCCCAGCCTCATACAGTCCACGGGCAACTGCCTTGTTGCCCAGCATCAATTGCTTCATAACAAATCACTCCTCTACACTCGTATACTCCATCATTTGTGACTGCTCAGTCTTCGTTGTGGCTGGACAGCCCCCCTGAATTTTTCCTATGTTATCACGTGAAAGCATTAAAGTAAACAATAAATTTATTTTTTTGTTTCGTTGACAGCTTCTTCGATCTTTTCTTCCCCGTCCAGAATGGTGAAGGTCAGTCTGACTTTTTCTTTTTCGAAAGGAGCCAGACGATGAACCGAACCGTTCTTTTCATGGAAAGGCCTGCCATAGACACTGGAATTGGAGGGCTCCAGGCCGATCACATAATCACCGGAGGCTGTGGACTTCCATTCCATAAAGTAAGGAAGATTCCCATTCTGATAAGACAGCTTCAATCCCAGTCCAAGTGGACGGTTCACGGCCAGTATGCTTACATTCCCCTTTTCGTCTGCACTTAGCTCATGGATAAAAACATATTCCGGCTCATTGTCCTTGGGCGGATCCATCCTGTCATAATGAGATTCATGTCCGCGTGCGTCATCGTCCCTTGCCGTGACCTTTGCTGTCGGGATAAAGAGCTGAAGATTCTCATCCAGAAAGGGATAGCCCAGATTGATATGATACAGCAGCATCATTGGCTCATCCCGGTAGGCTTCATTTTCAAACTCATCTGTAACCGTAAAGCTGCTCTCCCCAAATACGGTCTCGATCCGCCGACGCAGAACCAGGTTTTCTCCAAAAAGAGCAGCCTCCCGCATCTCACCCTGCACGCTCATCACATAAGAATCCCCTTCCCAGCGGGCATCTGCACTAAGATGCTCTGCCGGAGTGGTGCGTATTCTGCCGTGCATAGGATAATCCGTTCCCTCGATCGTACAGGGGGCGCAGATATTCTCCAGGCCGGCAGTAAAAAAGAAGCCTCCCATGATGCTGCGAATGGCTTCCTGTCCATTGGTATCATAATGGTTCCTGCCCTGCAGGCCGGGCTTTGAGAGAAAACTCATATTGATTCCCCTGTAGCTCAATCCGCTCACATCCAGGCATTTATCCGCCATAATGTCAAGCTCCAAAGGTCCGTTCTTTACCCTGAAAGCCTTGGTTGCGCTGCTTCTACCCTCTAACAACGTAAAAGGCCGGACATAAGCCAGCTGTTGCATACTGCCTGCATATCTCAGCAGTTCTTCTTTTTTCATTCTTTTTCTCCTCAACTCGTTCCTTCAAAAGACAAAGCTTGTGCAGCAACAAAATCCGTCTCCATGGGCTCTTGGTCAAATGCCCTTTTCCGCCGACAGGCCGGCAGTCCACCGTCACGCGGGAACTGCCGGCCTGAACCAATAACCATGTCAAATCATGCCTTATGGATGCTTTCCTCACTTCCGTGAGGCCAGGACTGCTTCAATATCCTTTCTGGTGGGCAGAGAAGCAATCGCTCCCTTGCTCTGGACACAGATCGCCCCGGAAACATTTCCGTACTCCATGGCTTTACAGAGGATATCCGCTGTCAGCTCTTCTACCCGGGAAACGCCCTGAATCCGAAGGCTGGAAAGGAAGCCTCCCCAGAAAGCATCTCCGGCTCCCGTAGCGTCCACCGCTTTGACCTGGATGCCAGGAACACGGAAGTTGTCGCCTTTAAAGAATACCTGGGCTCCTTCCGAACCGAGAGTCTCCACAATGACGGCGATACTGTTTTTCTCCATGAGGGCAGGCAAAGCAGCCTCTCCCCCCATCATGTCTACCTCTTCCTCAGAGATTTTCAGAAGATCCACATAAGGTAAAATATCCATCACGGCCTTTGCGCAGGCGCTTGCATCGTCCTTCCACATGACATTGCGGTAGTTGACATCGAAGCTTACCAGCTTCCCCTTTTCATGCCCCAGCCTGAGAGCTTTCTGGGTCGCTGAGCATTCCGGCTGAGCGGAAAGGGAACAGGAGCCTGCATGGACGATCACGCTGTCCTGGATATCCTCCTCCTTTACATCTTCCTCTGAGAGAAACATATCCGCCCCTGGCTTACGGGCAAAAGTGAACATTCGTTCTCCGTTGGCCGCCAGACTGACAAAGGCCATGGTCGTGATCGCTTCGTCACACAGCTCCTCGCATGCCGGTCTGACCTGATTCTCTTTAAGCGTCTCAAGCAGAAAACGACCAAAATCGTCATTTCCCACTTTGCAGCACATGGTCGCAGCCAGTTCGTTTTTTGCCACTGCGATGGCAACATTGGCTGGCGCTCCACCTGCGTTACGGATGTAGCTGGCTGCTTCCTTCCCGGGTATAAAATCGATAACCATTTCTCCTAAGGAATACAGATCTGTCATTACTTCGTCCTCCATTCTGCAGTATATCCTGTTTGTAACCGTTCCGCCACCGGATCCTTTGCGGTTACTCCCGTTCAATGTTGCGGCAGCAGCTCAAAGACAGCTTTGAGTCCCAGGCTTTTGATGAGCTGTGACGGCTGCGGCATTGCTGCTTTTGCCTATATTATACGCTTATAAAGATACACCCAACACTCCTTGTTTTCAAGTCCTCTCCTGATGTGATACCAATGTTTTTTGTATATTCAGTTTACTAAATGGCCATTACAATCTTTGCCATTTTGTTTCATTCTGGTTTTCTATGCCTTTTTTACGTATGATTCTCTTTTCCAGAGCTGCTTTTCCTTCCATTCACGACAAAAACAACCTGTCCAATACGAAATTACCCTGTCATTGATGTGAAATGATTTATTATAATCCCTGCTTACTTTTTAAATTCTACAGATCAGAACTTTGGAAAAAATTAATCCGCACTTATGAACTTTGTAACATTTATCCATTATAGTAGAGACCGATCAATACCAAAATATTTTATCCCGAAAGGAAATGAATTATGAAAAGCGTAAAGAAACTGTTGATCAGTGGAGTATTGGCATCCTTTGTTTTGACCGCGTGTGTTTCCGCTGAAGAAATGACCCACTGGGCTCTTCTGCGCGATGACACCGGTGAAGCGATCGCTTCCATTAATGAAGGAGAAGAGGTGGAGGTTCTCGGTATCAATGAAGCTGATGCTTCCCGCACCGATATTTACTATCCCGCCGGAGATCTGTACGGAAGTGTATCCTCTGTCTACATTTACGGTGGTTCTGATTACGAGTATGAACATCCCACGGAATACGGCGTAGACACTGAGTATGAATATTACGAGGAATACGAGTCAGAAGATGGATATTCCGAAGATAAAGAAGAGTACCAAGAGGAAGCCTATATCTCTGATGCTGCCGTTGATACCAGCAATGTCTGGGTCGATATCGATATCGCCTCCCAGGTCATCACTGTCAACCAGGGAGACGAAATCCTCCTCAGCGCTAATTGTGTTACCGGAACAGCCGGCGTAAGCGATACGCCAACCGGCACCTTCAGTATCCTCTTCAAGGAGATCTATTCCAACCTTAGCGGTACGGATCTTTCCGGTCAGTATTATTCCCGCGATGTCAACTACTGGATGGCCGTCACTGAGTGGGGTGTTGGCATTCACGACGCTCCCTGGCGTGACGGTGCCTTTGGCGGAGACATCTATACCTATGACGGCTCACTTGGCTGCATCAATGTAGATTCCTACGTAGCTGAGGCAATTTACGGTATGGTTGAGGAAGGCACTCCGGTTTACATCCATTGATTCCCGCCTGCGCATTTTGTTGCATATGTTTTTTATTTCCCGGTATCCCGTCTCAAGGGATACCGGGTTTTTTCATATCATGGCCTGCCAGCCAAAAGTGAAAGGAGAATACGTGCATGGCAGAAATATACGGAACCTTTGGCCCTTCCTGCTGCAGTCAAAATGTCCTGGAGGCCATGCTGCGGGAGGGACTTACCGGTATGCGGCTGAACCTCAGCCATGCTTCCCTTCTGGACAGCCTTCCCTTTATCGACAATTATAAAAAAGCCTGTGAAAAGGTAAAAAAACCCATGGAACTGATGATCGATCTTCATGGACCTGAACAGAGGATTGGGCAATTAGCAAAGGAGCTTACCCTCTCCCCCGGCGATACGCTGGTTCTGTCCGGCCCCGACAACAGCAAAGCTCCTGGGACTCTTGTCGTTCCAGCGGCTATTCTGACAGCCTGTGAGCCCGGGGACCGGTTGATCATCCATGACGGAGCTGTAGAGCTTGAAGCAGTAGAAAGACTGAACCCGGCAGGTTCAGAAAAAAATCCGCAGCGCTTTTGTTGTCGGGTCCTACGAGGAGATACCATTTCCGGCCAGCAATCGATTCAGATCGAGGGCAAGGAGGTCTATGGGGACGTTGTCACCCAGGCTGATCTGGAAAACCTTAATCTGGCAAAGGAGATGGGAGTCACCTCCGTCATGCAGCCCTTTGTGAGGGGAGCCGAGGATCTCAGGACGCTTCGCAGTGTTCTTGAGAAGCGGAAGCTGAAGCTGCGTATTTTTGCCAAGATTGAGTCTTTGACAGGGCTGGCCAATCTGGAGACCATCATCCCCTTTGCTGATGTGATTGTCATCGCCAGAGGGGATTTGGGTAACGCCATGCCGCTGTGGGAGCTGCCCCGGGCGCAAAAGAAAATTGCCAGAAGCTGCCAGGAGGCCGGAAAGCCTTTTTTGACTGTGACGCAGCTTCTGGCTTCTATGACACAGAATGCCTCTCCTACCCGGGCTGAGGTCTCTGATATTTTTAATGCCATTCTGGACGGAGCCTCAGCGGTAATGGTGACAGGGGAAACAGCTGTGGGAAGATATCCGGTTGAAGTCATACGCTATCTGGCCAAAACGGTGGAAACGGCAGAGGACTATGCCGCTGACCTCAGTCAAGGCACATATCGTACCGAATAGTTACCAAGCCTGTGAAGAGACAGCTTAAGACTTGGTTTCTTGAAAGCGGTCAGAAGAAATTTTCCAACCGGTGAGCACTATCATAGAGACAGTTGTACTCAAGGATGGCATATTCCATCAGATCCTGATAGTAAGGAGATCCGGTATCCTTGTTTTCATAGAAGACACCGTCGCTGCCCCAGTATCCGACGGTGTTGATGACCGGAATCTTTTCGGAGAGTTCGAGGAGATATTTCTGATAGCCAGTCATTCTCAAGCCTGTTTCCTTCATTAGTACAGCCTGGAGATAATTCATACTGGTAATATCCTGCTTTGGTTCTTGCCGCGACGCCTGGCCTTCCTGCATTGCATTCGTCCAGATGAGATAGGGAACCTGATAGAGAGCCATGGCTGCCTGGGCATTGCTCTGATAGTCTTCTCCCATGATCTCTTTGTAGAATTTTCCAGGCAGTTTGGGCTGATGGTCTCCGATCAGAAGGATGACGGTAGGTTCTTCTATTCCCTCATAGTACTCGATCAGACTGCGGATGGCATCGTCCGTGTATTTTACCAGAGTCAGATACTGTCCCAGTTCCTTATAGGTTTTGGAAAGACCGGTGGCTTGTATTTTGACGGAAAAATTGTCATAATCCAGGTCGTAGGAGGAGTGGTTCTGGACGGTAAGGTTATAGAGATACCAGGGCCCGGATTGAGTCTGTGCTTCTGTCTCATAAATCCTGGTCAGGTTTTTGAAATCGCTGGCGTCGCTGGGGAATTTCCGGATCATGTCAAGCTTCTCGGGCAGGTTGTCTCTGCTGTAGAAGGTCTCAAAGCCCAGGAGAGGATATACCTTGTCCCGCCGGTAATTGGCCGGATTGAAGGGATGCAGGGCGCTGATCCCGGTGTAGCCCAGCTCCTTCATCCGGCTTGCCATAGAGGGAAGCTCTGCCCTGATATAAAGCTGGAAGGGAACAGACGCAGAGGGAAGAAAAGCCATGGAATGGCCGGTGAGGAACTCAAATTCGCTGTTTGCGGTCATTCCTCCCAGGGTTGAGGCATATACAGTCCCGGAGGGATATTTCTCTTCCAGGCTGTGGAAATAAGGCATGGGATCCTCTGACGTCTCGAAGTCCCCCAGCTTCCTGATATCCGCAAAGGCCTCCAGCATGACCACGATCACATTCGGCTCTTCCTTCGCCTGCTCCAGACCGGGCTCTGGCATGGTGTCCGTGCTGTATTCTGCCGCTATGGTTTTTGCCGTTTCAGGCGAATAACCCTTTGGCCTTTCAGGCTTCGCTTCCCTGACAGACCGGGCCAAGGTAGCGGCTGTACCGTACTTCCGATAGGATCTCATAGTATTAAAATAGCTGATATCCACACCGTAATCCGAAAGAAAAGGACTCAGTATCATTACCTTTGTGCCTGCCGTAAAGAGAAGCAAACCGATCACAGCAGCAGCCACATGGCCTTGGGGTGAAGAAAAGAGTCTGCCGTCAGGCATCTTCGTCACAATCACCATAAAGATCACCAGCAGCGTTATCCCCAAAAAAGGTCTGAAGCCCAGTCTGAGCTGATAGCCCGGCGCCACATCCAGTGCCGTTCCCCAGGCTGCCAGATCCGCCGCAGACAGGGCGTTTCCGCGGAAATCCGCCACGTACAGGTTCAGAATACTAAAGGCAGTGCACAGCAGCTCTGCCATGGCCGGTCCCCAGACAAGGCTGTTTGTCAATCCAGTAAAGAGCAAAACCAGCAGCAGGATAAGAAGAAGGTTGATCAAAGCCCACTTCATATGAAGAGCCGGCACACCGATCAGATTCTCCAGTCTGGAATACTCTTGGGCAGGTGTTGTTGTTACCACCTCCATATTCAGAAAAATATAGAAGGGCGAAAGGATAAAAAATGTCCATGACAGAATCCGGCCAGCCTTATCGGAAAAGGAAAAGCTGTGGAAAATAAGGATATAGGCCACCAGCCACAGAATAACGATCTGCAGAACATGGCTCATCATAATACTGCCGGACTCCTGATGGAAAAATATCTCTTGCCCGTTTCTCAGGCAAAGAACAAGAAGAACCAGAGCCAGGATTTGCCAGAAGGCCGAGATATAATATCTTCTTTTTTCTTCCTTCTTTTTATCATTTTTATTCATCATAACACTAAGCCTCTTTTATCACGGAATAAGGCAGAGGGAACACAGATCCGCCTCTACCCACGACGGCGGGCTGCCGATCACCATAAGGTGACCGGCAGCCCGCCGGTATTTCTCTTTTTACCGCGTCACTCTGCCCTGATCAGGCACAGGTCCGTACGGCGGTTTTTAAGGATATCTCCATCATCTCATGGAAGCTGTCCTGGCGCTCGATTGCCGAGAGTGCTTCACCTGTGAAAATGTGATCCGAAATCGTCAGAACTGACAAGGCCTTCTTATGGTTGGCCATGGCCGCAAGATAAAGCCCTGCCGTCTCCATCTCTACTGCCAGCAGTCCCATGTCTTTCGCCTTCCGGTTGACTTCATGGTCCGGATGATAGAAAAAGTCCGAGGTGTACACGCTTCCCACATCAGCACGGACTCCCATCTCCTTTGCCGCCTCAACAGCGGCACTGAGCATGGCAAAATCTGCCGTAGGGGCAGGGATTCCCGGAAGATCATAGGAGGTGATATAACCGGAATTGGTAGAAGCCGACATTGCAATCACCACATCCCTGACATGAACATCCTCCTGAAGTCCCCCTGCAGAACCGACCCGAATCACGGCCTCAACGCCGAAGAAATTGAAGAGCTCATGGACATAAAGTCCCAGCGAGGGAACCCCCATGCCGGAGCCCATGACAGAAACCTCTTTTCCTTCATAGAAGCCGGTATAGCCATACATATTCCTCACATCGTTAAAGAGAACCGGATCCTGCAGATAATGCTCGGCAATGTATTTCGCCCGAAGCGGGTCTCCCGGCATCAGAACACATTTGGCCACATGGGTGCCTTCCTTCAGTTCTATGCACGCTGACGGTGATGCAGTCATCATATTTTTGCTCCTCCTCCTATCAGATGTCGGTTTCTGACATCTTTTCCCGGCAATGCCGGTGCTTATTTTTTATCCCACTTCCAGCCTGCCACCTCAGGCAGATCCAGGCCATAATGATGGATATACTGCTTATGCTCAACCAGCTTGTCGCTCATCTTCTGATACAGATAGGCTCCGCGATTGCCCAGCTGAGGCAGATACTTGATCGCTTCCTGAACCATATGGAAACGGTCTACATCGTTCTGTACCCGCACGTCAAAGGGCGTGGTGATGGTTCCTTCCTCTTTATAGCCGCGCACATGCATCAGACGGTTATTATGGCGGCGATAGGTCAGCTCATGGATCAGGCTGGCATAGCCATGGAAGGCAAAGATGACCGGCTTGTCCTGGGTGAAGAGAATGTCATATTCCGCATCCGTCAATCCATGGGGATGCTCATTGGCCGGCTGAAGCTTGAAAAGGTCCACGACATTGATGAAGCGGATCTTCACTTCAGGCAGCTCCTGATTCAGGATGGACACAGCGGCAAGAGCCTCCAAAGTGGGCGTCTCTCCGGCGCAGGCAAAAATGATATCCGGCTCAAGGCCCTGATCGTTGCTGGCCCAATCCCAGATCCCGATGCCCTGGGTGCAGTGCTTGATGGCCTCCGGCATGGTCAGCCACTGAGGACGCGGATGCTTGCTGGCAACAATGACATTGACATAGTTGCGGCTGCGGATGCAGTGGTCAAAGCAGGAAAGCAGGCAGTTGGCATCCGGCGGCAGATACAGACGAACGACATCTGCCTTCTTGTTGGCAATGTGATCCATAAAGCCGGGATCCTGGTGGGTAAAGCCATTGTGATCCTGCTGCCACACGGTAGAAGCCATGATCAGGTTCAGAGAAGCAATCTCTTCCCTCCAGGGAAGCTGGTTGCAGACCTTTAGCCACTTGGCATGCTGGGCTGCCATGGAATCGATGATGCGGGCAAATGCCTCATAGGTGGCAAAGAAGCCATGACGTCCTGTCAGCAGATAGCCCTCCAGCCAGCCCTCGCACATGTGCTCGGAAAGCATGGAATCCATAATCCTGCCGTCAGCTGCCAGATGATCGTCCGTCTCATACCTTTCGGCATTCCAGTCACGGTTTTCCACCTCAAATACGGCATTCAGACGGTTGGAATTTGTCTCATCCGGGCCAAACACACGGAAGTTTCTGGCCTCCTTATTCAGGGCAAGGATATCGCGGACGAACTTGCCAAGCTCCGTCATATCCTGACCGTCTTTCTCGCCATGCTCCTTGACGTCAAAGGCATAGTCACGGAAATCAGGCAGGCGCAGGTCACGCAGAAGCAGACCGCCATTGCCATGGGGATTCGCGCCGATCCTGGCATTGCCCACAGGAGCCAGCTCCTTCAGCTCGGGGATCAGCCTGCCATTCTCATCAAAAAGCTCCTCGGCATGGTAGCTCCTCAGCCACTCCTCAAGAAGCCCTAAATGCTCCGGCTTATCCATCATGATGGGCACCTGATGCGCCAGGAAATTGCCCTCGATGCGCTGACCGTCCACAATCTTGGGACCGGTCCAGCCCTTAGGCGTGCGAAGGACGATCATGGGCCAGACAGGACGAGTGCTGTCATTGTTCTCCCTGGCATTCTTCTGGATAGCCTGGATCTTCTCGATCACTTCATCCATGGCCTTCGCCATCTTTTCATGCATGGGCATGGGATCCTCGCCCTCCACAAAATAGGGCTCCCAGCCACAGCCATGGAAGAAATTCACCAGCTCCTCATGACTCATACGGGCAAAGAGGGTAGGATTGGCAATCTTATAGCCATTCAGATGCAGAATGGGAAGGACAGCTCCGTCTGTCACAGGGTTGAGGAACTTATTGCACTGCCAGGAGGTTGCCAGAGGACCTGTCTCTGCTTCGCCGTCACCTACGGTAACAGCAGCAATCAGGTCGGGATTGTCAAAGACTGCTCCGAAAGCATGGGCAATGCCATATCCCAACTCGCCACCCTCGTTGATGGAGCCCGGTGTTTCCGGTGCGCAATGGCTGGGAACACCACCAGGGAAGGAAAACTGCTTGAACAGCTTGGCCATACCGGCCTCATCCTCGGAAATATTCGGATAAACTTCACTGTAACTGCCGTCCAGATAGTCATTGGCGATATAGAAATTCCCACCATGGCCGGGTCCGGACAAAAGGATCAGATCCAGATCATACCGCTTGATGACCCGGTTCAGATGAACAAATACGAAATTCTGTCCGGGAACCGTGCCCCAATGCCCTACGATCTTTTTCTTGATCATTTCCTTGGTAAGAGGCTTCTTCAGAAGAGGATTCTCCAGAAGATAGAGCTGCCCGGCAGAAAGATAATTTGCCGCCCTCCACCAGGCGTTCATCCTGGTAAGAAGTTCTTCTGTGATCGGTCCCTTTTCCGCACAGGAAACCTTGGTTTCATTGGTCATAACATACCTCCTTTTTGATCTCAAAAACAATGTCTTTAGCCGCTATTCCAGACAGCTTCCTGGCTTTACCGCCAGGTTCCGGGTCCCGATCCTGGCAAAGCGCGGGCCGCTGAGAAGAAACATCAGGCGTGAGCTGAGCCGTTCCGTTAAGCAAAAACATCCTTCTCCCTGTCCCGCAGCGGGTCGGGATATTCCCAGGCCGCTGTCCGGGTGATTACCTTGCCATCGTCCGTGATCCCTTCGCCGGTATTCGGGGATACATGCGAAAAGACAACATCCATGGTAAATACTGCCAGCAGGACAATACTCAATGGCCATATTATTTTGAGCTTCAGCTTTTCTAAGTCGTCATCAATCATAGGAGCCAGGATATAAACAGTCGCCATACCGCCAATGCCGAATACCAGCAGTCCTTCCGCACAGATCCGGCCGTTCAGGTTCAGGTAATATCCACTGTAGTCCCACCAGCGCTGGCCATGCACCAGCTCCAGGATAAGGGAGGTGAAATATTCTACCGTTCCGCAAAGAAGGACGATAGCTCCAAATTCCACCAGGGGATACTTGCGAAAGCGGCTCAGCAAAGAGATGACCATCAGCCCGCCTGCCCCGTAGATCGGAAGCCAGGGTCCATGCAGCACCCCGCGATTGATCATGGTGCCATGCTGTAAAAAACCTACGATCCCTTCCCATGACCAGCCGATAAAGCAGAAAATAAAAAACATCAGGATAAATACCGGTGCAGAGTAATGCCGAAGATATCCGACGTTCTCCTTCCGTTTTCTTTTTCCTTCCCTCTCCTTCAGGATATACAGGCGGGTAGGATAGGTTTCCCCCGCCAGTATCCCTTCATACTCCTCCAGCTGGATCTGCTGCTTCAGGCCTGCCCGAAAACAGCGTTCTCTCTCGTCCAGGCGGGGAACCAGTCCAAAGATATTCTCTGCGATAAGCCTGCCCGGATGGCAGGACGGGAGGGGCTTGGGAGGGGCCTCCCGCAAGGTTATCACATCCTTGTAGGCTTCCTGCATCAGCTCATGATCCGGAAGTTCAAACAGATAGCGGTCAATCAGCTTCTCCACTCCGTCCACCTGGTTTTTGACGGCTTCGCCCCGGACCTGTGCATAATATTCCGCAAATACCGCTTCCGAATAAGCGTTGCTGAAAAAAATCCCTGTTACCCCGCCGCTGATAAAGGATAAGATATCCCAGGGCAGAAGGGTCAGTTCCAGCAGGAAGGCTTCTTTTTTGTGTCCCTCCATCATCCTTGCGGAAAGGCGGATTGCCTCCATCGGAGCCACGTCCGGATTCTCCGCCAGAATATAAGGAACCAGCAGATAAGCATATCTTTTGATGGGATATATGACAACCGTCAGCATCCACAGAAAAGACAGAGCCTTATAAACAAGCATACCGGCAGAAACCTGCCACCAGCGGCGAATCCGATAGAGATAGGAAAGACGGGCAACGGGCACCTGTTTATAAATCCGGCCTTCCAGGAAAACCCGTTTCAGGATAACCTGATAGGTATTGATCAGAAAAAGCCAGATGAAAAAAACGATTGCCAGGGAAACAACCGAAAAAATCACCACCGCCGCGGTGCGTGAGCCAAGAATCAGGTCCACTACGGAAAGAATGGCCATCATGAGGGCACCGGAGGAAAAAATATTGACCACAGAGGCCAGTATCCCCCGGGAGTGCCCCAGCTCAACTACTCCAACATAGCTGTCCTCGCCGGTCAACAGGTCAAATCTCTCATCGACAGCCTCCTTGGCTCCCTGCCAGTCCCCGCTGACAATATACCCCCACAGGCTGCTCTCCCCCTGAGTAGAGGGTACAAAGATGGAATTCCTCCCGACATTCAGGAAAGCTTCTCCCTTTTCCGTGCGGGTAACACGGAAAATGTCCAGGGAATTACCGAAGTCTGTTCCCAGTATCGCAGCCAGGATACAGGCCAGCATAAAGATCCAGTAATGACCACGTATACTTTCCCGGGCTTTTTTCCGGGTTTCTTTTCTTGTCAGCATATAATACCCTATTTCGTTTTTTTAGCGTCGCATGCCTTCTTGATCTCCCTGATCACGATTTTCAGGGCTTTCAGCCGGGCATATTTCTTATCTACCGATTCCAGAATGTACCAGGGAGCATAAGCCGTGCTGGTCTTCTGGATCATCTCATTGATGGCACTCTCATAGACATCCCATTTTTCTCTGTTGCGCCAGTCCTCGTCGGTAATCTTCCACTGCTTTTCCGGTGTATTCTGACGGTCAGTAAACCGGGCCAGCTGAGTATCCTTATCGATATGCACCCAGAATTTGATCACCACAGCGCCCCAGTCTGTCAGTTCCTTTTCAAACTCGTTCATCTCATTGTAGGCCCGCTGCCAGTCATTCTCACTGCAGAAGCTCTCCAGCCTCTCCACCATGACACGACCGTACCAGGTCCTGTCAAATATGGCGATATGCCCCGTCTTGGGAAGACGGTTCCAGAAACGCCAGAGATAAAACCTGGCCTTTTCGTGAGGTTCCGGGCTGGCAATGGGGTTCACGATGTAGCCTCTGGGGTCCAGCGCCTCCGCAATCCTCTTGATATTGCCGCCCTTTCCGGCAGCATCCCAGCCCTCGTAGGCAATGATCACAGGTATCTTCTTGCGGTAGAGTTCGTTGTGCAGCTGCCTCAGCTGGGCCTGCAGCTCCTTGAGCTCCTTTTTGTATTCCTCATCCGTCACTGTCTTGTCCAGAGGGATCTCAGCCAGGAGTGGTCTTTTTTTCAGCTGGAAAATGTTCTGCCGGATGGGCATGGCCAAGGAATGATTCTTCAGGGCGGTATCTATCCCCTGATTCAGGAAGGTCAGGACCTGCAGCTCCGCCCACTTTTTGTCGGATGCGTCAATGATATACCAGGGGGCGGCCGTACGGTTGGTGTCCTTTAAATATCTTTCATAGACATCCATACAGTCATCGTAATGCTTATTCTCCCACCAGTCCTCCTCTGATACCCGCCATTTTGTATTCTCATCATCCGCCAGAGCCTGCAGACGCTTTTTCTGCTCCTTTTTGCTGATATGGAAGAAGAACTTCATGATCAGGTAGCCATTGTCGCACAGCTGTCGTTCAATGGTATTGATGCTGTCCACCTTCTGTTCATATTCCTCGGGACTCAGTTTCTTCCGGCAGACGCCGTCCGTGATCTCCTCCATCCAGCAGGTATCGAAAAATTTGAACTTTCCCGCCTCCGGCAGTTCAACCAGATATCGGTAAAGGAAGGGGAAGCGTTTCTCCTCCGGTGTGGGTTCGGCATCCATGGTTGCCACCTGAAAAAACCTGGGATCGATATTTTTGATCACCTTTCCTATGACGGAACCCTTGCCGGCAGAGCCCCACCCTTCAAAGAGCACCATAACCGGAAGCTTGGCTTCCTTTATCCTCATCTGATACCCGTTAAGCTTTTCCCTTTCTTCTCTTAGCCTTGCCCCCAGCTCTTCTTTTTCAGGCTTCGGGTTCTTCACAAAATCCTTCAGCATAATAACCCCCTAGCAAATTCGTGCGCATACGATATATCCAACTGTCGGAACAGTATAACAGCGTTTTCCCGCTTCACATACATTAAATCATACCAAATCCAGGATGGATATTCAATCTTTTTTCGTTGATTCTGACAGATTAGGCTTTGTTTTTAGGAATATCTCTTTTCGTTTTGCGGTAAATATGGTAAACTTGCGGAGAATACTCAGATCATCAGAAAGTGTTTTTATAGCCAGGGAAACAAGATATCCTGGGAAGGAGGAAGCTGTATGTATCAGGACAACAAGATTCTAATCGGCAAATCCGGTGAAGAGAATATCTATATTTACCCTAAAATGGCGAACCGCCATGGCCTGATCGCCGGCGCCACCGGATCCGGAAAGACCATCACCCTGAAGGTTCTCGCCGAATCCTTCAGTGACTGCGGCGTGCCGGTCTTCCTGGCAGACGCCAAGGGTGATCTGGCCGGTATGTGCCGTCCCGGCCAGGAGGGTACTACCGCCTCAGAACGCGTGGAAAAAATGGGACTGGCCCAGCTGGGTTTTACCTTTAAAGGCTATCCGACCATCTACTGGGATGTATACCAAAACCAGGGACTGCCCCTGCGCACCACCATCTCGGAGATGGGGCCGCTTCTTCTCTCCCGCATTCTGGGTTTGAACGATACCCAGAGCGATATCCTGACCGTTGTCTTCAAGATCGCAGATGACGAATCCCTCCTTTTGGTCGACACCAAGGATCTGAAGGCGATGATCTCCTACGTGGGGGAAAGAGCCAAAGAGTACGCCCTGCAGTACGGCAACATTGCGCACCAGAGTCTGGCGGCTATCACCCGCTCCATCGTGGCACTGGAGGCCGAAGGCGGGGAGATGTTTTTCGGTGAACCTGCCCTGAGCATCCGTGACTGGATCAGCACAGACAACAACGGCAGAGGAAAGATCCATGTCCTGGCCTGTGAAAAGCTGATGCAGAACCCCACCATGTACGCTACCTTCATGATGTGGATGCTGTCAGAGCTTTATGAAATGCTCCCGGAGGCCGGGGATATGGAAAAGCCCAGGATTGTCTTCTTTTTTGATGAAGCACATATGCTCTTTGACAATGCCTCAAAGAGTTTCCTCAGCAAGGTAGAACAGGTGGTAAAGCTCATCCGTTCCAAGGGCGTCGGTATCTATTTTATCACACAGAATCCTTCGGACATTCCCGACGGCGTACTTGGCCAGCTGGGCAACAAGGTTCAGCATGCCCTGCATGCCTATACCCCCAAGGAGCAACGGGCAGCGAAGGCTGCCTCAGAGTCCTTCCGGACCAATGAAGCATTTTCCACCTATGATGCCATTCTGGCTCTGGGCATAGGGGAAGCCCTGGTTTCCGTTTTGGATGAGGAAGGCATACCGACGATCGTAAAGCAGACAAAGATTCTTCCTCCCCAGAGCCTGATGGGAGCTCTTGACGATGAGGTCCGGAAGCAGGAAATCCAGAACTGTGACCTCTATATGAAATATTCCGATTTTTATGACAGGGATTCCGCCTATGAGTTTCTGCTCCGCAAGGCCGCAGACGACGCCAGGGCTTTGGAGGAGATGAAGGCCGCCCAGGAGGCAGAAAAAGAAAGGCTTCGTCAGGAAAAGGAGGCTATGAAGGCCGAGCAGGAAGCCCTGAAGGAACAGGAGCGGCAGGAAAGGGCTGCACAGAGGGAAAGGGAGAAGGAGATCGCCGCCGCCGAAAAGGTAGCAGCCGCCAAGGAAAAGCAGCTGATGAATGAGATGAAAAAGGTCTCGTCAAGTGCTGCCGGTACACTTGGCCGCACCGTGGGAAACGCAATCGGAAAAACTGTCGGAGGAAGCTTTGGCAAAAAGCTGGGCGGCAATGTCGGAGCTCAGCTGGGACGTGGTATCATGAATACCCTGTTTAGCTTCAGAAAATAATGGCAACCGGATTATTGCCTGTTGCCCGGAAGGAAAACACATCATATGGATATAAAAAATGTACGCTCAACGGATGCAGAACGTTCTGCCCGCAATCAGGAGGCTTTGAGAGCAGCGGCAGATCCCGGCCAGAGGGAAATATTCCTGGCTGACCACAGGACTCATATCCTTCGTATCGCCTCTCTGTTGACAAATACCTCTGTCACCACCGGCGACGAGGAATGGTTCATCTCCCTTCGCGCTGTTTCTGAGGCATTGGAGCATTATCAGGAGGGCAAAGGATATTTCTGGACCTATGCTGTCCTGGCCGTCAAAAGCCGTCTCAATGACTGGTATACAGTGACATCCAGACAATTGCCGGAGCTTTCCCTTCTTCCCCAGGATGGGGAAGTGAAGGCGGAGGAGGATAAAGGAAAGGGTATTCCGGCCGAACCGGAGCCTTCAGCGGAAGACCAACCCCGGCAGGATGAGCCGAAATCATCAAGGGGCTCCAGAAGAAAAGGGAAATCAGCAGGAGAAAAAACAGGCACCACCAAAGGAAAGAAAAACGGATCCTTGATCAAAAGGCTTATCATCGGCCTTGTTGCCTGCCTTGTCCTGGCAGGCGGCGCGATCGGCACCTATTTTGCCGTCATGACCCCCGCCAGCACAGTCACATTGGACGGTCAGGCTTCCTTTATGTTCCGCCTCAATACTCTTGACCAGGTTATGACTGTCGAAGGCTACAATGAGGAATCTCAGGAGCTGGCCAAGGAGCTTAGCTCTTCCATCAAGGGAAAGAGGATTCCGGTCGCCTTGACCTCAACCCTGGAGCATTTGGCTGAAAAGGATCTTTTATCTAAAGAATACGATGAAACGATCGTAATTACCATTGATGCTAAGCCCAATAAGAAAGAGAAACTGGAAAACGCCATTTCAGAACATATGGATGAATGGAATGAAAAGCGCAGCATAGAAACCAGCTCCGGTATGATCTGGCCTGAGTTTGCCGCACAGACAGAAGAAATGAAGGAAAAAGCAATGGAGCAGGGAGTCAGTCCGGGACAGATCTACATCAAGGATAACAATATTGCCACCGGCCCCATGGTCATGGAAATGACGGATGATCTCTCCGACATCGAGGACATCTCCGACTTCGAGGATATCAACAGCTCGGAGGATTGGGATGCCTTCTTCAGCTCCTACGGTGATGATACGGAGGGAGTATTCGGAGAGGGCGATTTCATGATCGACGATCCGGCGCTCTTCTTTAATGATGTAGAGGATGGCGGTTCCGGCGTGCCCGGCAGGACCGAAGGAGGTTCAGAAGAAGCCCTGGCCGCCGATGGCCAGGGAGGAGGTGATACAGGAATGAGCGATGGAGCTTTGGCGAGCCCGGATTCCGACATGGCGACAGAAGGCTCAGAAGCAATTGATCCAACCGCGGCAGAAGGTGCCTCAGACGGTTCTGTCCCGCTTCTTACTGACAGCAGTATGCCAGGCTATGACGACAGCGGCGCCATCGATATCATCTCCTGACAGAAGAAAAGTGAAACGCTTCACCGGCTCAGCGCGGAACCTTACGGCTCCGCGCTGAGTCTTTACCGTTATTTTACCTTGACTGTCTGAACCGCTGACCAGGCGGAGAAGTACCTTTTTCCGGAAACAAGCTTCCAGGAGCGGATCCGAACGTAGAAAGTCCTGCCTGATGGCAGGCCGGTCACCTTCCTGGTCAGGTTAGCCGCCCCTGTAATCCCGGCAGATTTCGTCGCACCGGAGGTGAAGCTTTTGTTGGTGGAATACTGAAGCTGGTAGCCGCCTGCGTTTGCGTTTTTGGTCCACCTTAGGAGAAGCTGCCTGGCTGTCGTACTATTGCAGTAGGTAAATCTCACCGCCGCAGGAAGAACCGTTATCGTTATGCTTTTCGTCTCCGCCTTGTAATTGGTTGTCTGACCAGCCTTTACGGTAATCTTCGCCTGACCGACAAAATTCTTTTTTATGGAAACAAGACCGGTGCTGCTTACTCTCATTCCGGCATTATCGGAAGAAAATGCGATATTTCCTTTTTCCCTGACAGAAATCCCCAATCGGAATGACTGAACCGATGCGGATTCTGCCCTGGTGAAAGCGGTTTTGGGAATGATAAGATTCCCACTCGCCTTCTGGATTCGGAAGGTCAGGTACCGGGACCCATGCAGCCGGCCATAGGTGGTAGATCTCACCGCTACACTGGCAGTTCCTGCCTTTATATTGTTTTTATAGGCCACACTGTATTGGCTCGAAGGAACAAGCTTAGATCCACTGTAAACCTTTACTGTGGGTCTTAAGGCTTTTCCGGTATAGGAAGCGTTGGTAAAGGAAAGCTGTGCTTCACAGCTGTTAATATCAATCGTTTTGACAATCTCAAACTTTACCGGGAACTGATCCCTTGTTTCATCCCGGTCTGCTTCGATTCTCAGATTGTAAAGTACCCCTTCTTCCAGGTCTACATCATAGGTAAAGATAAAGGACGATGAGGAAGTCCCTCGATTCCAGCTCCCCTTTACCTCTTCTTCTCCCATCCATTCTCCCCTGTCATTCCGTAATATTTTACTGAGCCTGAAAACCGTAGGAGCATCATCTCCGACAGTAGCGAAGATCCGGTAATGCCCTGCTCCCTTACCCAGATCCCCCAGGGTAAATTCGTATTTACCGGCTCTGGGCACACCACGATAGTTCCTGTAAATGACAGACTCTTTCCCCGGGGTCAACGGAAAGTCTTCTACATTATTCAGGAACCAGGGGCTCATAGGAGCAAAAACTTCCCTGATCCTGGCATTCGGATACTCTACCATACCATAGCAGATACGAGCCAGCCCGCCCAGATCGCCACCGGCATACTCTACTGTCTGAAGGCATCGGTTCCCATAAAAGGCGAATTGTCCGATAGAAGTCAGGGAAGACGGAAGCCGGACACTTTCCAGACCGGTTTTTGCCACAATATTTCCCTGATCGCTTCTATAATTTTCGGCATAGCAGTCCCGGAAGGCACTTTTGTCTATGGTCTGTACCCCCTCCGGAATCACAACATTTTTCAGCAATGGGCAGTGGCTGAATGCAGAATCGCCAATAGAGGCAACACTGGAAGCGATCGATAACTCTTTCAGATAATCCAGCTGCATAAAGGCAAAATTGCCGATATGGGTCACCCCCTGTTCCACTGTCACCTTGGCGATGCGGACACGATAGGGGAATACATCGGTCCAGAAAGCATGATGGTTCACCGGACTTTCCCAGGGAGCGTTTCCCTCATAGTCATGAAAATAGTCCTCCATAGGACCGCTCCCCTTGATGACCAGGTGAAGAGTGCCTTCATGGACATACTCTCCGCTTTCAAGCTGGATCGTTACCCCCTCGGGGTCCAGGGCTCGCACTTCAAAGCGCACATTCTGACCACAGCTTCCCTCATCGAGCAGCAGATTGGTTTGATAGGGAAGGATCTCAAAGCTGGCCTGCACCTCTTCTTTCTGTTTGGACCGGTTGGAGATGGTGATGACATATTCTTTGTCAGCATACAGATAGAAGGAAAAGAAATAGATCGGATTGATCAGGGTCTCCCCATCCGTTTTACAAGGGGAAATAGCACCGATAAGGTGATTCCTTTCTCCCCCGACAGTCTCATAAAGATTGGTTAATGTGTTGGCGTCGGACCGCACCTTTATCACATAATAGCCATCCGATAAACCCGTTCCCAGATCCGACAGCCTGAAAGGATAGACCCCCTCAGAAGAAGTCGTGATAACAACCTCATTGCCGGGGGTCATCGCCTTGGCGACCTCCAAAGCAGGATCAGCCGCTTCGGTTTCCGGCCCTGCGCTGCTTTCTCCTGCCAGAAACAAGTCGTCCGCCTGCCCGGCAGCCCCTACCTGTGGCGCAATCTCTCCCGAATCGAGAACAGGATCTCCTGCCGAAAACAGATCCGGAAGCTCCACGGCTGCAGGGGTTGACGCATCAAAGCTTTCCGTACCGGCCTGAAAGACATCAACAGAGTCCCCTGTATCTCCTACGGCAAACAGGGCATAATCGTCCGGAACAGCCTCCGTCTGAGTTTCCATGACAGAGACAGACTCTCCGGAAACAAAAATATCCTCATTGACCGAAGCCGCGTCCGAAGCGGCAGCGGAAAAGACGTCCTCCACCGCTTCCGAGACTTTCTCCAGGCTTTGCCCGGTATCCCCGGACGTAAACAGATCCTCCGCCAGGACGATGGCACCGGGCTGGCTCACAAGCATGAATGCAGCCACTGCAGCTGCTATGATTCTTGACTTCATTCCTTTTCCTCCTTTTCTTCTTGTCCTTTGTTCGTCATAATTCCTTCACTGCCAGGGACAAGTGCCGCTCCTACCATACCAAAAGGTGTGTCTTCTGCTCACTGTCCCTTCTGCTGCATTCACAGCCCGCCGTGGGGCGGGAGCAAATAGGATGAAAAACTACAGGATTGCCAGCATCTGATCGAGCAGCCTGATCTGGGTACGGGCTCGGATCAGATTATGCTCCGGATAAGCAGTCTTATAATAGACATCGCCCTCCAGGTAATCCGTCAGGAAGCGGAGTGCCTGTTCGCAGGTAATGACCTCTGCTCCGTCAGGAAGAAGAGCTTCCTCCTCCCTGGTAAGGCTGCCCTCGCATCCTTCCAGATAGCCCTCTCGATATACTTCATACAGATGCCGGTCAAAGCCGACCCTTTTCAGATCCGGCTCATCCTCCCGGGCCGTATTGGCCCCGAAACGGATGGCATCCCCGAAATCGGTAACGGAAAAACCGGGCATCACCGTGTCCAGGTCCAGGATACACAAGGCCTTTCCCGTCTTCACATCCATCATGACATTATTGAGCTTGGTATCATTGTGCGTCACCCGCAGAGGAAGTTTTCCCACTTTGTGGGCATCGTAAAGACGGTGAGCCAGTTTTTCCATCCCCAGGAGGAAATCCGCCTCCCATCTGCAGGAGGAATACCTGCCCACCGGATCCCTCTCCACTGCCGACGTAAACTGTTCAAAGCGCACCGGTGTATTGTGGAAATCGGGGATGGTCTCATGCAGGGTCCGGGCCGGATAATCACTGAGCAGCCTCTGGAAGCTGCCAAAAGCGAGAGCGCTTTGCCGAAAGCTTTCTTCTGATTCTGCCTGCTCATAGCAGACAGCATTCTCAATGAAGCGGTATACCCTCCAGTATTCTCCGCTGTCATCGATGGTGTAGCCTCTGCCGGATTCCTCCGGAACCAGGCAGAGCACCTCCCTGGTCACATCTCTGCCGGCTTCCTTGTATTTTCCGGTAAGCCAGCTGATGATCCCCGTTATATTTTCCATCACCTGGTCAGGATGATGAAAGACATTCCGATTTATCCTCTGCAGGATAAAAGAGGAAGATTCCGCTTTCTCTCTCTCGCATAGAATGCGGAAGGTATCGTTGATATGGCCGTTTCCGTAGGGCAGGCATGATATTACCTTCCCCGGCAGGTCAAACCGAGAAAGAATGTCCGTCATCTGCTCCATCATCTATCACCTCTTTAGCCCTTCACGCCGCCACTGGTCAGTCCTGATGTCAAGTGCTTTTCAATTGCCATAAAAAGAATCACCACCGGTATGGTTGCCAGCAATGAGGCGGCAAACAGATACTGCCATTCAATCATATTGAAGGATGAGAATTGGGTAATCCCTACAGTGATGGGTTTATGGGACGAGGTGGAAATCAGCACCGTAGAGATGGTATATTCATTCCATGCGTTGATAAATACAAAGATCAGGGTCGTCACGATGCCCGGTGCTGCCATAGGGAGAAGGATCCGGGTCAGGGAGCCAAAGGTGGAACAGCCGTCAATCTTTGCCGCCTGCTCCATTTCCAGGGATATGGCTGAAAAGGTTCCTCTCAGCAGCCAGATGGCGAAGGCCTGGTTAAAGGCTGCGTTAACAAACACCAGCCCCAGAATACTGTCGTTCAGGCGCAGGGTATTCATCAGCTGCGCGATACCGATCAGCAGAACCACCGGCGAAAACATCTGGCTCATAATGACGAAGCCCAGGAAAAATTTCTTCCCTTTAAAGTTCATCCTTGCCATGGCAAAGGCAGCGGGGATCCCACAGAGCATGGCAAGAAGAGTCGCTCCGCCGGCTATGGCCAATGAATTCAACAGATAGCGGGGTACTCCCCGGTTAACTATATCAATAATATTGTTCCATTTCCAGCTGGTGGGAAGAAGATGCAGAAAATACATATCCAGAGTCTCAGCATTGGAACGGAATGCCGTGATCAGCATGACATAATAGGGGTACAGGGTAATCACGCAGACGGCAATGACAAAGGCAAACAAAAATATCCGCAGCATCTTGCTCTTCATGCTGCCATAGCGGATTTGCACTGCTGCCGAAAGAGCAAGCAGGAAAAGCAAAAGCAAGACCCAGACAAGCGGGCTGTGCTCCATCCTAAGGTTTTTCAGGACGGTTCCCGCCTCCTCTCCCATCTTCCCCTGGAAAAGGAAGCTGTCCAGCAGGGCGTAAAACTCCTCCCTGCCCTCTGTCAACAGATCTTGTTCATACAAAGAGAGCCGTCTCCAGAAACAGCGATTATTCAGGAGAATAAATACCGGCACCAGAGTCGTTCCCAACAAGGAGAAAAAGACCGAAAGGGAACGCAGACCCTTTGATCTCCGATCCAGATATTTGGGAATCAGATCCATCCTGCCAATCAGCCCTGCCCCTGACAGGATCAACGACAAGAGCATACAGACCAACATACCCCAAAGAGCCCGGGAGGATGGAAGCCCTGCATAAAGGAAAGATAAAATGCTCTTTGTGAAGGTCTGCACGACAGAAAAGGCCACCATGGAGGTTACCTCTCCCTTGGAATTGGTTCGTTCCGTCACTGTCTCGCTGATATCCACCAAAAGCCCCTGTGCCCGAAACTGATCCGCTTTCGACTCAACCTCCGCCTTGACCTCAAGGTATTTCTCATCTCCTGCGAAGGTATTTCCGGATTTTTTGGTATACACGGAGGCGGAAAAGCGGTACAGAGGCAAAAGCATGAGCATGATTGACAGCAGGCCGGCCAGAAGAAGGAGAATAAGAGCCATCCTGTTCCTGCCGGCAAGTGTTTTCATTTTCATAGCTCCTCCTTCCTCATCACGGAAATCATATATACGCCTGCGCACAGACAAAGGATCAGAAATCCAATCACAGAAAGGGCATTGGCCGGGCCTTTTTTTCTGTCATAGAAATTCAGCATGTAAAGATAGGTGATCATTGTGTCCGTTTTATTGGCCGGGGCTCCCTTTGTCATGGTGTAAACGATGGGGAAAGAGTTGAAGACATAGATAATATTCAGTACCGTGCTGACAGACAGAGCTGGCCTCACCAAAGGTATCGTTATGGTAAACAGCTTGTCGATAAAGCCGGCTCCGTCGACCGTAGCTGCTTCATAGAGGGATTCGTCTATGGACTGGAGTCCGGAAAGCACACAAAAGGCCACAAAAGGGATCGTAACGAAAATTCCCACGGCACATTCCCAGACAAATTCCACGTGATAGGAAGAACGCCAGTTTATCGCCTCTTTGATGATACCAAGGTTCAGAAGCACATTGTTCAGGCTTCCGTATTCGTATTTGATAATGTAATTCCATACCGAGGCCTGGATCACCAGGGATGTAGCCCAGGGAAAAATCAGAATCGAACGCGCCAGCTTTCTTCCGTGAAACTTCTGGTTCAGTACCATGGCAATGATAAATCCCATCAGTGTGGAAATCCCTACAACAGACAGAACCCACCAGAAGGTATTGGTCAGCACAGTCCGAAAAGCAGGCAGATGCACAGCGTCAACATAGTTCCGAAAGCCGACAAAACCTCCCACGACCCCGGCCTTGGATATTTCACTGAAGGAGAGCTTAAAAACGATAGCGATCGGAAACAAAACAAAAACAGCAATCAGAAGGATACTGGGCAGCATCCATAGGTAGGGAGTCAGGCTGCCCTTTCCCTTTCCTTTATTCATGGTTCATTCTCCTCCTCTCAGACCGTATAGTCTGGTCTGACAAAACGTCTTCGAATGATGTGTGTTGCCTCAAAAGGCAGAACTGCCATATGAAAAAAGGCCCGGCAGGTTGGTTTTCCCGCAATCCTGCCGGGTTCTGTTTGTATAGGAAATGAACAAACTGCCTGCATTTTGATTCGTTCCCTGCGCCGAATTTTCCGCCGCTGCAAGCGGCATGATTCCGCAGTAAATTCGTGCGCAACCGATAAGCTTCAGCCGACCAGCTCTGCCTGAAGGGCATCAAGCTCTGCCTGGATATCCGCTCCCGTGAGAGCATTCTGCTCCGCCGCGATGACTCCCTGCTTCACCTGATCCCATTCCGCCTTGGCTGCCGGATAGAACTGGCAGCCGCCAAGGACATCCAGCCATGCTTCGAAGGAAGGATCCGCTTCCACCAAAGATTCCACTGCAGAATTCACAGCCGGGAGGAAGCCTTCCATGCTGACCCAGCCCACATAGTTTTCAGGATCATAGAAGAATTTCAGGAAGGCGCCGATGGCTTCATTCCTTGCTTCCTGATCCGGGGCAGACTCATCCTTGAAAGCCATGACACGATCCATTACGCCTACCGAAGAGGCTGTCTTTCCTTCATTGGCCGGGATGTTTACCGTAACCATGTTGATATCGCCGCCCTTATCTGCCACATAGGTGGGCAGCTGATTGGGAGCGATAACCATGGCAAGCTTACCTGCCGCAAACATATCCTGAAGATCATAACGGGTCTGGGTGGCCGGATTCGGATTGGTGTATCCGCTGTTGATCAGATCCAATGCGTAATTGATGGCCTCAGCGTTCTCCGCTGAGTTGACAGCCCACTCGCCGTTTTCATCCACGAAGCCGCCCCCATTGCCCCAGGTATAATAGGCGAACGCAGCCTGACCTTCATCTGTCGTCATGTCAATGCCCCAGGGATAGACCTCCCCATCATAGAAATCAATGATGGCCTGGCAGGCATCCTTCAGCTCAGCCCAGGTGGTGGGATAATCGATGCCGACCTCCTCAAAGATATCGGCATTGCAGAAAAGAGCCCGGGCGGAGGCCAGATCAGGGACAGCCCAGACGGTATCGTCAATCACGGACTGCTCGATGAAGGAGGGGAAGAAATCCTCATACAGCTCCTCCTGACAGTAGTCCTTCACCGGCATCAGAAGGCCCTCCGTGGCATAGTTTGCAAAAACGTCAATGTTCAGGATGTCCGGGGCATTGTTGTTGGCAATGCGGGTATCCACCTCGGTATAAACATCATTCCATGAGACGACATCCAGGTTCAGCTTGATCCCGGGATTCTCTTCTTCAAATTTCGCCACGAAGCTGGTGCCGTCCATCCCGCTGCCCAGGAACCAGTCGTTGGTGTTGGGGCCATATTGGCAGATAATCACATCCAGTTCAATGTCGTCCGCCCATGCCGTGACTGCTGTCTGGGCGGTCAGCGAAAAGAGCATTGCCATTGACAGAATACCGCAAAGTATCTTTTTCATCGTGAACTCCTCCTTTTTCGTTTTGGTTATTATGGATAGATAAATATTACTTCTTTCCTTTTATATTGTCAACCATTTCTAATCCCATTGCAGTCAAAGCGCCATATCACACTGTATCAAGTCTGCCGACATTGACTTTACCCCATCCATATGGTAAAATCTGACAAATATATGATTCAGCAGTCAAAAGTCATCCGACACGGCAAGCTTGCTTGCCGATGGAGGAATGACTATATGACTGCCCCCGATATGAGCAAGTAGTGGGGCAGGGGTCCCACGGATTGCGAATATCGGGGAGGATTGTGGGTTGCTGCCTGCCAGTGGCAGGCGTTTAGCAACGACCGGTTCTGATGCCCGGTGGGCATCGTTTAGAACCGACCGAGCCGGAGGCGAGACCCGACAGGCGAGACCCGACAGGCGAGACCGC
>JAFWGA010000056.1 GCA_017515325.1 Blautia sp.
CCTCCCGGCTCGGTCGTTGCTGAACGCGTGCCACTGGCACGCAGCAACCCACTTCATGCTCATATCGGGGCGTGCAATAAAGCCTCGTCCCCACCGGCAAGCGAGCTTGCCGTGGGAACAGGCTTTTTGCACTGGAATCATATATTTCTTTCGGTTCAATGTAGAAAAAATAGTAGATTTTTTTTAAGAAATACGTATAATATGATATGTAAGACTAATTTGGTTATTAGGTCTTTACAGCAAAAAGTCAAATGAGTTATAATATAGTAAACTAGCAAAATGCCCGCATTTTGAATCGTTTATGCGCCGGATTTACGTCGCTGAAAGCGGCATGATTCCGCAGTAAATTCGTGCGCATACTATATTTATAGTCATGAGACTAAAAAAAAGGAGTGATGGAGGTTCTTATGAAAAAGTCTAAGCTAAGAGTCTTGTCAGCTTTGCTGGCAGCAGGTCTGGTATTGTCTAGTGTAACTGCTTCCGCTGTTGAACTGGTGATGGACGAGGAAGAAGTTCAGGGACCAATGCCCGCAGAAGCAGAAGAGGCAGTGGAAGAGGCCGCCGAAACTGAAGAAACGGTGGAAGAGGATGCAGCAGAAGCTGAGGAAACAGAAGAAGCTGCAGAGACAGAAGAATCGGCGGAAGCTGAGGAGACAGAAGCAGTTGAGGGTGAGGAAACCGCAGAGGAGGATCTGACTGAGGCTGAGCTCGAGGCACTTGATGTACAGCAGAAGCTGGACACAAATTACACGCTGGCACTTAACGCCATTAACAATGAAGAATATGATAAGGCCAAGGGCTATCTTGACGTGTGCTTCGCTTACTGTAATGCTCAGGATTACCCGGAGCTCTATGCAGATCTGCTTTTGAAGAGAGCCTGCATCGAAGTGATCAATGGAGATACCACTCTGGCTTTGGCTCAGCTGGATGCTGCCATTAAGGTACAGCCAGACCTGGCAGATGCCTATCTTGTCCGTACCCAGATCTACTCTGCACTGGGTGAGTTCGATACCGCAGTAGACAGTTTGACCAGCTATATCGACCTGACAGAGGATCCGACCCTTTATGAGACAGTTGCTCAGCTGTATGAGGCAAACGGGGATCTGGATAAGGCTCAGGAAGCTTTTGACACTTATGTTTCTGAGACAGGTTCGAATGATATGCAGACCACTTACCAGTCCGCAGTATATAAAATGCAGGGTGGCAAGTATGAGGAAGCAATCGAGATTTTCAACACCTGTACAGAGGACGAAGTATTTGGTGCCGGTTCCTGGTATAACATCGGTATTTGCCGCATGAACCTTGGGGATTATCCCGGCGCTGTAGAAGCCTTTACTTCCTGCCTGGACAATGGTGGAGAGTTTGAGGGTGTGTATTACAACAGAGGTATCAGCTCTTTCCTCCAGGAGGACTGGGAGAATGCAGTTGAGGACTTTAAACTTTCTGTGGAAAATGAACCCTACGAGGTCGAAGCCAGATATAACTGGGGTGTCTGCCTTATGCAGATGGCCGATTATGAAGGCGCAATTGAGCAGTTTACCATCCTGATCGGTGATGAAGAGCTTCCGGCCGCTGAGGAAGAAGCTGCAGAGGGTGAAGAGGCTGTCGAGGAAGAAGCCGTAGAGGGCGAAGAGGCCGTCGAGGAAGAAGCCGCAGAAGGTGAAGAAGCCGCCGAGGAAGATGCCACAGAGGGCGAAGAGGCTGTCGAGGAAGAAGCCGCAGAGGGCGAAGAGGCTGTCGAGAAAGAAGCTGCAGAAGGCGAAGAAGCTGTCGAGGAAGAAGCCGCAGAAGGCGAAGAAGCCGCTGAGGAAGAAGCCGAAAAGATCGTCTATGTAGATGCTTACTACTACAGAGCTGCCTGCTATGCAGCGATCGGAGAGCTTGAGAAGGCTCTGGCAGATTACACTGTCTGCATCGATTATGGTTACAACCTGAACCAGGCTTATTATCAGAGAGCTCAGGTTTATGCTGCATTGGGTGATGAAGCTCATCAGACAGAGGATCTTGAGAACTCCCTGCTGTACGCAAACAACTAATCGGATGTTTCGAGAGTATTTACAGGCAACGACAAATGTAATCTGTCATTGGTTTACAAGTCGTTTACTATGAAATGAAAAGAGGCGCAGCCTGCCGACATGACAGGCTGCGCCTCTTTTATGGCAGGGCGGCCGAAAGGAAGATGTCACCTGGCGGTGACCGGCGTCCCTCTGCAGATCAAATCCGTCTTCTTAAGGGAGTCTATTACGCTTAGCATCTGATATTTCAGAATAAAGACCGCATTATGGTATTCGGGATAATGCTGCCTGACGTATTCCAGCAAGGGATAAACAAATTCTTCGGTCTCTTCGATATAATCCTTGAGTCTGTCCGGTTTAAAAGCAAGGGCCATATGAGATATATTGTTGCAGCGATCCAGCAGCTTGACAATGGCAGCAATTCTGTTTGAATACATATGTTCGAAATATTCTTTTTTTGCCTCTTTTTTATCCATACCGTCAGGAGGGAAAAAGGACAGAAGCTGTACAGCCTCAATCACGGCTGCGGATACATCCAGATCCTCCGGCCTGGCGTCAGAATCCTCCAGTACGTCATGCAGAAGGGCTGTAGCAATCAGTTCATCCTCCGTCAAGCCCATCGCAAGGGCATGGCAGGCCATCAGCAGAGGATGCACAATATAGGGAATCTTTCCCGGTCCCTTCCTGGTCTGGCCATCATGGTAGTATTTCATCAGAACCAGGGCACGGCCTGATTCCTTCCATCCGAGCTCCTGAGCTGCTTTTTCAATCTTTGCAAACATCTGGTCCAGGGCATACATCTCATCGTTAAATTCTCTCTGACTCATATCCTGCCTATCCATAAAAGAAAGATCATTTTTCCTTGCAGCAATACACATGTCGCTATCTCCCTCGATGCTTTTCTGAATTATAGTATGCGCACGAATTTACTGCGGAATCATACCGCCTGCAGCGACCTGCCGATGTGACAGTATGATGACATTTTCAGTATAATACGATTTAATGGCAATTTCCACTGGGCAAAATAAGAATTTTGTTCCTTTATCATAGTAATTGAACAAAAACTGTGCCATAATCATAAAGGAGTGATTCACAGGAGGTATGATCCGGTGAGGAAAGAAGTTCGTATTGAGCATGACACTTATGCTGCATCTCAATGACCATGTGAATATGACGAAATAGTCAGACCGGAAAAGATGTGTAGAGGTAGATTATGGCAAAGAAAAATGAAGAAGAGAAAACCAATGTCATGCGTGTGCTGGACCAGAAAAAGATTGTCTACAGCCACTATTGCTATATTGATCTGTGCGGCAAGGAAGTGACAACCAATGGCGTCCGCATTGCCCAGCTGCTGGGGCAGGACCCGGCCAGAGTCTTCAAGACCCTGGTAACGGTGGGGAAGACAAAGCAGCACTATGTTTTTATGGTGCCGGTGGCTCAGGAACTGGATCTGAAAAAGGCAGCCCTGGCTGTAGGAGAAAAGTCCATTGAAATGATTCCCCAGAAGGAGCTCCTGCCCCTTACCGGCTATGTCCATGGCGGCTGTTCTCCCATCGGGATGAAAAAGACCTTTCCCACAGTGGTGCACGGTACGGCAAAAGAATATGAGCGTATTCTATTCAGCGCAGGAAAAATCGGGTATCAGGTGGAGCTTCCCGCCTCAGAACTTGAGAAGGTGGTGAAGCTGAGCTACGCGGATATTGTAGAGGCATCTTGACGATTTTGTACTTATGCTTCGCAATCACGGTGGAAGGCGCAGCTCCTGTTACCGCATGGAAATATGCCCTTGTGCATATTTCCCATACGATAACATACCCGGCTCCAGCCGGCTTCAGGCCGTGATTACGGCAGTCCCCCTGTGCCGACCGTACCGACAGAATCAGTGAAAGAAAGGAAAGGAAAAATGCCGAACATCATCCTCATCGGAATGCCTGGCTCAGGAAAGAGTACCATTGGAGTTCTTCTCGCCAAGGAGCTCGGTTATGAGTTTATCGATACAGACCTTCTGATTCAGAGACTACATCAGGCTAAGCTGGCTGAGATTATTGAAAAGGAAGGGAATGAAGGCTTCTTAAGGATAGAAAACGAGGTCTGCCGAAGCCTGAAGGCAGATTATGCTGTCATTGCCACGGGAGGGAGTGCCGTATACTCGCCGGAAGCCATGGCGCATCTGAAAAAGCTGGGGAGAATCATCTATCTGCATGTGGAGCTGGAAAAGCTGAAAAAACGTCTGCAGGATATCAAGGCAAGAGGAGTGGTATTGCCTCAGGGAATGGCCTTGGAGGACATCTACCGGGAACGGAAGGTATTGTATGAGAGATATGCAGACCTGACGATAGCGGAAGAGAATGATACCCTGGAGGAGAGTGTGGCAAGAGTTCTGGAGGCCATGTGCTGACAGAACAGAAAAAAGCTTACATAGCAGGAATGCTATGTAAGCTTTTTTAAGGCAGGGGCGCCGAAAGGAAGATGTCACCTTACGGTGACCCGCCGGAAATATTACACAAAGGGATTCTCTGTCGGATACGGCAGGCTCTTCGGCTGATTATAAGCGATATCCTTCACGCCCAGGAATTTGAAGGTCTCGAAGAGATATTTGCCGACATGGGCGAAAGCAACCGCGCCATGATGCGGATAACCCTTCTGAACCAGTACATGGCGATAGAAGCGTCCCATCTCCTTGATGGCGAAAACGCCGATGCCGCCGAAGGAACGGGTCTTGACATCCAGGATCTCGCCTTCAGCGATATAGGAGCGGAGCACACCCTGGGAATCGCACTGCAGGCGATAGAAAGTAATGTCGCTGGCGGCGATGTCGCCCTCGAGGGTACCGCGGGTGAAATCCGGTTCGGATCCTTCCGGCTCCAGCAGACGGTGCTGGATGAGCTGATACTTCACGGCACGGTCGCTGCAAAGCTTGCATTCCGGTGTATTGCCGCAATGGAAGCCCATGAAGGTATCTGTCAGGGTGTAGTCAAACTTGCCCTTGATATCCTCATCATAGATATACTGCGGAACGGAGTTGTTGATATCCAGCAGGGTAACGGTATCGTAAGATACGCAGATACCGATATATTCACTCAGAGCGCCGTAAATGTCGACCTCGCAGGATACCGGAATGCCGCGGGAAGCCAGACGGGAGTTGACATAGCAGGGCTCAAAACCGAAGGTGCTCGGGAATGCCGGCCAGCACTTGTCAGCGAATGCGACATACTTGCGGGATCCCTTATGAGCCTCGGCCCAGTCCAGAAGAGTAAGCTCGAACTGCGCCATACGTGCGTTCAGCTCCTCATAGTATCTTCCTTCGCCCATCTCAGCTGCCATTTCCTTGCAGAGATCCGGGATACGGGGATCATTGGCATGCTCCTGATAAGACACGAAAAGATCAAGCTCAGAATTCTCCTCTATCTCGACGCCGATCTCATAGAGTCCCTTAATGGGAGCGTTGCAGGCAAAGAAATCCTGGGGACGCGGTCCGAAGGTGATGATCTTGAGATTGCGGACACCGATGACGGCGCGGGCAACCGGAACAAAATCAGCGATCATCTGGGCAATGTCATCAGCGGTTCCCACCGGATATTCCGGAATATAACCTTCCAGATGGCGCATGCCGAGGTTGTAGGAGCAGTTGAGCATACCGCAGTATGCATCACCACGGCCATTGATCATATCTCCGTCGCCTTCTGCTGCTGCCACGAACATACACGGACCATCGAAATATTTGGCAATGAGGGTCTCAGGTGTCTCCGGACCGAAGTTTCCGAGAAAGACTACCAGGGCATTGCACTCGGCCTTGTTGACATCCTCGACGGCCTTGAGCATATCCAGCTCGTTCTCGACGGTGATGGGACATTCATAGACCTCACCCTTGTAGGCGGCAACGAGATTTTTCCTGCGCTGGGTAGAGAGCGCAATGGGGAAACAGTCGCGGGAAACCGCGATGAGGCCAAGTTTTACATCAGGAATGTTTTTTCCCAGCATGTGAAGATCCTCCTTCTTTGCATCATCAGTTTTTCTTTTTCACCAGCTTACTGTATGCGCACGAATCTACTGGGGAACCATGCCGCTTGCAGCGGCGGAAATTCGGCGCAGGTAACAAATCATAGACAAATTACAATTGTCGTTGACTATAATATAGCGATTCATGCACGGAATGGCAAGTAGATTTTCGCTGTAAAATGTTGGCGTTTTGCCCAAACCCATAGAGATCAGGATGGAAACAAAAACAGTCCTGTCGTCAGTGCTGCATCATTGCCTTTGTCAAAATCACAGAATCCCCGGGAAGACAGGCTTCAGAGCGGGGTAGATGGTGCGGTACTGTCCATAGCGTGCTTCGTAGCGGGCAACCAGCTCCGGATCAGGATCTACGGTATCCACGACTTTGACCAGGGCATCGCAGACAGCCTGAACGCTGGGATAGGTTCCATCCGCAACCATGGCAAGCATGGCGCCGCCCATACCGGGACCCTGCTCGGATTCCAGGATTTCCAGCCTGACATTCAGAATGTTGGCGAACATCTTCTTCCAGAGCGGGCTCTTGGCACCGCCTCCGCAGATCTTGCTGGTGGTGATATTGATTCCCTGAGAGCGGGCGATTTCGAGGCTGTCTCTGATGGCATAGGCAACACCCTCAAGAACGGCCTGGGTCAGATCCGCTCTGGTGGTGTCCATAGTGATACCGGTAAAGGTTCCCCTGGCGTTTGTATCATTGATAGGGCTGCGCTCTCCCATCAGGTAGGGAAGGAAATAGACATGGTTATTGCCCAGTTTGTCATCCGTAATGGGAGCCTGTTCTCCCTGATAGTCCGTGGTCTTGAAGATATCCTCCATGAGCCACTTGTTGCAGCTGGCGGCGGATAGCATGCAGGCCATGAGATGATAATTCCCGTCCGCATGGGCAAAGGAGTGCAGGCCGTTTTTCTCATCCACACCGAATTTCTCGCTGGAGATGAAAAGCGTTCCGCTGGTGCCCAAGGAAAGGTTGCAGGCACCCTCGCCTACAGTTCCGGTCCCGATGGCGGCTGCCGCATTGTCTCCGGCGCCGGCGGCGATCACAGTCTCGGGGGAGATGCCAAGCTTCTCGGCCATTTCCGGAAGGATTTTGCCCACGGACTGGTAGGATTCAAAGATTTTGGCCATCTGGCTTTCTTTGACGCCGACAATGTCCAGCATTTCCTTCGACCAGCATTTGTTTTTGACATCGAACAGGAGCATGCCGGAGGCATCGGATACGTCAGTGCAGTGTACGCCGGAAAGCTTGTAATTGATATAGTCCTTGGGCAGCATGATCTTGGCAATGCGGGCGAAAAGGTCAGGCTCATTTTCCTTCATCCACAGAAGCTTCGGGGCAGTGAAGCCGGCAAAAGCGATATTTGCCGTATAGGCGCTGAGCTTATCCCTGCCGATCACTTCATTCAGGTAATCTACCTGCTTGGCGGTACGCCCGTCATTCCAAAGGATGGCCGGCCGGATGACCTCGTCCTTGTCGTCCAGGACCACAAGGCCATGCATCTGCCCGCCGGCTCCGATGCCACGCACCTGGCTGCCGTCAAAGCCCTTGAGCAGTTCGGGAATCCCTTCCTCCACGGCCTTCATCCAGTCCTCCGGTTTTTGCTGGCTCCAGCCGGGATGAGGAAACTCCAGCGGGTATTCTTTGGAGACGATATTCTTGATTTCTCCCTTCTCATCCATGAGAAGGAATTTGCATGCACTGGTACCTAAATCTACGCCGATGTACAGCATCAGATATCTCCTTTCTCTTTTGAGAAAAACAACAGGCGGAAAACGAATCAAAATCCAAACGTTTTTCCCGTTTGTGACAATAGGGCAGAATGAGGATCTGCCGACGATCTGCCCTCTCCCCAGGCTGCCATTGGCGAAAACTTCCAAAACACGACTGGGGATATTATAACAGTTTATCAGTAATTTTAAGTATACCACAAATAATTCTGTTCTTCTACCACAAATTTTTGACATGTTCGTTGAACGTAAGTGTACGATGTTATGTTTGGATTTTTCCAGGCGCATATTTGTCGTTGACTATACCGGTCTCAAAAAAAGAACGGCGTCCCCGGCAAGTCTTCTGTCTGCTGCCGGGAACGCCGTCCCATTGTCTTCTTTATACCTGATAACTGGAAACCGCTCTTTTGATACGGTCTACAGGATTCAACAGAGAGCTGATGGAAAGATCATGGTTCAGGGTGTCCACGATCAAAGCGATATATTTGCTCATATCCACGGATATGTAATATTCTTTTTTCAGCAGCTCCGGATTCTGATAGACCAGATTTGTCGTCAACAGCTTGTCAAAACAGCCTGCCTTATGAGCTTCATCGAATTTTCCCAGGCCGTCCGAAAACAGGCCGAAGGTAACGCAGATAAAAATGCGTCCGGCACCTCTTTTTTTCAGAAGCTCGGATATTTCGAGAACCGTATCGCCGGAGGAGATCATGTCGTCGATCAGGATCATGTCTTTTCCCTTCAGATCCGGACCCAGGAATTCAAAGGCGGCAATGGGATGCCTCCCGTTCACGTAACAGGAGTAGTCCAGCCGTTTATAATACATTCCCATGTCTACGCCAAGGATATTGGCCAGATAGATAGCGCGGTGCATGCTGCCTTCGTCCGGTGATATGACCAGGAAATGATCATTGTCCAGATGCAGTCCTTCTTCATGGGAGAGAAGAGCCTTGATGAACTGATAGGAGGGCATAACCGTTTCAAATCCCTGAAGAGGAGTGGCATTGAGGATGCGGGCATCATGGGCGTCAAAGGTGATGATATTTTCTACCCCCATGTTCATGAGCTCATGCAGGGCTGTGGCGCAGTCCAGGGATTCTCTTCCGTTGCGGATGCTCTGCCGGCCCTCATAGAGATAAGGCATGATCACATTGATTCGTCTTGCCTTGCCTCCTATTGCCGCAATGATCCGTTTCAGATCCTGATAATGATCATCCGGGGACATAAGATTGACATGACGACCGATAGAATAGGTGAGACTGTAGTTGCATACATCCACCAGGAGGTAGAGATCATCTCCCCGGACAGATTCACAGACCACGCCCTTCCCCTCGCCGGAGCCAAAGCGCGGTGTCTGGACACGGATAGTAAAGGTGTCACGCGCATAGCCTTCAAAGGCGTATGCGTCCATCTGAGGATAATCCCTTTCCTTCCGCCATTTTACCAGCCATTGGTCTACCATATGGCCTAATTCAGAACAACTTTCAAGGGCTACGAGTCCAAGGCGGCCATAGGGGACAGTGACGGAATCGATTGCTGATAATGTTGCCATGAAGCTTCAGTCTCCTTTCCTTAAAAATCTGTTATGCATGATTACCTGCAAAGCGTTTTTGCAGGCGGATATCTTTTCCCACCAGTTTGATCATCTGATAGTTTCCGGCAATCCGGGAAAAGGTTCGTTCAGAATAGGCTGATGAAAAATCTTTAAGGCTCAGATTCGTGGAGATGATAGTCGGTTTGCTCCGGTTCAGACGTTCATTGACACACAAAAAGAGCTGCGAGGTGACAAAGCTGTTTGTAAGCTCTGTCCCCAGATCGTCAATGATGAGCAGCTCTGCGTCCAGAATATCCTCCGGCGCACCGCCGGTCTGTTCTCTGGCAAAGGCATAGCCTGCCAGCTGCTCGAACAGGTCATGGGAGGAGAAATAGAGGACACAATGTGCCTGGGACAAGAGCTCATGGGCAATGCAGTGGGAGAGGAAGGTTTTTCCTACCCCGGTATCGCCATAAAGGAAAAGATTGTTAAAGGACCGGCCAAAGCTGTTAACGAAGTTCCTGGCGGCATCATAAGCCCGCCTGGCCATCTGACGTTCGCTCTGACCGGTGGCCTCGTGTATGACAGTATCAGAATAATAATCCAGCGAAAATGCCTCGAAGGTATCTCTGTCCAGAATCGCATTGATGTGTGACTGAGAGTATAAAAGGGTAATCTCTGCTTTCTGAAAGCAGGAGCATTTCGAAGAACCGATGAAACCGGTGTCCTGGCAATAGGGGCAGGTATAGGCCGGCTCCAGGTAATCGGCAGGATATCCTCCCTGGGCAAGAAGTTCTTTTTTTTCCTGGGACAGGCGGGAAATATCTTCCCGAAGGGTATCGGTTCCTTTCCTTTTTCCCTGCAGAAGATCCCTCAGGCAGCTTGTACTTTTGGAGGCAATCTCCTGGTCAATCTGTCCGATTCGGGGAAATCTGCTTAAGATTTCCTGACGGTGCTCCTGCTGGATCCGCAGTCCACGGGCCTGCCTTCTGCTGTATTCTCTCATGATCGAATCAAACTGGTAATTCTGTAACGTCACGATTCCTCCTGTCAGGCATATCAGGATCTCTTCAGTCAACACCCTGAAGCAGCTTCTTCTCGTAATCCTGAAAATCATAGTCTCGCTGAGTGAAATTATGGAAACGGGTCTGAGGCCGGGCGGCTGCGGGTTTACGCTGAGTCAGACGCTCAGGCCGGGGATTTTTTCCCGCATGGGCTTTGGCATGTTCCTCATCCAGGGGCATAATATCGGCAAGGGTTTTTACTCCCGCCTGATGCCAGCCGGAAAGAATACTGTCCGTGTAGGCAAAACTGGGCTGCCCTGTCCGCATGACGCTGCGGCTGCAGGCCTCTTTGATGACATCCATCGGAAAATGGTAGCGGTTCAGCCAGATGTCCATCATACCGATCTCCTTGTCGATGGGGCTGCGGCCATTGATGCCAAGAGCCTTGAGTATGGTATAGTATTCTTTCCTGTTTCTTACTGCCGATTTTGCCATGGTGACTGTGGTAATGCCCTCCTCGGACCAGCCCTTTGCCACCTGTTCAATATAATGCATGCTTTTGTGGCCGTGGGCTACACAGTACTCTATGAGATAGTCGATCAGGTCGACGGACATATGCAGGTTTTCATAGAAAAAAACAAGGCAGGATACGTCCACAGAAGAAAGAAGCCTGCCGAGATATTGCTCTGAGATATACAGAATCTGGGTGATATCCTCGTTCTGCATGAATTCTTTGATGCGGTCCCGGGAAAGCTCCTTGTCCTTGCCGGACTGGATTTTCTGGTCCTGCCCTGACCGGCGTGTTTCTGTCGGGGACTGACCACGGGAAGGTTCGCACAAGGCAATATTGGTCAGTTCTCCGGAGGAGGAAAAATCCAGGGAAAGAAGCTTCTGGGATTCCCAATATCTGAGGGCACGAAGTATATCACCTTCCGTACACGAAAGCTGGTCCGCGATATGGCTGGCCTTGAGCTCACAGGCACCGTTGGTGAGGCAGCGGAAGAGATAAATATATACCTTTACGAATTCCCCGTTTGCCTGAGGCATATAGTAATCAATGAAGAGATTGGGCAGACTGGTAAACCCGGATGGCAGTGAGCTTTGTATGTGTATGCTACTCATGATGTTCCTCTCCCAGAAATCGATTGCACTGACCTTTGTTTTTGTCTGCGAATTATAGCATATTTTGACGGTAATGAGAATAGCGGATTTTTCCAGTCTGGAAATGCTTTTCCCCTGTGTAATTTGTGGAAAATGTGGATGGACATCGAAATAAGGGCATCAGGTCAGGCTGAGAGATTTTTATTGAAGAGCAGTTATCCACAACATGAGGAAAAAATGTGGATAACCACAAAAAAGCCTGATAAAATCAGGCTTTTGAGAGGGGATAAAAAAGTTATGATTCTCCCAGGAGATGCTCACCGACACGGACAACATCGCCGGCACCCATGGTCAGAACAAGGTCGCCGCTTTCGCAGTGGGAGAGAATATAATTCTCGATCTCATCAAAGGAGGGGAAGTATTCGCAGGGAGTACCCAGGGCCAGGAGCTTTTCCTGAAGATCCTGAGAGGATATACCGATGGTATTGGTCTCTCTTGCCGGATAGATTTCCGCCAGGACAACATGGTCTGTCCGGGACAGAGCCTGGGCAAATTCATTCAGGAGGGAATAGGTACGGGAATAGGTATGCGGCTGGAATATGCACCAGCACTTCCGGTGGGGATATTTTGCCGCCGCATCCAGTGTGGCTGTGATTTCTGTGGGATGGTGAGCGTAATCGTCGATGATGGTAACGCCGCCGATTTGTCCCTTATATTCAAAACGTCGCTGGGCACCTGTGAAGCTGCTAAGACCTTCTATGATGGCATTCTCCGGAATATCCAATACCCTGGCGCAGATTATGGCGGCAAGGGCGTTGGAAACATTGTGGGAGCCAGGCACCTTCAGATAAAAGCTGCCTGTCTTTTTCCCTTGCTGACGCACGACAAAGGAAGCATGACCGTATTTGTCCCAGGCAAGATCGGTGACGGTATAATCGGCGTCCTGCGTAATGCTGAAGGTGATCACGCGGCAGGGGAGTTCCCGGACGATCTCTTCACAGTGAGGGATATCTGCGTTGATAATCAGAGTCCCATCCGGAGGAAGCAGCTGGGCAAAGCGGCGGAAGGACTGCCGGATCTGTTCGATACCGGAGAAATAGTCCAGATGGTCCTCTTCGATATTCAGGATGATGCCAAGGGTGGGATAAAAGCTCAGAAAGCTGTCCGTGTATTCGCAGGCTTCCGTGACAAAGAGCCCGGACTGTCCGATCCGGATATTCCCTCCGATAGCCGGAAGGATGCCCCCGACGCTGATGGTGGGATCCGTCCCGGCGCACAGAAGGATCTGTGAGATCATGGAGGTGGTTGTGGTTTTTCCGTGGGTGCCTGCCACGGCAACATTTGTCTGATAATTCTTCATGATCTGTCCCAGCAGCTGGGCGCGGGTGAGCATGGGGATGTTTTTTTCCAGGGCAGCCTGATATTCCGGATTATCTTTATGGATGGCAGCAGTATAGACGACGGCATCGATGGCATCGGTTATATTGTCCGAGCGTTGGCCATAATGGATCATGGCTCCTTTTTGTTCCAGGGAAAGGGTGAGGGCTCCTTTCTGCATATCGGAACCGGATACGGTAAAGCCTCTGTCCAAAAGTACTTCGGCAAGACCGCTCATACTGATGCCGCCGATCCCGATAAAGTGAATATGCTGTGGTCTGGCAAAATCTATTTCAAACATGGTATATTTTTATTCTCCTCCCAAAATAAAGATTTTCGTTCACGAACACATTGCCTTCGGATGAAGTACCTGTTGCTTCGACAGACGAAATTGCCTCAGACAGAATCAGTCTCCTTGGGATGTTTACACTCTCGAACGAAATCAACTGACGATGAAAATATCACGCTGCGGTAAATAATGTCAATATACTATAATTATTATACATCTTTACCCCCAAAAGTGCAACTGAAGCATCAACATCGTATCACGATTCCATGCTAAGATATGTCACGGAGAGCTGCCGTAATAAACCGTCTTGATCGTGAATAAAGGGTCAGTCTTTCCAGAATTGCATACCAAGGAAAGGGGCCAGATATATGAAAATCACAGATGTCCGTGTGAGAAGAATTGCAAAAGAAGGAAAAATGAAAGCCGTGGTATCTATCACCATCGATGATGAGTTCGTGGTACACGATATTAAGGTGGTCGAAGGAGAAAAAGGCCTGTTTATCGCCATGCCAAGCAGAAAAGCAGCGGACGGGGAATACAGGGACATCGCGCATCCGATTAATTCAAAAACACGGGAAACGATTCAGGAGCTGATCCTGAATGCTTATCTTGAGGAGTCTGATCAGGAGGAGACCCCGGAAGCTTCCTCACCTGCCCAGAATGAACAGGAATAATGATACTGTTATGAGAGCCCCAGTAGATTCTGGAATGATCTGCCGGGGCTTTTATTATGGCAGGGGCGCCGAAAGGAAGATGTCACCTGACGGTGACCGGCGCCCCTTACTTCTATTGACAAAAGGATAAATTGCTGATACCTTTACTCCTATGAGGAGCGGCTTTATTTATCTGCCGAAGCGGCAAAATCGTTTTATCCGGATACATGGAGTCAAGGTGAGAAACTGTTTTGGGAGGAGGTATTATATGGAAAGAAATGATTTTTTCCGTCTGCAGAATGGGAATGATGTGAGAGGAATCGCAGTGGAAACTGAGGCAGAGCCTGTGACATTGACAAAGGAACTGGCTCAGGCCATTGCCGCTGCCTTTGCCGGCTGGCTGGCCGATAAGCAGAGCAAGCCTCTGTCAGAGCTTCGCATTGGGGTCGGGCATGACAGCCGTCTTTCGGCAAAGGAGATGGAAAAGGCCTGCATCGATGGTATGAAGGGCGCAAATGTCTTTATCTGCGGTCTTGCTTCAACACCTTCTATGTTCCAGTCCACCGTCTATGAGGAGAGTGCCTTTGACGGAGCTGTCATGATCACAGCCAGTCATTTGCCCTTCAACCGGAACGGGCTGAAGTTCTTTACCCGGGAGGGCGCTCTGGAAAAGGCAGACCTGACCCGGATTCTGGAGGATGCCTGGAAGAATGCAGATGCCTGTCTGGCCGGGACATCCGCTGGTGAGGGGGGATCTGTCCAGAAATTTGATCTGGTATCTGTCTATTGTGCCCACATGCGCCAGTATATCAAGGAACAGGTAAAGGCCGAGGATTACGAGCAGCCGCTGAAAGGACTTCACATTGTCCTGGATGCCGGAAACGGGGCAGCAGGCTTTTTCACGGATGGGATCCTGAAGCCTTTGGGGGCAGATGTCAGCGGAAGTGTATTTCTGGATCCGGACGGTACTTTCCCCAACCATGTTCCCAATCCGGAGAATCCGGTGGCGATGGAGGCGATCCGCAAGGCAGTCCTTGATGCCCAGGCAGATCTCGGCGTTATTTTCGATTGTGATGGGGACCGGGGGGCGGTTGTCTTTGCCGATGGCAAGGAGGTAAACAGAAATGTCCTCATTGCCCTGCTGGCCAGGATCGTCAGCCAGACCAATCCGGGAACGACCATCGTGACGGATTCCGTCACCAGCGATGAGCTGACCCTTTTCCTGACGAAGGTTCTGGGGATGAAACATCTTCGCTTCAAACGCGGCTATAAAAATGTGATCAATAAGGGCATAGAGCTGAATGCAGCCGGGGAGGACTGTGAGCTGGCCATCGAGACCTCCGGTCATGGAGCCTTTAAGGACAACTATTTCTCCGATGACGGAGCCTATATCAGTGTAAAGGTCATCTGTCAGCTGGCCAGGCTGCGCCGGGAGGGCAAAAAGCTGGAGGATCTTCTTGAGGGATTTGAAGAGCCGGCCGAGGCGCAGGAGAAGAGATATGCCATCTGTGATCCCTTGCCCCAGGATGAAGACCAGTCTCCCTTTAAGGAATATGGGGCAAAGGTCATTGCGGATTTCGCTGCCTTCGCGAAGGAGGATCCGCGATTCCATGTGGTGGAGCCCAATTTTGAAGGAGTCAGGATCGCCTTTGATGATTCTGAAGTAAAAGGCTGGATTTTAGTTAGACAATCCTTGCACGATCCGGAAATTCCTGTTAATATAGAAGCGAAAAAGGAAGGCGGCATCGCCGTTATCCTTTCCCGGGTAGAGCCTTTCTTCGCACGCTATGGAAGGCTGAGGGGAAAATAAAGCGTAACCGTTTCCTTATCTGGAGCTGGAGCCTGGGGAGGCGTTTCCGCAAAGAACGATCCAGGATGCCCTGCAGGGGGATTGCCGAGTAAAGAACTCGGGGGAATCGGCTTCTTAAATGAGAAACGTCCAAGCCGAGCGCCGGATCCGGCGGTACAATGACACTTGGTTTTATACAGAAAGGGAGATGTTTATCATGCCATTAGTAACCACAACCGAGATGTTCAAAAAGGCTTATGCCGGCGGCTACGCCATCGGCGCTTTTAACGTAAACAATATGGAGATCGTACAGGGCATCACCGAAGCGGCTCAGGAGCTGAAGAGCCCGATCATCCTTCAGGCTTCCGCCGGTGCCAGGAAGTTTGCAAAGCCCGCATACCTTATGAAGCTGGTTGAAGCTGCCGTCATCGACTGCCCGGATATCCCGATCGCTATGCATCTGGATCACGGCGCAGATTTTGAAATCTGCAAGTCCTGCATCGACAATGGATTTACTTCGGTTATGATCGATGCCTCCAGCAAGCCCTTTGAGGAAAACATTGCAGTCACGAAGCAGGTCGTAGAGTATGCTCATGCCCGCGGCGTTGTTGTTGAGGCAGAGCTGGGCAGCCTGGCCGGCATCGAGGATGATGTCAATGTTTCCGCAGAGGATTCTTCCTATACCCGTCCCGAGGAGGTAGAGGAATTCGTTTCCCGTACCGGTGTCGATTCTTTGGCTATCGCTATCGGTACCTCTCATGGCGCATTCAAGTTTAAACCCGGCACAGATCCCAAGCTCCGCTTTGACATCCTCGAGGAAGTTTCCAAGAGACTGCCGGAGTTCCCGATTGTTCTTCATGGTGCCTCCTCAGTTCCGCAGGAATATGTAAAGATTATCAACGCCAACGGCGGTGCCCTGGTTGACGCAATCGGTGTTCCGGAGGATCAGCTTCGCCAGGCAGCCAGAATGGCAGTCTGCAAGATCAACATTGACTCTGACCTTCGTCTTGGCTTCACGGCAGGTATCCGCGCCACATTGGTGGAGAAGCCGGCCCTGTTTGATCCGAGAGGATATCTGACAGTTGCCCGTCAGAACGTAAAGGATGTTGTTACCCATAAGATTAAGGATGTCCTTGGCTCTGAAGGAAAGGCCTGAAAAGAGTAAAAAACACTTTTCTATCACCTAAAAGACAAACATTTGTCACATTTTAGTTGTAGAATACAGATGTCTTAAGAGAGCAACCACTCTTAAGGCCAAACTCTTTCCTTTCCCTAAAAATGAATAGCAGTGTAACGGGAGTCTTTAGACGAGAATGTCCAGGGACTCCCGTTCACTGCGTTTATGGGCATTTTTTCGGCTGATCGTCCAGGCTTATATTTCTACGGCATTACGGTACAGGAGTGACGTAGAAAAATCTGCCGTCAGCCCGGTTTGACTTGTACAGACCATGTAAAAGAGGTATAATCCATATATATCAGAATACTGTCTTTTTGTGGGAGGAGTTCGATGAATGGTGTGCAACTGACAAGCCTTGCCCAGGAACTGAAGCTGACCAATCTTACCCCTGAGATCGACCTGGATGAGATCTATGTGAAGACCGCAGAGATCAACCGCCCGGCTCTTCAGCTTACCGGCTATCTGGAGCACTTCGCCAATGAAAGGGTGCAGATCATTGGCTATGTGGAATATACTTATCTGATGCAGCTGAACGCCGAAGAACGCGCGTTCAAATATGAACGTTTTATTTCCAGTAAGATTCCCTGTGTCGTATTCAGCACCATGACCCGTCCGTCTCAGGATATGATTGAGATGGCTCAGAAGTATCATGTCCCCACCTTTGTGACGGAGAGAACCACCTCCGGCTTTATGGCGGAAATAATACGCTGGCTGGGGGTAAAGCTGGCGCCCTGCATTTCCATTCACGGTGTTTTGGTGGACGTGTACGGTGAGGGGGTTCTCATCACGGGGGAAAGCGGCATTGGCAAGAGCGAGGCGGCTCTGGAGCTGATTAAGCGAGGCCATCGTCTGGTAAGCGATGACGTAGTGGAGCTGCGCAAGGTGAGCGATGTCACACTGGTAGGCTCTGCTCCTGATATCACCCGGCATTTCATCGAGCTGCGGGGGATCGGGATTATTGACGTCAAGACCCTGTTTGGTGTGGAGAGCGTCAAGAACACCCAGTCCGTGGATCTGGTGATCAAGCTGGAGGAGTGGCAGAGGGATAAAGAGTATGACCGGCTTGGCCTGAAAGAGGAGTATACCGAGTACCTGGGAAACAAGGTGGTCTGTCATTCCCTTCCGATTCGTCCGGGTCGTAACCTGGCCGTGATCGTGGAGGCGGCTGCCGTAAACCACCGTCAGAAAAAGATGGGCTATAATGCTGCCGAGGAGCTCTACAAGAGGGTGCAGGAGAATATCGCCCGGAAACGTCAGCAAAAATGAAGATATTATCATCCGAAGAAAGGAAAAGGCGGCTATGGGAACGTATTGTTTTGGAATTGATGTTGGCGGGACGACTGTAAAATGCGGTCTTTTCATGACAGACGGAACGCTGGTGGAGCAGTGGGAGATTCCTACACGGACAGAAAATGAGGGTCAGTCAATCCTTACGGATATTGCCCACACCATCCAGGAAAAGGTCGATGAGATGGGAATTGAGCAGGACAATATCGAGGGAGTGGGAATCGGTATCCCCGGCCCGGTCAACGAGAAAGGCGAGGTTCCTGTGGCAGTCAATCTTCACTGGAAGTTCAAGGCAGTGGCCAGCGAGCTGTCTGCCCTCACCGGACTGAAGGCAAGAGCGGGCAATGACGCAAATGTGGCAGCCCTGGGAGAAGCCTGGAAGGGTGCGGCGTCAGGCTCCCGTTCTGTCCTGATGATAACCCTGGGGACAGGGGTCGGCGGAGGCCTGATCATTGACGGAAAGATCGTATCCGGCTTCCATGGTGCCGGCGGAGAGGTAGGTCATGCCAACGTCAACCACCAGGAGACCATCGCCTGCAACTGCGGTAACTGCGGCTGCCTGGAGCAGTACTGCTCCGCCACGGGGATTGCCCGCCTGGCCAGGGAAGAAATGGCATCCTATAAGGGAGAATCCCTTCTGACACAGGCATATAAAAACCAGGAGTTAGGAGCCAAGGAGGTATTCGATGCCTATAAGGAAGGGGATGAAGCCGCTGTCAATATCATAGAACGGTTTGGCGACATCCTTGGCGGCGCCCTGGCGATCTTCGCCTCCGTCATAGACCCCGAAGCCATCGTCATCGGCGGCGGCGTATCCCGCGCCGGCAAGCCCCTCATCGAGGTACTGCAGAAGTATTATCAGAAATACGCCTTCAGCGCCTGCCGGGAGACACCCATCGAGCTGGCCAGCCTGGGCAACAATGCCGGCATCTATGGCGCGGCCAGGATGGTGCTGGTACACTGAAAGAATAATATAGCAGTAGAGCAATGCCTCTTCCTCCAGTATCCGGTGCGGCGCTGCGGCTTACGACAAGCACTGGCAGAGAGGACATGGGAAAATAAAGCATAAGGAGACGGGAGAACATGACAAAAATCACACCAATACCAGGGAAGGGCGGAAATACATATGTTCCTTTTGAGAAACGGACAGGAGACAGTTCCGTTGTATATTTTACCCGGGATCTTTCAGAAGAAGGGCTGAAGAAAATCTACGATCGTGTATCTTCGGTGATTGTCGGTAAGGTGGCGGTTAAGCTGCACACCGGAGAAGCGGAAGGCCCCAATATCCTGCCCAGACCCTGGGTAAAAGAGCTTATCAGATCCCGGCTTCCGGAAGCGACGATCGTCGAGACAAACACCTATTATGAGGGAAGCCGCTATACCACAGAAGATCACCAGAAGACGCTCAAGATCAATGGCTGGGATTTCTGCCCGGTGGATATTACCGACGCAGAAGGGATAACAACGCTCCCGGTCAGGGGCGGCAAATGGTTTGAAGAAATGCATGTTGGGAAGACCTTGCCCACCTATGATTCCCTGGTTGTGCTGACACATTTCAAGGGGCATACCATGGGCGGCTTCGGCGGTTCCAACAAGAACATCGGCATCGGATGCGCAGATGGACGGATCGGCAAGAGGGACATCCATTCCAGACCAGGCAATATGTGGGATATCGCTGAGGAAGAACTGATGGAGCGGATTTCAGAAAGTACCAAAGCGACCATTGACTTTTTCGCGCCGCATGTCTGTTTTATCAATACGATGAGAAATATGTCGGTCTCCTGCGACTGTGAAGGAACACAGGCGGAACCGGTGGTGACTCCGGATGTGGGACTGGTAGCCTCCCTGGATATCCTTGCGGCAGACAATGCCTGCATCGATTTGCTGTACAGCCTTCCGGAGGGCGGCGGCAAAGCGATGATCGAACGGGTGCAGACAAGACATGGCCTTCGTCAGCTGAGCTATATGAAGGAACTGGGTATGGGCAATGATCTCTATACCCTGATCGATATTGACAACGATGATGCCAGGATCACAGCGGCCGAAGCGGTTAAAGATGTGAAGCCCGGCTGGAGACCGGACAGATACAATACCTTCTGGGGTCGTAATCCGCACTGACAGTTCTTGACAGCTGTGCCTGCTTCCCCGTATAACCGGGTTATCATGCCGTCCATCTGTGGTAAGCGTTTACCATCGATGGACGGCATGTTTCGTTCGTCACTCCTCGGCAATTTGTGCTTCGTAGTTTTATTCTTTCATTCGTTGATTATGTAGATGAAATCCTATAGTATGTGCACGAATTTACTGCGGAATCATGCCCCTTACAGTGGCGTAAATTCGGCGCGGTAAACGAATCAAAATGCTGGTATTTTGTTCGTTTACTATAAATCAAGATGAATAGCTTTTGAACGATTGACAGGGATCAATCAGAATATCGTTCAACGAGTTTCCCGCCAAAACAAACAATCCTACCTGGATGAGTCAGAAGGACCGTCCCCATGTCTTTGGTCAATTCATGATGATCCCAGAAAGGCTGTGGAAGAGACCATCAGGATATGCAAGGGCGAGGATGTGCTTAAGGACTACCTGGAAAGAGAGGAGGCGGCTGTAGTCATGTTCACATTTGCAGACCAGGAGAGAGCCACGAGGCTGACGATGGAAGAGGAACGGAGGGAAGGTGAGAAGAAGGGTGCGGCCACCCAGATGGAATCTGATGCCAAGGGTATGTACGCTGAAGGCATCGCTCCAGAGGTAATCGCCAGAATCCAGAAAACAACTGTGGATGTGGTCAAGAAGATTTTGGGGCTGCAGGAGGCATAAGTGTATGCTCTTTATATGACGCTCCGGAAACTGGGGACAAGGCTTGCCGTAATGCTTAAGGACTACCTGGAAAGAGAGGAGGCGGCAGTAGTCATGTTCACTTTTGCAGACCAGGAGAGAGCCACTAGACTGACGATGGAAGAGGAACGGAGGGAAGGCGAGAACAAGCTCAGCGCCCTTATGAAGAAGATGAAGGATGATGGATGCGTGGATGATGCATTTAAGGCAGCCACAGATGTGGCCTTCAGAGAGAAGATGTATAAGGCGTATGGGATGCCTGGTAATTGCTTTTAGGTCTGGGATCGAGGTAGAGGTGTAAAACGCTTGCCTTATCTTGATACCCTCTCGTGAGCCCTTTTAAATGGAAACCGGCGAATTCACCTTTGAGTATATGATCCTTGTACTTCTCATCGAGAGGGCTGCCCTGACACAGCTCCTCCACAACATGATCGAGAAGGGTAAGATCGAGCCCGCGCCTTTTCAAGAGCTTATAGCTTTTCTTATACGCAGTGGTGAACTTGACCTTATACATCAATCGTCAGCCTCGAGGGCGGCTTTTAAGTCAGCCATGCTCGTATAGCCTTTGATGTCAGGGTCTCGGGATATCCTGCGGGCTTCGTCTATTGCTTCGAGGGTTTCCTGATTATATTTCGGGAGCTCCACGGAGAAGGGAAGTCCTCCTCTTAGGATGCACTGGCGAAGGAATATATTGATCGCGCCGGACATGTCCATGCCAAGGCTGGTGAAGAGTTCGGTTGCCTGCTGTTTTACGACGGAATCGATACGGATCTGGGTTGGTGTTGTAGCCATCGTCATCACCTCCTGTCTAACAAGTATAAGACGAATGGTTTACGATGTAAATCAAAATGTCGGTGAATCAAAACAATTGCTCCTCCTTCTCTTCTGATATTAGCATATTAATGTATGATTCCAGTGCAAAAAGCCTGTTCCCACGGCAAACTCGCTTGCCAGTGGGGACGAGGCTTTATTGCACGCCCCTATATGAGCATGAAGTGGGTTGCTGCCTGCCAGTGGCACGCGTTCAGCAACGACCGAGCCGGGAGGCGAGAACGGGGATCCACGGAATGCGAATATTGGAGAGGATTGTGGGTTGCTGCCTGCCAGTGGCACGCGTTTAGCAACGACCGAGTCGGCAGGCGAGACCGCGAAGCGCGGAACAATCCGTAGGAATCATTTTTGCAGTATAATCATAGATTGCTCATTCGCTCGTTCCTCCTGTGTTTTCTTCAATCATCGGTATATTCGCCAATTCCTGAAGTTTCTTCCTCAGCACCTCTTTGTCCGGCAACTGCAGCTGATATTGTGACACCATCATCGGCGACATCGTTCTGCTCATAGCATATTCCACGACTTCATCGTTCTTGGATGCACACAGAATCAGACCGACACTTGGATTCTCATCCGGCTTCTTCACCTGACGGTCAAGTCCTTCCAGATAGAAGTCCATTTTGGATATATATTCCGGCTTGAATTTTCCGGTCTTTAATTCCATAGCCACAAGGCAGCGCAACGTTCTGTGATAGAACAGAAGATCCACATGATAATCCTCGCCGCCGACCATAATAGTATATTCCTCATCGACATAGGTGAAATCCTTGCCAAGTTCTAGGATGAATTTCTTCATCCCCTCGATAAGCCCTTTTTTCAGATGCTTTTCCTTAAACCTCGGCGGGAGATCCAGAAACTCGATCACATAAGAGTCAAGGAATGGATTCAGCTCGGATTTAATCTGTTCCGGAAGCAGCTTTTCTTTGGACAGCATATACCGTTCATAATATCCGCTATCCATCTGGCGCTCCAATTCGCGTTTGCTGTAACGCTCTTTTATGGCCAGACGCATATAGAATTCTCGCTCTTCATCGGATTTACAGCCGGACATGATCAGCAGATGATTCGTCCAACTTAATTGTGTCACCAGTGGTGACACTTTTTCATTTCCGTTATAAAGCTCAAAAAACTGCTTCATTCGGTACAACCCCCGCCGGTTGAATCCTTTGATTCCGGGAAAATGATCCTGAATAAAGGAAGCGAGTGAATCTATATACCCATCACCATAAGAAGCTTCTTTTGACTGCTCCGAAAGAAAGCGACCTACATTCTGATACATTAGTATCAGCTCTTCATTTACTTTTCGGTAGGCGTTCTCACGGGCATTTTCTATAATCGATGCAACCCACTCAAAGCTTTTATCCATTTCGTTCATTTTCTTATTCCTCGTTTTGAATTGTGTCACCACTGGTGACACTTTTGGGCTCTTCGGTTTTTATCCCGATTTTGATATTTGAAATATCCTGATCCGTCCCCTGTTCAAGGCACCGCAGGAACTCTCGCTGTATCAGCGTTTTTACATTCATTCTTCCATATGCGTCCAGCCGCAGAAACTGTCGTATAACATCTATCTGCTCGCTCTGGATTTCCCACTTTCCAAGCTCCTCAATCTGCTCCTGTGTCAGCTTGGGAGATGTGGAGTCATCGGAGTAGCCCAAAATATAATCTATCCTGCGGTCGAACATATCCGACATGGTATTTATGATCTCGTAGTCCGGAGTTCTTTTACCGGTTTCCCACATGGCAACAGTTCCCTTTGATAGTCCAAGAGCCTCCGCCAGCATGACCTGCGTATATCCGTTTTCTTTTCGTAATTCCTTTAATCGTTCAGCAAACTTCATCTTCATATCTGATCTCCGTACTGCAAATACAGTGAGTAAACATCTCAACAAATGGAATAACATATTTTGGACATTTTCTCAAGCCTGTATTTTACAATCTGATACTATTTCTCACAATATTTAAGAATATCATGTTGACATCAATCACAGATGATGGTATTATAATGGCGAAACGGGAAAACCGTCTTGGAGGCCCTGCTTCATTGTCAGGGAATCACAGTCAATCAAAGTCAAATATAGAAGATTTAAGCCAACCACTGGAAATCAGAGTCAAATCGGATTCCGGTGGTTTTTTTATGTGCATTTTTCAAGAAAGGAGCCGCGAGTTATGGAAAAAACAACTATGAGTGTGCAGGAATTATCCGCACAGATGGGCATATCTCTTCCGAAAGCATATGAGCTTGTGAAGAAGCCCGGATTTCCAACCATCAAAGTCGGAACACGGATTCTTATTCCTGTAGACGTTTTTCGGGAATGGTTGGTCATAACTTCCAACAAGGAAGAATGACCGCCGCAAAAATACGAAGGGAAGGAGGAAAGCGGATATGCCCAATATAAACGAATTTACATTCTGGAAGGCTTCATGCGTACAGAATCCGAAAAACTGCATCTATCCGACAAAAGTGATAGTTACTGATGCGGACTCTTTCAACGAGATGGCACATTTTGACCATGCAACTGCCGAATATGAGAACTTCTATCGGAGCAATGACACTTTCCTGCAATCCGATGTTCAGTCAGGTGATGTGGACAACGATAATGTCGCAAATCCTGACGATTGGATCGCCAGAGAGGATATCCACCAGATATTCATCGGAGTACCACATATCATATCGGAAAGCAAAAACCACATGAAGCCAAAGGGTAGCAAGCATCCTGTACCCCGTTATCATGTTTTCTGGAAGGCGGATAAAGAAACAGATCCTAAAGCATATGCGGCTTTCAAACCTAAATCCTGGATAATAGAATATTATTTTATTTTTGTTCATGAGGACGGAGCAGGTCTGGAACGTATCTCTGAGATATTTGCTCAGCGGCATATTGAGGCATCTGTAGATGAGGTGTTTGCTCTGGAAGATGTGAATAAGGCGCTTAAAAAGGTGGCGGGTGGTAAGTCAAAAGGCAAAACCGTCATAAAGATCAACAAGTAAAAAAGGCTCCCGGTCACCGGCGATTAATCGATGATCGGGAGCGTTGCATTTACCCGGCTCAGCCTTCGAAGGTGGAGCCGTTTTTGAAGGTGAAGGTCAGGCGGCCATCCGCGTAGGCCGTGGCATAATCCAGCAGGCCGCACCAGAGCTTTTCGCTGAAGGCGGTGACCTCGCCGTCCTGCTGTTTCAGAATCCGGAGGAAGTCC
>JAFWGA010000057.1 GCA_017515325.1 Blautia sp.
ATCTCCACTGCCAGAATAATCTCCATACCAAGTATGGATATCTACATGATCTATGCCTATATTGTCTGTTGCCGTCACTGTAAAACGACATAATGTATCAGATAGAATTTCGAGGTTTCCTCCGGTAATAATAGGTGGCTCCTCATCTTGTTTTTTCCACATCGCATAAAGAGTTACATCAGCATTCGTCGTATAGCTTCCACCTGCCGCATAGTTTGTTCCAGTACCATCAGCTTTTGTGTTCCATGACTGGAACGTGTAACCTGTAAGAGTAGGTTTTGTACTACTAAGGGTCAAATTGTTATTGTAGTATTTAGTCTGGCTAGCAGGTACACCCGCACCTCCATTAGCATTAAAAGCTACAGTATACTCGGCTTGAACGAACTTCCATCTCTGATTAGAACCCTCACCGTTGGGAAATTGAATTATTCTTGTTCCGTTAGAAGTCGTACCGCCATGGACATCTGCTGTTAGGCCATTGCATCTGGAAATAATAGCATATAAGTTGTTTCCTTTTGAGATAATCGCCCATTGCTGTGCTATGGAACCATTATCTGTATGCAGCGCAATCTGCTGGCTAAATGATGAAACACCGTTTGTCACATCCCAGCATTTCCCAGATGCCGCATGCTGAATCTTATAAAAGCCATTTGATAATTTGGTCAGATTGAAAGAATTGTACTGGTTCTGAGTGTCTGTAGACCAGATTTGCAAACCCAGATTTTCTGTAATGTCCCCTGTGTCACCTGGTACATCTACTTCAACACTATCACTTAAGCCACTAATAAGCATATATCTTCCATTAGCAATTGGCTGAGAAGGTTTGTATGGAATAAAAAGCCAAGATTCACCAGGTATATCCATATTAATATATTGATGAATATTGGTGCCGCCTGCAGCCCTATTGTCTTCAGCAACAATAGATAAGCCACTACATTTCCCTTGTATACGATAGCCATCTCTACCGTTATTTGAAATAGCCCACCTCTGAGCATTAGAGCTATTTGAATTATATGCTTGTATATTTGCACCAGATCCAGCGCTTGCATTCGCAACATCCAGTGAAACTTCCGACCCTTTCTGTTTTATTGAATAAAACCCATCACTGCCATATGTAAGTGTCCACACATCATAAGATTGAGGGTCTTCTAATGTAGATATTGGTCCCGCAAGAGCAACATTAGTCCCATCATTTGCCGGTAGATCTGTCCCTACAATATCTAGATAATAAAGATCTGCTTTACTCCCAGAACAGGCTGTTGCCACTATATAATCTCCATCTGGAATGACACGACCATATCCGGATGTCATTACTGATCCATTACAAGCATACTGAGATATCGCATAAATGCCTTCATTTCCCGACATGTCGTAACAGTAAATATGAGTAGCATATGTACAGTCCAACTCATTTTTATGATCACTGTAGTTCACACGATAGTCTAGTTCCCATCCATTACCGGAAACCGTCCCTGCATTACCCCATATAATATCATCCTGATCATCCCCGGAAGCATTTTTGTTCTCTAACGTCCAAGTGGGAAATTCTACTTCTCGTAATCCTACATTATCTCTTACAATGCAGTGGATATAGTATCCATTTGCATCTATGTCATGGATATAAACATCTTCGATAGTTGGCGGAGTCGTATCATCTTTTATTTCTAAAGGTCCTTCCCATAATATCGTATTATCGCATACACTATTCCCCCCCATATCAACAGCGTAAATAACAACGTTCTTTAAGCCACGTTGTGCAGGGTAAATTTCGCCTTCAAATCCATGATTAACACCAGGAACATTTTGGTAAGCTTCATTTACATCTGGTCGATAACCATTTGCTTCTAATATATATTCTTCAATATAATCTATATTAACTATTATTTGAAGATTTTCATAATATGCATCTTCATCAAATGCCCATCCAGCTAAACATATTTTACCATCCTCGCAGCTAACCGAATCCACATGTCCTACGGGAGAATGCCCTTGATTGCTTTGATTTCCTTGATTACCTTGATTACCTGGATATCGAATAGAACAAATTGCGTGAACAATAATATTTGAATTGCCATCTCTACAATAATAGCCGCTATCATTATTATACACATAGTCATACCATCTTACAACTCTTGTTGATGTCGTACCGCTACCTGTATTCCCTTCAGCGGTAATAAACCTGTTCCCATTTAGATCAGCTTCTACAATAAGCGCTATATGATCAGGCCCATCTGATATTCCTCCAGCTGTCTCTACAAGGACTATATCACCTGCTTTTGGCCTGCAGGCAGAAAGATTTGAAGTGATACTGGAAGAACGTCCACTATAAGTCCAGTTAGTCCATGAATAATATTCTCCATACACCCCGTTTTTCCATGTATTCCCTGTTAAAGTCGTGCTAGCCAAGCTATCATACGGAATATAATCATTAACATCGCATCCATATTGTGCATACACATTCTCCAACACATATCTTGCATAATACCCACACCAATTCTCTCCGCTTGGTAATCCTAAATCAGAAGCTTTCTTTCCAACTGTACCAGTTGTAAAAGAATCAATTGCTTCTGCAAATGTAGCTGCTTTTACAGATGAAATCCAATTTACACGTATTATTAGAAATAGTCCTATCATCGAAAATAACAAAATCATATTGAAGTATTTTTTTCTTGTCAAATAATTCATGTTTCTCCTTTCGGTATCATTTACAGGAAGCTTCATAAAATTCCATCAAGATATAGATTGTTGTAAACAGTAAACTTTACTTTGTCTTTTGCTGCGCCGCATTTGCGCCGCCTCTGGCGGCATATTTCCTAAGCAAATCCGTGAGCATCCTGCCAGTGACTATAGTCAACGACAAATTACATTTGTCGTTGACTATAAAAAATCCGCCAGCATTTCGTAATCCAGCACTGAGAAATATAAACTGTCAGCAAACAGCCTTTTTTTCATAGTAAAATTGGAATAAAAGCCGCCAGCTGTCACGGTAGGATTTTATAGTATTTGAACGTTTTCCTTCCTCATCTGAAAGATAAGCGTTCAGCCAATGCTCAAGCATTTCGATGAGTATGGTTTGTTTTTTCATCATACCACCTCCTCGTATACATCGTTCCAGATATCATCATCCGGATAAATATCGACAGATGCATTATCAAACCGCCTGAGCTCATCAGAAAACATCTCCGCACTAAAAATCTGATATTTTTCCATTTCACGTAAACTGTTATGCCTCAGATATAACCTAAATTTCGCAAAATACTCATGTGCAAACATGACTACTTGCAGATCACCGTTGATGAAAGCCTGGAATATTTGAGAAAAATCGCGTAACAACAGTGCTGTTTCGGAACGGAGTTTACTCTTTTCCTCTCGACAAATAACACATGATCATTTATGTATGAAGCCTTTTGCTGGTCTTGATCTCGTAAATCTCCTCCACGCTGTAGGGAAGCCCGTGGAGAGATTCCCGGCAGAAAATGACATAGTAGCTGTCTGTATGCCGGATGGTTGAAGCAAACGTGTGCGACGAAATGTATTCGGCATCCTCGTCAATGAAGACAATGCTATCATGTGTGTTTCCAAGCCGGGTCTGCCAGTCGGAATCAGCGTAAAGCGCAACGCATGGCTTATCGCAGACGATTTGAACACCGCTCCTGTCCTTCATCCTGGAATAGGCAGATACCAGATCAAAAAGCTTTGTTTTGCCCGTACCGCTGTTGCCCTGAACCACGGTGATATTACGAACCAGCTCAAAACTGTACCGAACCCTCTTGTCAGAGACTTTTACCGTATGCTTTCCTTTCATGATTCCTCATACATACTCGCCCGCAAGCAGGACAAGCTCCCTCATACAATGCGCTATCTTCTTTTTGTTCATTACCCTGATTTTGAACTCTCCGTCACCAAAGTCCATGAGATGGCGGAGATTGACAACGACCTTCCTGGTCTCAGCTATCTTCAGCAGCCACTTGGCGCAATTGTCACCACATTTGGAGGCATTGAATACCTGATCCCTGACCTTGCTGATCAGGATCAGCGTCTTGACGCCGCCGGACAGCTGGATCGGTGAAATCGCACCGAGTACCGGGCTTTGAATCAGATTTTCGCCAATCACTTCGGACTGATCCACATCACGGATCATTTCCACGGATAAAGGATCCGTGATCCATTGATCCCTGTAGGTATGCTTGAAATAGGTAGATGTATCATAGATGGCATCCGGCATATCGCCAAACCAAATGTTCAGCATGATGTCCCTCCTGTTTTGAAATCGCCGCCCGGGAAAGCGCGGAAAGAGGCATAAAGCCAAACCGCGCCTTCCGGTTGCAACCGCTCCGTCAATAGCCATTTGGGCGTTCACTCTACAACTACTATATCCACATAATACTCATCCAGGAACTTCTTAATGAACTTTTCACTGCAAACACGGTTTTCCCCGTCAGATATACGCATCATTTTGATCGGCCATTTCCTGGCGCGCGTGTTAAAGCCCCGGATCGCGTATCTCTGTCCGTCTTGTCCCATAAAGACACGGTTATACATTCCTGGTTTAAGACCTAGATGAGTAAATTTCCATACATCTACATCAAATTCATTTCTTGCAACATCCTCCGGATCACGACCGTTTGTTACGGTTAGTTTTGCAGAAAAGCGTTCTTCCAAAAACGTAATACTGCCTAATGAAATCGTCACATCATATTTTTCCTGCAGAGACTGTACGGCTTGATTAAAATCTTCCCGGAAAGCACGAAGTGTTTCCTTGTTTATTTCCATGAGGCTACCTCCATGCACGCTGCAATTTTTCACCCTGTGTGGTGACCCAAGACACCCACAAACAGGGGCAATTTACCTGACAAAGCCAAGAGTATCTGCAGCTTCAGCTTTTCTTTAACCTGGACCAATACTCCTCCAGCTGCTCTTTGAAAACAGCCACAAGCCGGTTCTCAGATATCCAGGATCTCCATTCTTCCATACTCGCGTATTTATCTGCCATACACAGGATCATGGCCTCATTCGATGTGGGTGCCGGACCGGCTACCGGCCACATATGGGAAAGAATCATCTTCTCTGCGTCAGAACTCAGATCCGGAACCAGTTCTCTTGCAATCCTGGCGGATTCTCTGGGATGAGCCTTCCAGGAATCCACTCTGTCCTTATACTTGCTATCCCGGCCAACCATTCCCAGATCATGGCACAAAGCTGCCTGGATCAGATCCTTTTCCTTTACCTCAATCCCCTGGTTTTTGAGCTGACGGGAAAGCCATAAGCTCACCAGGCTGACCGTGATCGTGTGCTTAAACACCGTTCCATGCAAATGATGTGTCTCCGAGACAGCTTCCTGGAATACTTTGGAATCCAGGATATTTTTTCCATACAGAAAAATTGCTCTGCAGGCCTCGTCCACATCCACCAGGTTTTTCGGTTTCATTTCAGACATAATTTCATCTCCTCATCCCAAAGCCTAAAAGGCAGGGGCAGCAGGTCACATCATCGGTGCAATGAATTTCATCAAACTACCCATGATCTTGTAATACAGCTTTTCCTTTCGGATCGTTTCCGGTGTAACCATCATACACTTTGACAGGGTTTCCTGGAAATCCCGCTCTATATCCAAGATGCAGGAGGTTTTGTACAGATATGACGCACATTCAAAGTGATGATAGAGGCTGCGGTAGTCCAGATTGATGGTACCCACCACCGCTTTGCAGTCATCACTGGTGAAAACCTTTGCATGGACAAATCCGGGTATGTATTCGTAGATCTTCACCCCTGCCTTCAGCAATCTCTTGTAATGGGATTTTGCCAGGGCATAAGCCAGTTTCTTATCCGGTATGCCTGGCAGGATCAATTTCACATCCACGCCTCGCTGCGCAGCGAACTTGAGCGCAGTCTCCATCTCCCCGTCCAGGATAAGATATGGTGTCATCACATGAACATACGTATTGGCCCGGTTCAGAATATCCATATACACCATCTCCCCGACTCGTTCACCATCCAGGGGACAATCCCCATAAGGAATCACATAGCCGTCAGAGGATTCGGGCACGGCCGGTATTTTGCTGATCCATGGCTCGAAAACAGGTACCTTTTCATCAATGTTCCACATCTGCAGGAACATCAGGGTAAAACTCCTGGCTGCTTCTCCCTTCACCATCAGACCGGTATCCTTCCAGTGCCCGAAGCGATTCTTCCGGTTGATATATTCATCCGCCAGATTGACGCCTCCTGTGAAGGCCACCTGGCCATCGATCACCAGGATCTTCCGGTGATCCCTGTAATTATAATGAGAGGAAATTATGGGGACGATCGGGGAGAAGGCTTTCGCTTTGATACCCTGTTCGGCCAGCAGCTTCCAGTAATCCGGGGGTAGAGTGGAAACCTCCAGCATACCATCATACATGACCCGCACATCCAGGCCGGCTGCCGCCTTTTCCGTCAGGATCTTCAGAATGCTTCCCCACATGCAGCCTTCATCAATGATAAAGAACTCCATGAAGATAGACTCTTCCGCTTTCTTCAGTTCCTCCAGCATGGAAGAGAACATATCTTCTCCGATGGGAAAATAGGTGGCCTTTGTCCTGTCATAAACCGGAAAACAGCCGCTCCTGTTCAGATATCGATCCAGATCATCCGTTCCGGAGGGATCATCGGAAAGCTCCTGCAAAACACTTTCCTTCTGTTCAATCGCTTTGGAGGTACTGGCAATCAGCAACCTGGCACGACGACTGAGGGCACGATGCCCGAAATTTGTCTGCGTAAAAACCAGCAGAGCCGCTCCGGTGATGGGCATGATGGCAATGACAAGCATCCATGTCAGTTTTGCGGAAGAATCCATACCGCTGTTAAACAGATAGATCACACCGATGATAATCAACACTACGAGAAAGGTCATAAAATGGGGCAGCAAATCCCCCAGCCAGGAATAAAAGCTGATCACGATCAGAAGCTGCACCACCAAGAGAACCACAATGAGAAAGAATCGACTGAATAACAGGTGAAGCAGGTCTTTCTTTCTTGGCTCTGATAAATGTAATACTCTTTCATCCATAATAATATCTCCGCCCGATGTTCTCTTCTAACAAATCCCCAGATAGAGCCTGATCCGATCCAGTGCCGCCAAACCATCATGCCATCCGAGCCAATAGAGAGCTCCGAGTTTTTCCATATCTCCTTCAAGCCGGGATACCGTGACCGGTTCAGAAGGCGACAGGCATAAAATCCTGCCGGATGCATGCAGCTTTTCCAGCTCATCACATTGCCGGTTGTAATCCTCTGAACTCACGGCAAGCTTTTGAGCAAACTCCGGGTACTTTCGATAAGCTCTGATCGCAGCAGACGACTTCTTTGCCTCCTTGCGGTAAGCCCACTCTCTGGTCCGTATCACGATAATTTTCCTGAAATCCTGATCCAGCGCCCAATGAAAGGGTATCTTACAGCTGCAGCCACCATCAAGATATGGGACTTTATCGATCATGACCATGGGAGAGATATAGGGCATCGTCGCAGAAGCCCGAATGGCCAGCATGATATCCCTGCATTTTCCCTTCTCAAAATAGGCGGTCTCTCCGGTCAGACAGTTTGTCGCCACAGCAATAAAACGTCTTTCCGACCGGTAAAACCTATCCTGGTCAAGGGGTTCAAGAATGCCCCTCTCTTCCGTAATGAATCCGACATCCACAGGACTATGGCTGTGAATCAGGGCTTTTAAACCGACATACCTGCTGTCATGTCTGAATCCAAGGTTGATCCTTGCCGCACGGCCAATCTGCCCCGAAACATAGCTCATGCCGCTAAGGGCACCAGCAGATACACCGATCACACATTGCATATTTACATCATTAGTCATCAATGCGTCAAGAAATCCCTGCGTATATAGTCCGCGAAAGGCGCCGCCTTCCAAAACCAGACATCCTTCTGTCATTTGTTCCCCTGCGCTACCGTTGGGGATTTGCCCTAAACGAGAGTATACTGTTTTCATGATCCTTTTGCACCTTATCTGTGTTTATCCTGCCTCCTCGGTCAGACTGTAGCGGTCGGTCAGCAGCTCGCCGCAGCGCGGCTTCGAACGGGATCCGTATGCTACTGGCACTCTTGCAGGCCACTGATATCGGGGGCGGCCATGAGGGAGTAGTTGGTGTAATAGACGACGAAGCCGGGTTTCGCCCCGGCAGGCTTTTTAACGTGCTTACGCTGGATGTAGTCAATTTCCACCTTAGGAGCCGTCCTGCCGCTGGAATAATAGGCAGCAAGGCTGCCGGCTTCTTCAAATACCCGGTCGGGAAGCTCTCCCTCCCCCGCTTTCACGATAACATGGGAGCCGGGCATTTTTTTGGCATGGAACCACCAGTCATTGCCGGAGGCAAAACGGAAGGTGAGCTCATCGTTCTGATAGTTATTCCTCCCCACATATATGTCATACCCGTCACTGGAAACATAATGAAAGGGCTTTGACTTTTCCTGCATCCTGGCCCCTTTCGCCTTTCTGGCATCAACATGCTTCCTGATATAACCATACTCGGCAAGCTCATCCCGGATCTGGGAAAGATCCGCCTGCGTCCTGGCGATATCCAGACTGGCGGCAATAGATTCCAGATGCGCAATAGTTTCAGCGGCTTCTGCCGTCTGTGCAGAAAGCGCCTCCTGGGTGCGCTTGAGCTTGGCATAACGGTCAAAATACTTTTTTGCGTTTTGCGCCGGTGTCAGGGTAGGATCCAGGGGAACATCTATCTCCTCACCACTATAATAATTCAAAGCCCGGAAGGATTTGCTTCCCTCCTCAATCCCGTAGCCATAGGTATTGATCAGCTCACCATAGACTCTATATTTATCCCTTTTCTCCGTATCCGCCAGCTGCCTGGTCTGAAGGGTAAGCTTTTTTCTCTCTCTTTCCAGGCAGGTTGCCACAATACGCCGCAGATCTGAGCTTTTCTGACGTATCCTGGCATACAGATCCCGAGACGTATAATATTCCTCCAGCATAGCAGACACCGTATCAAAGCTCCTGAAAGAATACTCATTGCCGTACTGACCATAGGCAAAAACACCAAACTCTGTCGGTTCCGTGCCCCGGTATACAATCTGAGGAGAAAAATCCCCCTCCTGGGTCTGCTCCATCAGATTGCGGAAGCAGCGAGCCAGGTGAAGCTTATGAATCTCCCCTAAGGAGGCGGTATGATCATCCGGATCCAGTCCTGCTCTGTGGCAAAGCTCATTGGCCATGACAGGAGAAAAGCCGGTAAAGGAGGAATATAAAGCCTTTGCCAGAGGAGCAGGCTTCTCACATAGTCTTTCCAGGAATTCTTCGTCTGTCACAGAAAAAGGATCTGCCTTGTCCTGGGTCATGGGGATAAAATAATCCCTCCCTGGCAATACCTCCCTCACGGAACTCATATTGGCGGAAATATGCTTGATCGAATCCAGAATATGATCCTGCTCATCACAAAAGATAATGTTGCTGTGTTTGCCCATCAGTTCGATGATCAGCTTTTTGCGGCGCAGGTCTCCCATGTCATCCAAATGCTCCAGTTCAAAGATGACCACCCGCTCCATGCCGGGCTGCCTCACCCCAAGAATGCGGGCACTTCCGACATGCTTGCGCAGCAGCATACAGAAATTAGGCGCAGTCAATGGACTCGGCCGGTTTTTCTGCGTGACGTACAGAAGGGGAAGAGACGCATTCGCCGAAAGAAGCACCCGCACCTGGGAGGAGGCTCCCCTGGCTGTGATCAGCAAGGCGTCCGGCTCCGGCTGGGCTATTTTATTGATCCTTCCCCCCGACAGCAGGTCATTCAGTTCTCTAACCATGGCAGCCGTGGTAAAGCCATCATATGCCATTTTCTCTCTCCTATTAGAATTCAGTTCTGTGCCTGGCAGGTCCGATGCAGCCATAGCTGCTTCACCTGCTCATAGCTTTCCCTGTCACCGATATCATAGCGCTTGCCCGGCATCAGATACGCCTTCATAGGCACCCGGTGGCTGAGCCAGGCGGCAAAGGATCCGGGCGCGTCAGGATTACAGCCTTCATCCATAGCGGTTTCCAGAAAAGGCAGATGCTCTTTTTTATAATAGTAGAAGGGCGGCACGGCGAAATGTCCCTTCGGATCCCTGGGCTTTTCCTCATAGCTTGTGATCAGGCCGTCCTGATCCATACTGATCACGGCCGTTTTCCGCAGCCGCGACAGGTCATTCTCCTCATGGCACATGACACAGCTTGCCCCGCTGCTTCTGGCATATCGAATAAAACCTTTCAGGCTGAAGTCCAGCATATTATCCCCCGCCATCACAAGAACGTCTTCATGAATATGAGCCTTTCTGACTGCCAGCAGGATATCCTTTACCGCCCCAAGACGTGTCTCATTGGTGCCGGTCCCATCGTCATATACCTGAAGCTTTTCCTTGTCCTTAGCCCATTCCGAAAAAATATGGGCAAATTTATGATTGGAGACCAGGATGATCTCTTCTGTATCTTCCTGGATATCCTCTACCAGCCAGTCGAGGATAGCCTTATCCCCCACCGGCAGGAGGGGCTTGGGAAAATTCTCTGTCAAAGGATAAAGACGGGTCGCATAGCCTGCCGCTAAAATAATTGTCTTCATATTTTTACTCCATCAGCGCTGTCACAAAGGGTTCCCAGATATTTTCCTTCCAGCAGGGGATAGACAGCCAGATATTCCCTCTCCACCGAGCGCAGAACCTCCTCTTCATAAGCCGGGTCGATCAGTGCCATACAGCAGCCTTTAAAGCCGGCTCCGCTGAAACGACCGCCATAGATGCCAGGTGTTTGGGACAGGATTTCATAGAGGGTGATCAGCTCCGGACAACCGCATTCATAATTGTCGATAGAACTCCTCCCGCTGGCGAAGACAAGCTCCCCATAGGCAGAAAGATTGCCTTCCCTCCAGGCGGCCGCCCCTTCCTCAGCCCTGGCATACTCTCCGAAATAGTGGGTGGCACGACGCAAAAGAGCCTTGGGGAGACGATCCTTATATTCCTCAAACACCGTCGTCGGCACATCCCTCAGTCTGGTATCCTCGTACTTCCCGTAAGGTAGGCCGGCATAAGCCAGCAGATCATAGGCAGCCACCTTACACTCATCCTGGCGCAGATTGTAGGCACTGTTGGCCAGGCTCCTCTCCAGCCCGGAGAAAAAGATCCCAATCTTAAAAGGCGGCATATTGCTGCTTTTGGGAATCAACTCATAGCTGTCATCCTTACAGTCAAGATATAAAAGACTATCCTTCCGGCAAAGAACCTCGCAGGACTGATCCAGCTTTCCGCAGTTTACTCCGACATACCTGTTTTCTGCCGCTTTTGCCATAAGGATCAGCTCCCACTCCGTCAACTCAATATGGTTCACCCGGGCCAGAGTGGTCAGAAAAACAATGATTACCGCTGCGGAGGAGGAAAGGCCGCCGATGGGAAGAGTTCCTTCTATCACTGCAGACAGGCCGATTCTGAGATGGTACTTCTCCGCCAGCATCTTTGTGGCTCCGCGCAGATGATCTGCCCAGTCTCCCACCTTTTCCTCCGGGACGGAATTGACATGAAACTGAGCTCTTTTGGGAAAATTCAGACTCTGCAGCTCTACAACTCCGTTTTGTTTGGGAGAGTATGCCAGATAAATGCCTTTATCTATAGCCAACCCATTTATTTTGCCGTACTGATGATCGATATGTGCCCCCAGAGGACAAATACGGTATGGACAAAATGTCAGATTTTCCGGATCTCTATGATAAAATTCTTTGTAGACTTCTTCACACTTCAATTCTTCTTACCCCTTTATGCGCCTAAGACATTACCAAAGTTAATAAATTATTACCGTCTTTAACAAATTGTTCACATTTCGAGCGTATGATAAAGCCCGTTCCCTGGAAGACCACCAGGCTCCCTTCTCTTTTCCGCTAAAGGCATCAGACTCTTTCTATCCCCCTGCGTATTGGACAAATCATGAAAAGCATGCATCAGGCAAGAGTGATTTTTTGCGTCCGATTTTGAAAGGAGAAAAAAAGATGTTAAAATATCTTTATGCAGCTAAGAAGAAACAGACAAATGAAAACATTACCAAAAAACCAAATACGGCAGCCATTATTCTGACTGCCTGTCTTGTAGTTGCCTCCCCTGTACTGGGAAGCGAGGACTTTACCAGTGAAACTCCGCTTTCGGAGACGATCATCGTAAGATTTCCCAGCGAGGAGGAAGCCGAAAACCCGGTCTTTTCATCTTCACAAGAGGATGATTCTGACGAGGCAGTCTTCCCCTCTCAGAAAGAGGATAACCCCGACGAAACCCTTTTCACCTCCCCGATAGAGGATAACCCCGACGAGAATGATCCTGACAAGGCAGCCTTCACCTCGTCAGAAAAGGACAGCAAAGACACTGACGATACAACCGCATCGGATTTTACCTCCTCTGCTTCCGGACAAGATCCAAAGGAAGAAAAGGAGGAGAAAAGCCTTCTGAAAATTACCGGCCAGGATATCGCTGATTTCGCCCTCCAGTTTACCGGAACCCCCTATGTCTGGGGAGGAAGCTCCCTGACTTCCGGGGTGGATTGCTCCGGCTTTGTCATGAAGGTCTTTGAAGCCTTTGGCTTCTCACTGCCCCATTACGCTGAATCCCAATCCGGGTACGGGACTGCCGTGGATTACAGCGAACTGCAGCCTGGAGACCTGATCTTTTATTCCTACGGATACGGCATCACGCATGTAGCCATATCCATCGGCAACCATCAGGCCGTCCATGCCTGGAATTCCGACACCGGCGTAGTCGTAACTGCTGACGATGTGGATCCTGTCTGTTGCTGCAGAAGGCTGATCTGACAATATGGCAGATCAAACTTTAAAAAACCTCTATCGTATATTCTCTGCTGAAGCATTCTCCGGCAGGAAGAGCATTGATCCCAGGCTTATCCTTCATTTCTCCTTCATAACCGAAATCGTCAGCCCGGCCCGCCCAGGGTTCCAGGCAGACAAAGGGGGCGCCTGGAGCAGACCAGATGCCGAAATTGGCAAAGCCCTTCCCCGCAAGCTTCAGGATCGCTTTCCCATCCGGGGCAAGAAGGCTGACTGTCTCGATCTGGCCATTGTCAAAGACAAGAGCATCCCGGTCAAAGAGAGCATCTGCCAGCACTTTCTCCCCGTCACAAAGCCGATCCAACGCGTAACAGCCCTCTTTCAGGGCAAGAATATGAGGCTCCTTGGCCAAAACCGTACCACTTCCCTTGGGGTCGATCAGATAATAGATGAGAGAGCTTTTCTCTTCAAAATACAGCTTATGCTCTCGGTAGCTGTCTGCCGGTACTCGAAAGGCCGGATGGCCTCCGATGGCAAAAAACATGGTCTGGCTGCCAGGATTAAACACCTCCCAGGTGATGATCAGCCTGCTGCCCTCCAGAGCATGGCTCACCTTCAGGGAAAAATCAAAAGGATAGACTTTTTTCGAAGACTCATCCGACTTCAGTTCATGGAGAATCCTTCCCGTCCCTCCATCCTCAAGACAGCTAAACTCGCTGTCGCGCGCAAAGCCATGCTGATGGGAGGGAAAAAACTCTCCCTGAACCTGAAAATGATCCCTGAAATGCCTTCCCACATTGGGGAAAAGCACCGGGGCATGCCGTCCCCAGTAGGCGGGATCCCCGTTCCACAGAAGCTCCGCTTTCTTTTCCTTATCGTAGAGACGGACAAGCTCCGCTCCCTTATCTTCTACTTCAATACACAATCTTTCATTTTCCAGAATTCTCTTCATAACAATCCCCTTTATCTGTCATCCATCTGTGCCATGCATTCGTCCAAAAGCCGTTTCTGATCCTCAGACAGCTCATGGAAGGGTCTGCGGGAAATGCCGGCAGCTATCCCCATCCTGTTCAGGATATACTTGATTCCCGGAATCAATCCCACTTCATACAAAGTATACAGGATCTGGTTTGCCTGTACCTGAAGCTTCAGCGCCTCTTCCCGATCTCCGGAAAGATAGAGTCTGTAGATTCTGTCAAAGAGGGGGAAGGTAAAATTGAAGGAGCTTCCGATGGCTCCGTCTGCCCCCAGGGCAAGAGCCGCCACCAACGTCTCGTCATAACCGTTCATCATAATCAGATTCTGATTCAGATGACGGATCCGCTCCAACTGCGCCAGGACAGAATTGGTGTGCTTGACGCCCTGGATGAAGCTGCTCTGAAACAGCTTTTGTGTAAAAGGATCCTCAAGAACAAACTGCTTTCCTGTATTCCCGGGAAAATTATAGATCCATACCGGTTTTCCCGCTGCCTGAGCGATCGCTTCATAGTAGGAATAAATTTCCCGGCTGTTGAAGCCATAGTAAAAGGGCGGGGTCGCAGCGACTGCATCATAACCAAGCCGGGAGGCGCATCTGGCATAATCCTCAGCTTCCCTTACCGATATGGCGCCGACATGAGCGATCATAAAGGCCTGCTCCTTGAAAGCAGCGGCCGTCTCAAATATTTCTTTTCTCTCATGGGGGGTCAGCAAAAAGCATTCTGCGGAGCTGCCTCCGATAAAGAAAGCTTTCGCCCCCTGGCCCAGGTTCCATTCCAGAAGCTGGGAGAGCGCTTTCGTATTGAGGGATTCGTCTTCATGAAATGGTGTTATGGTTGCCGGAATGATTCCTTCGAGCTTCTCCTGTTTCAGCATATAATTCCCTCTTCTTTCCGGGCTTGTGCCCTGAGCAGAGATCTTTCAGACAAACAAATCGTATACACAAGGGTTCCTTCAGGATCATGATGCTTGCAGCAACATCACTTTGTCACCTGTCGATTATTTTACCATTGCGGAAATACCATGGCAAGCTAAAATCAGACCTGTCGTACAAATAGGGGTAAGAAAGGCATAAAAAAGGCCCCCTAAAATGGTACCCATAGAAAGGACAGAACTGCGACAGAAAAAATGCTTCTGCAGACAACGATGTGACAGGATTCCAGTTCACACGGAACAGGCTGAGACAGTTAGACGATTCAGGAAGACACGTGCGTGACAGATGGTTGTTTATTAAGGACACCAGAGCGCCGGAATTCGAAGCGCTACTCGGAACACAATGTCTGCAGATGTGAGTGACCACTGTTTCTGCCGAAGGACTTTCAGTTCTGATGGTGACCATTTTGGCGAAGGTATACTCTGATGAGGAAATTGAAAAACTCAGCAAGAATCCGTATGTTTATCAGGTTACAAGACACAAGTTGTCCCTGACGTTGGATTTCAGGAATTACATGTATGATGTATGGCTCCAAAACCCTGTGCCATCGACCATAAGAAAAATCCTTCTGGAAAACGGGTTTGATACACACGAAATCGGGAAGGATTTTTATAAAAACATTTCGAAAGCGTTCAGACGCCGGGGACGGCCTAAAAGGACATATGGATCTTCATATAATGCTGAGAGTTCAGGGAAGCCTGTGGTTTCTGAAAAACAGGAAGCAGAAGAGAATCACACTTCCGAAATCATCCCGTTTTCCAATGAGACACACAGTGTGCAGGAACCGGTTCTGGATACTCTCATCCAGTCCGGTAAGTTTATAACAAAAGACGGAACAATCGATTTCGCTCCCGGATATGTTGCTGAGCTTTTTGCTTCCTATCCTGAAATATCTGTAATCGAAGCACTTTCCTTGGACGGATTTGATTCAAGGATAATCGGAAAAATCCGTATCCATAAACTTGAACGGATGTTTTCGATGTGCCTGGCAGCCGGTACTGTGCCCTGCGAATCAAGGGCGGACAAGCACTTTCTGGAAGATGTTGAAGTGGTGGCTTTGCGGAAAAACCCGTTTGTGGAAACGGTCACTCCTGCGTCGATCAGGCTGAATGAAAACTTCCACTTGGCTGCAACTGCCTTAAAGGAACTTACGGTAGACCGGATACTGGATATTTTTATGCTGGATCATAGAAACTTTACGGTATCTGAAAAAACAGAGGTCAGAGGGACTCTCGACAGTTTCACGCCAGATCAGCCGGGAATCAGCGCATTTGGTGGTACGGTATATGATGCCTGTATCCTGAGGAGACGGATGGAAGCACTGGCATCGATGGTTAAGGAAGGGTATGATCGTATTTCCGTTCTTTTCCAGACGCTAACGCCAATGAAGAAAAAACAAATCTGCTTGTGGGTGGAGAATCTTCCACCTGATCCAGGGCATGTGCTGACAAAGAAAGCGATCCTGAAGCAGATCGGCATCTCCAGATCGGTATACTATCAGTATGTAAAGGATCCTGATTTCGGGACGTGGGAAACCCGTAAGAAAGAACAGGATGAAGCCGATGCGGGCATCATGAAGATGGTTGCTGATTACAAAGGCTTCCGGAAGGGCTCCAGGCAGGTCTATATGCTGCTTCCGAGGCTTGCCGGCAGACGGATCAGCCTGAAAAAGATCCGGCGGATCATGAAGGCTTATGGGATTGAGTGCGATATAAGAAGGCCGAATCCGTCACGTGAAGGGCAGGATGCATATGAAAAAGAGGCTGTAAAGCCCAACATCCTACGGAGGAGATTCCGTCTGTACCGGCCAAACAGGGTGAGGGTCACGGATGTCACATATCTTTATTACGGGGATAAAAAGCGCGCCTATGGATCAGCACTGATGGATCCGGTTACCGGGCGATTGGTGGCTTTTGTTGTTTCCGAGAGGAATAACCTCGAAATGGCACTTGAGACGCTTCGTGTTTCTGACAGCCATCCCTGTGAGGACGGCGGCATCTTCCATTCTGACCAGGGCACGCTGTATAAATCCGGCACTTTCCAGAAGGAGATCCTGGAAAGAGGTTTGCGGCAGTCCATGTCGAAGAAAGGAAACTGCTGGGACAATGCAACGCAGGAATCTTTCTTTGGACACTTTAAGGATGAATGTGAGTATTCATCCTGTGCAGATATAGAAAAATTAAAAAAAAGGGTTGAAGAATACTCCTGGTACTATAATAATGAAAGGGGCATGTGGGAGCGGGGCCGCATGACCCCGGTAGAATACGAGGAATACCTGCTTGGCCTAAATGAGGAGCAGTTTGGGGAATACCTCGCGGCCGAAGAGAAAAAATACAACGAGATGAAGAAAAAGGCGGCAGAGCTTGCTAAAAAACGCTATGGAACGCTGGGAGTATAAGGAGGGTCTTCTATGCCTGACAAGATTAATATAGAGAATTCCGCAACGAATGATGGTATCGAGCTGCCGCCGGATGAGATTGTCCCATTTCTTGACAATCCATTCCTTGATACGTTCCACGGGCATACAATTGTTTACCATAAAGAATTCTACGTGGCGATGTACAAGAAGATCCACGATGAGGGGATGACCTACGTGGAGGCATACAACGCCCTTGGATTCGACACGAAGATACTCGGCGAAAACCGTGCGAACTCTGCCGGGAAACGGGTCATGCAGATGGCCAGGGAGAATAAGCTGTTCACGGTTGACCCGTCGAATTATGACGGGTCTGTCCCGCGTGAAGAGATGGGGGAACTGGCTCCGGAGGAAGAGATCGCCTACCTGAAAGCACGGAACATGTACCTGGAGGAACTGGTTGAGGCTCAAAAAAAAATCCCGTCGTTATTGGCGGAAATGTTTACATCTTCGAAGTCCGGGATCTGAACGTTGATGTCTTCCAGATGGCAGACAACGTGATCCGGCGCCAGGAAGAAAAAGAGCATCCTTTGCCGGTAGAGCGGTGCCTGAAGATATTTGGGGTTTCCAAGTCCGGCTACTACGCGTGGAGGAAAAGAAGGGAAAAGAAGGCGCAGGAGGCCGAAGAACGGAAAAAAGAGCTGCGGGAGATAAATGAGAAGTTCCGTAAAATCGTTAAGAAACTTGGTTTTGTCCCCGGGAAAAGGACATTCCGGACGTATATGTTCCGTGAGTATGGCTTTGTCATCAGCGTGAAGCGCTGTGCCAAGATCATGAAGATGATGAACCTTGTTGCAAACAGGCCTAAAAAGGACGCGTATAAAGGGCAGGCGACACATGATCATCGCTGTGCGGCACCGGAAAACAAAGTAAAACAGGAGTTCTACATCGGCCCCAGGAAGGTTGTGCTGACCGACATCACGTACTTCTACTATGGAAGGTACAGAGCAGCTCTTTACCTCTGTGCATTTCGCGACGCTTATACCCGGGAAATCCTGGGAAGTGCGGCGGGAACAAGGATGACAACTGATCTCGTGAAAGAAGCTTATGACGAGATGATGGAGAAGCACAGAAAAGAACTGAAAAAGTCCGAGTGCTACATTCATTCTGATCAGGGATCCCAGTATCTCTCCACTACTTTCAAAAAGATTCTGTCTGACGACAGTTTTATACAGTCTGTGTCAAGACGTGGCAATTCCCAGGACAATGCACCGATGGAATCCTTTTTCGGCCAGATGAAATGCAGGATCATTGATCTTGTGGCGTTGTGTCCGGATGCGGAAACCGCAATCAGGATGATCAAAGGTTACATTCATGATTATAACACCAAAATCTATCAGCATTCCCTGGCCGGCCTGACACCGGAAGAATACTACATATATGTAACCCAGGGGATTTATCCCTGTGACAGCTATTTCGGTGTAAAGGCTACGGAAATGATGCCGATCGGCGATCTTGTAGCGGCAAGACTTGAAGAAGCCAGGAAGAAAGAGGAAAAGGTACGTGAAAGGAACCGAAAACGAAGGGAAGCAGCAGAGGAGTTTGTGAGTTCTCCATCACTGATCGTCTCCAGGGACCAGGCGCGGCTCCAGAGGGAGAAGTCAAAGTGGAAGAAATCAAAAGATCTGGCAGAAAAGCAGATTGCACATATAGACGCAATCATAGCAAAGACTGTAGTGGCACTTAAGTTCCTGGTATCAGCGACGAAGGAAATCCTGGAGGAATTGAAATATCCGCAGAACTGGAAGAAGTACAAGGAACTCGATTATGTTTTTGAAATGAACGAACTGTTCTAAGAAGGGATATGGACAGCGTGGATAAGCCCCATTCCGGCGTGGACAGGTCACAGGAACGGCATGGACAGCTTATGGACAAGGCATGGATAACTCCGCAGGGGAGTTACCCATGCCTTGCCCACAACCTGCCCACACCGTTCCCGCGACCTGTCCACACCTCCATAAGACGGGGCTTACCCACCCTGCCCACATCCCCGGCGGCTGCGGCGGATTTCTGCTCTTCCTTATTTCACTATTATGTGAAATCCGTAGGACAGTACAAGATGGACGGTGATCAGAAATATCAGCACATGAATCATTGCCAACTATCACAGCCAGTTGGTCTATTTGTGGTGCCTAATAGCTGATAAGGAGCTTAGACGGCAGGACTGTCGCGCAGGTGTCCGGCACCATAATGCAGCTGTCTCTTCGACGTCTTGTTGTGCCGTGAAACTGTCGCAAAACAGTCCTTGACATTGGAACCAGTTTACCCATTAGTGGGTGCAACTTAGGGATTTCATAATCCCGGAAATAACGGCGTAGTCGTGAATGCGGCTACGCCGTTTCCTTGTGTGCCGGGCATGGCACTATTCTCACTGGTGAAAGTCCAGTCACGGGCAATCTACCGCTCGTGTAGTTAAGCGCAAGCCGAAATCGGAGACGATGGGGTGAAAGAAGCGTGTAGCAAAGTCATGAGCCTACGAATAGAAACCTGATATGAGGCCAAATGGTGGATAAGGATGCATGACAATCTGAAGTCCGCGGTAGACGTAAAACCAAGACGGTAAATCAGGAGGTTGTGTGACGAAAGAATAGTGTCTTACCCCGGGATATCCAGACAGCGTGCCAGAGGAAAGGAGGGATGAGAACCGCTGATGCTGCAGCGGCATCTTACGCACGTGGCGACATAAAGCTAATGTCTGGAAGTCAGCTGAGACAATAGGACAGCATCGAGGGAGACTCACCATCTCCCGAAGGGTCTAATGTTAACTATATTGCAGATCGCTTAAACAAGGTCAGGATATTCTGTACTACACCCGGTAGTGTTCCAACAAGCGCAAACGTATTTCGTGGGGGACAGGAGAGGGAAGAAGATTCCTGACAACTCTATGAGAGAGGAGAAGCAACAAGTGGATGATTTATTGGATAAGATTCTTATGCCGGAGAACATACGGGCGGCAATAGACGAAGTCAGGAAGAACAAAGGTGCGCCGGGGATAGATAAGATGCCGGTTGAAGAACTGATGGGGTACTTTGCGCTCAATGAGTCAGCAGTCATAAGACAGATCCTAATCAAAGAGTATAAACCTCAGCCTGTCCGAAGGGTATATATACCAAAACCCAACAGCGACAAACTCCGACCGCTCGGAATACCAACGGTCATTGACCGAGTAGTCCAACAGATGGTGGCAAGAGTGTTTACTCAAGAGTACGATACCCTGTTCAGTCCCCACAGCTATGGCTTTCGTCCCAACCGGGATTGCCATAAAGCTATGGCAGAAGCACTGGGATATCTAAATGAAGGGCGTACATGGATCATAGACTTTGACATCGAAAAATACTTCGACACAGTGAATCATGACAAACTCATCTCAATACTGAGGGAAAATGTCAATGATGCCATTATCCTGCACCTGATACGATCATTTCTGAAAGCAGGCGTGATGGATAATGGACTAATCAGTCCGACAGAGGAAGGAGTACCCCAAGGCGGCCCGTTATCGCCTGTGTTGTCAAACATCTACCTCGACAAACTCGATAAGGAACTGGAAGCCCGAGGGCTTGCCTTCGTCCGATACGCTGATGATTTTGTGATATTTGCAAGAAGCCATAAATCGGCAGAAAGAGTCATGAAATCGGTCACCAGTTGGATTGAAAGGAAACTCTTTCTGAAAGTCAGTCCTACCAAAACGCATATAGTCCCGCCAAGCAAAAGCGAATTCCTCGGATTTGGCTTTTGGAAAAACGGAAACGAATGGAAATGTAAGCCGCTCGCAAGCCGGAAATCCAGACTCTGGGATAAACTCAGGGCAGTCACCTGTCGTAGAAAAGCCGCCGCAATTCCACTATCCGTTACCGTGTACAAGGTCAATGAGATTATGCGTGGATGGATCAACTATTATCGTATTGGTAACATGAAAGGCTTTATGGATCTGACTGGGCAATGGATCAGGCACAAAATACGGGTCATCATGGTTAAACAATGGAAAAAGCCGAAAACTATCCAGAAGAACCTTCGATGGTACTGCACGGTATTCCATTTCAATTTTTCGGATGAAGATCTGTACAAAGTAGCCAATTCGCGTAAAGGGCTATACGCACAGTGCAGTGGCGATGTGATTAATTATATTCTCAGCCCCAAAGTACTGGGCATGAAACTGACAATAGGCAAGGGAAGAAATTGTAGAACGGTTTATCCCGGTCTTGTTAATCCCCTTGCCTATTACCTTGGTACTACTTGATATTGATTTATAGTTGATGTAGCGCCGTATACCCGACCGGTACGTACGGTGCAACGGGAGGGGCGAGGCGTTTGCCTCCCTCTACCCTATTTTTTGTGTAGGCATTGGCGGTGTAAATTCACCGATGCAGTTCCAAACGATTCTGATCCGCTGAACCTTTTTGCCATTGACGCGCTCTGCCTGATGAACGTAAATCCGCTCTACGAATTCCCGGATGATTTCTGCGGTCAATTCCCGGATGTCGGTGTACCTCCGCACCAGGTCGAGGAACCGTCCTACATTGACATTGGCTTCCTGCTCGGAGGCAATCAGGCTGCGCAGCTCGGACACACGGGCTTCGAGCGTTTTCTGCTCATTCTCGTAGTTTTCACTCAGCTTCACAAAACGCTCATCGTTGATTTTGCCTTCAAGGTTGTCTTCGTACAGATGCTGGATGATCTCGTCCAGCTTGCGGATGCGGGTCTGCGCCTGCTCCAGTTCACGCTTTCCGTCCCGCAGGCTACGGTCAACCTCGGCGCGTTTCTTCTTCGTAACCATCTCCACGAATTCATCCTCATGGTCTCTGGCGAAAGCAGTTACCGATCTGACGCCGTCGAGCAGAAGTTCCTCCAGCACACAGTTCCGAATCTGGTGTGAAGAGCAGATTTCCTTGCCTTTCTTCCGGTATGTGGCACATACCATGTGCTCCTGCTCATGCGTCCATCCACGATGACGCACCTGATACAGTTTCGCTCCGCAATCGGCGCAGAACACCATGCCGGACAGAAGGGGCATCTCACCCATTGGCGTCACCCTGCGTCTGCCGTCCCTAATGCGCTGTACAATGTCGTAGGTCTCCTGATCGATGATGGCTTCGTGAGTGTTCTCGAAAATCTGCCACTCGGATGGATCGTTCTTCAGCTTCTTTTTCTGTTTGTAGGACTTGCGATAGGTCTTGAAGTTGACTGTGTGACCGAGGTACTCCGGGCGGGACAGCATATGCGAAACCGTGCTGCTTGTCCATTCGTAGTTTTCAGTGTCACTGCGGTTGTCAGCAATCTGCCGTCCGTTGGCCTTGGCATAAGCCGTGGAATTCAGCACATGGCGCTTGCTCATTTCATTGGCGATCTGCGATACGCCATACCCCTGTACGCACAAACGAAACACCTCCCGCACGTTCCCAGCTGCCTCCTCATCAACAATCCAGTGCAGCTTATCTTCGGGGTCTTTGACATACCCGTAAGGCGGGTTTGTGCAGAGCGGCTTTCCCGCCTGCCCCTTCGCTTTGAATACGGAGCGGATTTTCCGGCTGGTATCCTTGGCATAAAACTCATTGAAGATGTTGATGAACGGCGTCATGTCGTTCTCTGCCTGATTTGCGCTGTCCACTCCGTTATTGATGGCGATGAAGCGCACGTCGGCGTTGGGGAAAACCATCTCCGTATACATGCCGACCTTCAGGTAGTCGCGCCCGAGGCGGCTCATATCCTTGACGATGATCGTACCGACTTTTCCCTCATCCACCAGCCCCATAAGCCGCTGCCAGTCCGGTCTGTCGAAATTCGTACCACTGTAGCCGTCATCCACGAAAAAGGCTGTGTCGGTAAAACCGTTGTCGTCAGCGTACTTTTGCAGGATAGCCTTTTGGTTCTTGATGCTGTTGGAATCACCCTGCAGCTCGTCATCTCGCGAAAGACGACAGTAGAGGGCTGTGATTTTATCATTCTTCTTCGTTGCTGCCGAAGACTGTCTTATGCTCATAATATCCTCCCTTCCGGCAGTCTTCGGGCGGTAGTTCATGTTCGCTCTATACTGCCCGGAAGTCAAGTACATTCGGCTCACGAAGCCTTGATATTCTGATAATAATCTGTGTCGTTGAGAATCAGTTTTTTTACCTTCTCATAGGCGGTTTCCTTCGCGCTGGCGCTCACCGCGTATGCCACGATGTAGGTGGTATCGCCTATGGTCTTCTCCAAAATGGCAACAGGCTGTGTATCCATGACAAACTCCTCTCTGTGTGAAATGAACGGTTCGTCTTTTGCCGGTGTTTGTCATGGTTTGGCCTGATTTGTCATTTTGAGGGAAAAGCGACCAGCCGCCGTTCATGCTGACGGCTGACCGCAGGAGGGATTTATCCGGTGATGCTGATGTCCTTTACTGCTTCGCGGCGGACGAGCCTGCCATCCAGATACTCTGTGCCGAGATACCCGATCTGGTAGAACTGGGCGAATTTCTCACTCAGCGCACGGATTCCGAGGGAGCGGCGGCACACTATCCAATAGTAGCTGTAGTCGCCAAACAGGACAGGGATGGAGCCCAGCTGAGCCGAAGGCATGAAGTTGGAGATGATCACGGGCTTGCCGAGGATGGTTGCGTCGGAGTGGTTCCAGAGATAGTTCCCGTCATTGTCCTTCACCGTGCGCAGGTGCAGGGCAGTCTCATCGTTCATGATCCACATGGCGCCTTCCCGGTATTCCGGGTCGAGCGAGAAGAACAGGGATACGACATCCTCATAAGTGAGCGCTGCAGCGGTCACTCCGATTTCCGCTCCCGTTTCCGGCTTCAGCAGACCGTGGGGCTGCTCAGCGGATGTCCCGGCGATAAACGCCTGTTCCTCCGTCCTTCCCATCACGCGGGCGAACCGACGAAGCAGATAGTCATTGAAATCGAAAACTGAATCCCGGACAAATTTCTCATCGAATTTGATGAAGCTGGCCAGTTTGTGGCTGCCGAGACTGAGGGATGTGAAGTCCCTGATTCCCTCATACACGGGGATGCTTTCCCCTTCGGCATACCAGCCTGCCATATCCTTGCAGTCCTTCGCCAGAATGTAATGGTCTCCGATGTCTACGGTGATGACAGTTCCGATTCTGCGGAAAAGGCTCTCCGCTTTGAGATAGGTAAGGAACTTTGCGCCGTCAGATGCCGGAAGAAGATGTATTCCGGTTTCCGAGGTCTCCCCCTTGCTCAGAAAAGCGGGGTTATGGGCTCTGCCGCGCAGGGCGTTCCAGAAGTGCATATCATATTCGAGGGTGCTGATACTCATATAATCCTTCATGGCGATTTCCTCCTTAATTCTTGTCGCAGGCGGGGCACTTGTAGAGCCCCAGGTCGTGGGCATTCAGGCATCTGCCAATCTGCTTGCGACGGCTTCCGCACTTGGGGCAGTTGATGTCGAGGGCAAGCGCCGCCTCAATCGTGAACGGTTTCTCGGAATGGAGACGGTAGCGGTTCCGGTGCCTTCCGTTCTCATCCACACCGATATGCCCCTCAAGGTACATCGGCATATACTGCTCCGCATACTCTTTGTTATAGTACGTGTCCTTTGTTGTGAATACGGTACCTGCCTTATCAGCCTTACGCATTTCATAAATAGCCATAGTAGTTAAACCTTCCTTTCATTTGTTGCAGGCGCGGCACACATACCGCGCCTGAGTGGGTGTGTGTTTTCCTGCCGTGATATTCTCCAGACGATTGCCGCAGACAGGACAGGCAACCGTCATCCTGCCACCATCAGGAATAGCGCGGGCTTTCCCGGCGAAGAGCCGGTAATAGCCGTTCACGAATTCTTCCAGATAGAAGCTGTGGTTCCTGCGCACCGCCGCCTCGTCCGTTGTGACGAACAGCGGCGCGTATTCATGGGTGTCTGAATCCCGCTCGATCAGCGGGTGATAGCGGATGCTGGTGATCATGCTGAACCTCCCTTCATGCGTTTAAACCGTTTCTCACAGAATGCCATTGCCTCCGCCCTGCTGAAAAAGACACAGCTGGAGTAGCCGCATTCGACTTTCCAGACCGGGAAATCCGGGTCTTTGCTACGGGACACGATGACCGGGTTATTTTTCCGGTCACGCATCACAAGAGCGCACTCGTAATTCCCACGGTCGAAATCGTGCCTGTTGGCATTTGTGATTCTCGGCTCCGCTCCGTAATACACATTGAACCTCATGGTGGACACCTCCTTCCTTTGATTGTTCTGTTCGCCAAACGGAAAAGCCCATTTTTGTCCTCTAATACACGCTGTCCTTTATAAATAGAAATGAATATAAAGAAAGAAAAAGGCTTCTACTTCTTTTATTGGTGTTCTATGTTTATTAAGGGACAGCGTGCCAAAAAGGACAAAAGTCATGGCTCCGCTCAGCTTCCATAGATTTTGGGATTGACCAGGTACATCTGAGCGGGCGGCCTGCCTTTCCCGCTCCATGACGTCTTCCCGTCTGGGGCAATGTAGCCATAGTCAATCAGGTGATCGAGTACGGGCTGTAATTCCTCCGCCTTTTTGAACGAGCGGCAGAGCCGCATGATGTCCCGGCGTTTGAACTGCGTCAGGCCGTTGTCCTTGATGGCCGCCAACACATACTGGCACTGTTTTGCGGTATCGTCCGCTCCCATGAGGGAGTATGCGGCTTTCGCATGTTCGAGGAAGTACCGGGCCAGCCGTATGGCGTTATTCATGTTCTCCGCGCTGATGACTATCGGCTCCCGCTCATCAAGAAATTCCTCATAGCGATTAACGGAAGCTCGGCAGAGCAGACCAGCGATGCGGTGGGTGTTGCCGATCAGTTTTCCGGCCCAGTCCGCGATGTCCGCGTATTCATCCTTGAGCCGGGGTTCCAGCTCCTCCGCGAAAGCCTCGATCATCCTGTCGGCCTCATCGGAAAGGGTAATGCGCTCCGGCTTCTCCGGGACTTCTTCTTCCAGCATGTTTCTGATCCTCGTTTCATACCTGCGGTAGACTTCATCGGGAATCGGCTCCGTCCGGTACCTGCGTTTCCCTACATATGATGCGGGCATGGAATACAGGAACCTTGCCGTCAGGCCGCGTCCCCGGAAAGTCTTGTTCTGCATCAGCCCGGACAGGACACTGGGCTGCACCATCAGGAACATTGTCAGCGTCGGGTTCATGATGCACTCGCTGGTTCTCCCGATACGGTCTACCCGTATGGAATCGCCAGAGTAGCCTTTGAGCAGAACATCGATGTTGACATTTTTGGTATAAATACCGGCCAGCGTATCGAAGATGCCGCCCTCGGTTGAGATGATTGCGGCCCGTCCTCCGCTTTACCCATCAGTGACACCAACTTTTCTGTCGTGATATCATCCGCGTACAACTTCAGCGGCTTTTTTTCCCGAAACTCGGACAGTTCCCTGACCACCCGTTCCAGTTCAGACATATCCGCCTTGCCTTTGGAGACCTGTTCCTCCAGCGCTTTCTGCTGGCGTTCCAGCATTCGCTTCCGTACCTGGCTCATCTCGAACTCGGCGGCGTGCCTGGCATTGTATTCCGCTTCGTAGCCGTTGACCGGCATCAACATCCCGTTCTCCACAGGTGACTTCCGCTCGGAGGGAGGCATGATGCACAACTCGAACAGATTCGGTGGCTCGTTCCATCCGGGCTTTGCCTCAATCTCATATTTGCCCTGCATCCCTAATGCGATTACGGACAGACCGCAGGTTCCCGCCATATCGACAGGTGTCTGCGTATGCTCCGCAAGGGCAATTGCATAATCGGCAATGGGCGGTGGCAGTGCGTCTATGGGGAACTCCGGCAGCTTATACTCGTCAAACGGGATCGGCGTTTCCCATTCCTGTGGCCCTGCCCGCTTGTCTGTGCGGATGAGCGAAATCGGTGCTTTCACACCACAGTCCCTTCCACAATTGAAGCAGAGGACATTCTTGATGTGGTCACAGGTGACCGGCTTGTCTTCCTCCACGGCATGTCGGTATTTTGCCTGCGTTTCCCGGTAGTCGTACTTCGGATACGGGCGGCTGATCTCATGTACGACTTCCTGCCCATCCGCCGTCATCGCCAGATTGGTGATGGCCGCGTACCACATCGGCTCCGAGAGATTTGCCGCATCATCCCGGCAGTGCTGAAGGAACGGACATTTGTCGATCAGTTCCCGTCCGCTGCCTTTGCCCATGAGGACAAAATCGTTATCCGACTCCTCATCGGATGGGTCAATATTCGTTGATGACTTTGCCGATAATGCAAACGGCTCAAAGTCTAACGGGTCGTACCTTGCGGAAGACTCCAATATGATTTCGCACTGAGGACGCTCTTCCGTTTTGAAATTCGTGGTTCCCGGCACACGGAGCATCCGCGAAAGGTCGGCAACGGGGTCAAACACCCATCCGTGGTTATCATGAGCCAGCTTAATCGCGTATGCCTCAAAGCCATCCAACAGACTTTCGATATAGTCACGGCCTGTTCCGTCTCTTATCCTGTATGGCTGACGGAGCAGCCAATAGGCATGGATTCCGTTTCCTGAACTGACGATGAAGGATGGCGGGAATGGCAGTTCATTGAGAAAATCCAAAACCGCCTCCCTGCTCTCCGGCAGCTTCGTTTGGACGTGTGCCGGGCCCAGAATATCGTAATCACCGATGAATGCTACGACCTCGCCCACATCCGCGGAAAGCCCCCTGTGGTAGTTATCCAGCACAGATGCTCTCGGATTGATGTTGAGGCAGGTGTTGTATTGCCTGCCGCACTCCATCGCGTAATCGGCCATTTCCGACACGTGGTCTTTGGTGAACCACCGGGTAATGGGAGCATCGCCTTTTCCCCTGAGATAGGAAACTCCGATAAAGCCGTCCCCGGCGTTTTCATACAAGGCGTTCAGAAAACGCTCTGTGTCTGTTACAGCCATACGCTCTCCTTCTGGGAATGAATCACGAGCCATTCCTTAAATGCGTCCGTGGGGATGAGTATCCTTGTTCCGATGCGGATGACCGGGAAGTCCGGCTCCTTAACAAGTGCATACGCTTTGGGGAGGCTAATGCCCATCCGAGCCGAAAGCTCCTGTACGCTCATGGTTTCCTTTTCCATTTCACAACCTTCCTATCTTTTGAATTTGCCCGTATGGGCGACAAAAAACGCCGAACCTCTGATTGTCATTTATTGACTCAGAAGTCCGGCGTTTGGCTCGGATTATCTTTATTTGGCTTTGATTGACTCTGATTCCCAGGTGTAGGAGCGGGCTCTCCATAAAGCATGTGTCTGCCTTACGATGCAATACTATCACAAGTGTATACCGCTGTCAACAGACATTCTCACAATTTGTTGGAATATAATATAATATTTTGAAACCGCTTTACAAAAATCCATCGTCAATTCTTGAAAAAAAGGGTTTTGTACATTATAATAAGTGAGATATGAGTGGAAAGGAGTGTGAGATTTATGTTTCCGAAACGATTGAAGCAGCTTCGAAAGGAAAAAGGGCTGACACAGGTGACACTGGCAGAAACGCTCGGTGTCTCCAAGGGAACGGTTGCCATGTGGGAAACAGGGAAACGTATGCCCGGTTTCGATATGCTGGCCAGACTCAGCGAACTGTTCGACAAACGCGTTGACTACATCATTGGCACCTCCGAAGACCGCCGCTCCGCCACACTCACGGAAGAAGAAATCTCCCAGCTTGGCGAATGGGCTGTTGAGGAAGACTATGAGGATATGTTGCGGAAATATGCACTGCTCGACGATTACGGCAAGCGTGCTGTAGATTCTGTTCTTCGGACTGAGTTTAACCGGGCACAGGAGCAGGGTACACTCAACAGCGGCCAGAGCATTTCTGTATCTGTGCGTTCAAAGCCAGTCACAGGATAATCACGTCAGCTAAAATGCATCGAAAGGAAGTGTCTGCTATGCTGCCGGAAGAAAAGGCAAGAGTAAAAATAGATAAGCAGTTGATTAGCGCAGGCTGGGACATCGTATCAAGGGATGAATATGTCCCTCAGAGCGCATCTGCAGTGAAGGAAGCACTCATGCAGGGCAACACTGAGAGTGACTATTTGCTCTTCGTCGATGACAAGGCTATCGCTGTTGTCGAGGCGAAGCGCGAAGAAAACCCGCTTGGTGAGGATGTTCAGGGGCAGGCAGAGGATTATGCCTGCCATCCACAGAGTTGGTACGGTGTGTGGTTCCCGAACCAGATCCCATTGGTTTACCTTGCGAATGGCAGGAAAATATACTTCAAAAATATGCTGCAGCCAGACAGCGACTATGTTGAACTTTCCGAAATGCACTCTCCAAAGAAAATGCTGCAGCTGATTGGCCAGGTTTCTGAATATGGCGCTCTCCCTCGTCTGAACAAACGCGGGCTGCGTGATTGCCAGTACCGTGCAGAAACCAAATTTGAAAAATCCATCAAAGCCGGTACAAAGAAGAGCCTCGCTGTGCTTGCAACCGGCTCCGGCAAAACATACCTCGCGTGTCTCGCCAGCTACAGGCTTCTCAACTATACGCCAGCCCGACGAATCCTGTTCCTCGTTGACAGGAATAATCTGGCGCGGCAGACGGAAAGTGAATTCAGCACGTTCGATCGTACGGAAGGCCAGCAGGAAATGAGTTCCCTGTACGAGATCAAGCGGCTGAAAAAAGAAAATGATATCAAAGCAGACATCGTGATTTCCACAATACAGAAGCTCTTTGCTGTCCTGACGGGAGCAGCCCTTCCCGGTGATGATAACGAGGATGCCGAGGATGAAAAAAATACAACGGATGAGGAAAAGGAAGATACCAAAGCTATACAGCTTGGTGATAATCTGAACCTTCCTCCAGATTACTTTCAACTTATTATCGTTGACGAATGCCACAGGTCTATTTACGGCAAATGGCGTGCTGTTCTGGATTACTTCGCCGGTGCCCATGTACTCGGGCTTACTGCTACGCCAACGCCTGAAGCGTATGCTTTCTTCAATAATAACATTGTCGAAAACTATACCTATGATGAATCTGTCGTAGATGGCGTCAATGTTCCGAACCGTGTCTACAGGATCAAGACGCTGGTCACGGAACATGGTGGAGCGATAAAGACAGGGACAAGAGTCAGGGAAACCGCCCGGAGAACCGGCGCGGAGACGGTTTATAAAGCGCCGGAAAGAGTGGATTATGATCCGCAGGCTCTTGACCGCTCTGTCGTGAATCCCGATCAGATCAGGGAGGTATTGGAAGCCTATAAGAAATCCATATACGAAGAACTCTATCCTGACCGGGAAAAAAGATGGGACTATATTCCGAAGACGCTCATTTTCGCCAAGGACGACTATCATGCCACGCAGATTGTCAATATTGCAAAGCAGGTGTTCGGGGAAGAATTTGAGGACGGAATTGTACCGGAACATTTTGTACAGAAAATCACCTATACGGCTGAGGACTCGAATGGCCTTATCCGCGACCTGCGCACAGAAAAAGATTTCCGGATCGCTGTTACTGTAACACTTGTGGCGACAGGCACAGACGTGAAACCGCTGGAAGTCGTTCTTTTCATGAAGGACGTTCATTCCGATGTGCTTTATACACAGATGAAGGGACGTGGCTGCCGCGTCATTGATGATGATCGGCTTTGTGAAGTTACGCCGAATGCCAATACTAAGGAATGCTATTACATCGTAGACGCGGTTGGTGTGACGGAGCATGAAAAGGTTATTCCGCATCCGGTTGTCAGCCCCGGCAACAAAGTTCTCCCGTTGGATAAACTTTTGGAGCACCTTGCCCATAATGAACTGAGCGATGATAACTTGTGGCTGCTCCGTGATTACTGCGCTACCATAAACCGAAGATATGAAAACAATGCCCTGTTCGGCAGGCATCTTGATTTCTTTATAACATCGTATGGATTTGCCCCGAGGACGATTGCCGGGAACATCCAGACTGCGACAGACGAAGGGCTCCTGATCGAGTGCCAGTACATCGATCCTTCCCACGATAATACCAGGCGTATGGCGTTGATTTACAAGCTGATCAGCAACATCCCCGCCCGGAAAAAGCTGCTTGAGATGCAGCGCGGTTATGTCGTAACGACGGAGGATGATCCGGATGAGCTGATCTATGCCGGTTTCTCTAAGGAAACTGCAAAATCGTACATTGAGAACTTTGAGAAGTATCTGGAGGACAACAAGGACAGCATCGAGGCCCTGCGCATCATCGATAATTCCGAGGATGCGGTTATCACGCACAGTATGCTTGCCGATCTTCGTGACAGGCTACTGTCCGAAAGCCGCCAGTACGGGGTCTATCAGATCTGGAAAAACTATAAGGTTCTGGATGAAACCGGGGATGTGGAGGATCTGGACGTCAAAACGAATGTGAACGCGCTGACGAACCTGATACAGATCGTGCGTTTTGCATACGGCAAGAATCAGAAACTCACCAGTCTCATCAAAGGATACGCTCAGCGGTTCAGTCTTTACTGCGGGCAGGCGCAGCGTATCCTCACAGACGATCAGAAAGAAATCATGCGGCAGATTGCCGAATTCGTCATCAACGATGGAGCAATCAATGTAATGGATCTGAACGAGATCAACACTGATCTCTGGCGCAGGGGTGTGATCAGTTTCACCGCTCCCGTCCTTGCGGAAGAGATGATGGCAATGTCCAGAATTCTGCTGAGAGCAGCATAAGAAGGAGTATCAAACATGGCAAATACACAGAAAACGGAATCGGCCCTTCTGTCGAAGGTATGGAACATCGCAAATGTCCTCTCAGCGGCAGGTGTTGGCTTTACAGATTATATCACGCAGCTAACGTACATCCTTTTCCTGAAAATGGATGACGAGAAGGAAACCATGGGCCTCCCCAGCTATCTACCGGAAGGCTATAAATGGAAAGACCTCAGTGTTTTAAGTGGCACCGATCTTGTCGATAAATACGAGGAAATACTGAAGGAACTGTCCGAGAGCGACGGTCTCATCGGTACAATCTTCACCAAGGCGACGAATAAAATCTATCGCCCGGTCATGCTCAAGAAGGTCATCGACATGGTATCCGAGGACAACTGGTACATGATGGAGGGAGATCTTAAGGGCGCGATCTATGAGAAGATACTGGAGAAAAACGGACAGGATAAAAAGAGCGGAGCTGGTCAGTACTTTACACCCAGAGCACTGATCTCAGCCATCGTGGATGTGGTTGATCCGAAAATCACCGAGACGGTCGCAGATCCCTGCTGCGGCACAGCCGGGTTCCTCCTCGCGGCCTATGAACACATGCGCACACAGAGCCGGGATGTGGAGAAACAGCGTTTCCTGAAAAACAACGCTCTATTCGGAGCGGACAATACCGATCTCGTTGTCACGCTTGCCTCCATGAACCTATATCTCCACGACATCGGCGTAAACAAAAGCCCGATCATCTATCAGGACTCTCTGATCGATACTTCTGACAAGCTGTATCAGGTGGTCATGACAAATCCGCCCTTCGGCACCCGCCCGCAGGGAAGCGTGGATGTATCCGCAAACCGCCCGGAATTCATCAAGACTTCAGATAACCAGGTTAATTTCCTGCAGCATATCATGTCGATCGTAAAGACCGGAGGGCGCGTGGGCGTCGTTCTGCCGGACAGCGTGCTCACAGACGGTGGAACTACGGCAAAGGTGCGCGAGAAGCTACTGAAGGATTATAACCTGCATACGATCCTGCGCCTGCCCACCGGAATCTTCTACGCCAACGGTGTGAAGACGAATGTACTGTTCTTTGAAAAAGGTGAGCCGACTAAAGACATCTGGGTATATGACTATCGTACGGGAATTAAGCACACGATGGCGGCAAAGCCCATGACAAGAGAGCATCTACAGGATTTTGTGGATTGCTACTGCTCCGGTCATATGGAAGACCGCAAAGAAACCTATGATACAGATATCAATCCCAATGGAAGGTGGCGTAGATTCTCTGAGAAGGATGTAAAGGCCTGTGAAGATCTAAACTTCAAATGGCTGGATTTCACCGAAGAAGATGACCGCTCCGTTGCTGACATACTTGATGAGATGCAGGATGAGGCTGATGGCGTCAGCGCTGCAGTTGCGCAGCTGAAAGAACTGCTGGGAGGGATCGAGATTTGATTAATACGTTTGCGATCAGATGCAGTATCCTACGTCTGGCTTTCAGCGGCAATCTCACTGTACAAGCCGAAGAAGACGGAACTGCTATAGAACTACTTGACAGAATAAACCCAAAGAAATCAATCATGCAAAGCGAAAACATACCGTATTCAATTCCGGATTCATGGGCTTGGGTTAAGTTATCAGATTTATATAAGGTGAATCCTAAAGTTGAGGCAGATGGAACAACGGAAGCCGCATTTATACCTATGGAAAGGATAAGTGGCGGCTTTAACAGAGCATTTACTCATGAGATACAGAGTTGGGAACGGGCATCTAAAAATCATACCAAATTCGCTGATGGTGATGTAGCATTTGCGAAAATCACCCCATGCTTTGAAAATAGAAAGTCATTTATTGCGGAGAATCTCCCAAATGGAATTGGTGGTGGAACTACAGAACTGATTATTCTCCGGCAAAAAGAAATGTTACCGGCGTATACATATTTCCTCGTTCTTGATCAAAGATTTATTGCAACAGGTACTGCATCATATAAAGGCACAGTTGGTCAACAAAGGGTTCAATCCGATGTAATAAAGAATTATCTTGTTCCGGTTGCTCCCTACGCTGAACAGAAACGTATCGTTGAAAAGATCGACCAGGCATTTTCCGTCCTCGACACCATCGACTCGCTGCAGGCGCAGTATGCCGATAACCTGACCGCGCTCAAAGCCAAGCTGATCGATGCTGCCATTCAGGGCAAGTTGACCGAGCAACTGCCGGAGGATGGTTCTGTAGAAGAATTGTATGCGCGAGTACAAAAAGATAAAACTAATATTCTTAGAGAACGGAAAGGTCGTGCTGACAAGAATATAAAAGAGGTTGGCGACGATGTTCCGTATGATATTCCTGCACACTGGAAATGGATCAGATTTGGCGAATTGGGTTTGTTTAAAAAAGGGCCCTTTGGAAGTGCATTAACAAAATCTATGTTTGTTCCAAAGAGTTCCGACACAGTAAAAGTGTATGAGCAACAGCATGCTATTAAGAAAGATCCAACACTTGGCACTTATTATATCACGAAGGAATACTTCGATGAGAAAATGAACGGGTTTGAAGTCAAGAGCGGAGATATTCTTATCAGTTGCGCAGGGACTATCGGTGAAACATATGTTATGCCTGATGATATTGAGCAGGGAATCATAAATCAGGCGTTAATTCGTGTCACTTTGGTTCCGGGTATTAATAAAAGATTTTTTCAATACTACTTTGATTCAAGTCTTAAGAGTAGTGCAAGAGCAGGAAATGGAAGCACCATTGTCAACATACCACCGTTTGATGTAATAAAGAATTGGTACTTCCCACTTGCCCCAATAGAAGAACAAGAACGAATCGTAGCAAGGCTTGAGGAAGTGTTTGCAGAGATGAAGATGTAGCATCAACCGGGGGGCCGGGGTAAAATCTCTGTGGCCGTTGCCTCGGAAGACCGCCGCCCACTCTCGCGTGAATTTCCGCGAAATTGAATAGGGGGGATATGAAGAACAGCCGGAAGCGCAAAACCGCAAGGTTTCACTGCATTCCGACTGCTTTCGGTTTATATGACATATGAGAAATCATGCGCAATTTTGCATAAAACTGCGGATTCTGGCTGGGTTTCGTGGTCAGATAGGGCAATCGCCTCTTTGAATTCGCCTTTTTGTGCGTAGGAGGGGCCGACGGTCTTCTGCGATGTCCTCGACAGAGATAGAGACCAGCCCCCGGTGTCGGGAGCGGGCCTTGTGACTTTATGCTTTGCCTGTCATGATAAAGTGTGCGTACTCGCGGCGATGCTCCTCAAGGTAGCAGACCAGTTCATAGAAGCCTCGGTCGAGGGCCAGCCGCTGTACTGTCGTCACATCAAACATGTTCGTCAGACCGGTGTCGCGGATGGCGAGAATTTGTACCCGGACGGTGTCAGTCATCGGTGGGCACCTCCTCGCTTGTCTCGGCAGCCTGCTGCGGGGCTTTGGCAGTGTCCCGCTTGGCTTTCTGGTTGGCCTTGAACTTCTCCTCCTCGGCCTTGTTTCGGAAGGCCGCGTGGCCGGAAAGGTTGCGGAGCAGAATCTTCCGGGCTGTTTTGCTGTCGTTGCCGACGTAGCCGAGGCGCAGGAGGAAGCAGCGGAATGCGTATTTCTCGCTCTCGACCTCCGTTTCCTTGGCAAGAACCCGCTTGGCATCCTTCGCCATACCGCAAAGGGCTGCGATGAAGCCCGTGTAAGCCTGCGTGTCTTCCGGCTCCGGCAGGGTATCCCACCAAGGGAAGGAAACCCTGTCCTCGGTGACCTCGATGTCCAGCCGGTCGGCTCCGAGGGCTTTCCGCATCAGGCTGGACTTGGCATCCACCAATTTCCGTAGGTTGTCGATGGCGCTTTCGTTGAAGCCGTCCCTCGGCAGGCTGACCGTCAGGCCGGTGGTCTCAGTGTGCTCTGCGGCGTCATCGCTCTTGGCGGTGAAGCCCACCTCCGCAAGCACGGCGAGGATGTCGGAATCATCCGGGTAAATGATGCTACCGTCCTTGGTGACGGTGATGTCGCCAATGTCGTAGTTGCAGGTGGGCATCTTGCGGTAGATGGGCCGCTCCCCGGTAATCTCTGCAATAGCAGCGACGAGTGCTTTGCGCGTGGTTCCGTTAAGGTTCATTTTCGTTGTCATGGTATCTACCTCCGTAAAAATGTGATTTTCCCTTGGGGTACTGTATAAATCACTCTACGGCGGCAGAATAGCAAGTTAATTCTGAGCATAATCTATACAAACATTCGGGGCGGAAAACATTAAGGAAGTAATTTTGAGAATTTCATTCCATCCACACAAATTTAACAATTTGCATACTGTTCACGATCCGAAGTCTGTGGTACATTATATCTTAGAAAGGAGGGTGAAATGATGGCAAATGTTTTTGATACAGCAAAATATATTTTAGAGCAGCTTGGTTCTATGTCAACAATGAAGCTTCAGAAACTGTGCTATTATTCTCAGGCATGGTCACTTGTTTGGGATGATTCTCCTTTATTTGAGGAAGATTTTCAGGCATGGGCTAACGGCCCGGTATGTCCTGAATTGTTTTTCAAAACACAAGGAAAATATTCAGCAAGTGCCAGCGATGAAACTGGTGGAGAGGGCAATTTATCTGAAAATCAAAAAGACACCATAGATAAAGTCTTAGAGCACTATGGTGGCCACAATGCTCAATGGCTTAGTCAGTTGACACATATGGAGGATCCGTGGATTAAAGCGAGAGAAGGTGTTCCGTCTGGTGCAGGGTGTAGTAATGTGATCACGAAGGAAAGCATGGCGGTATACTATGGCGGACTCTAAAAGAAAAAAAGAAGTAAAACAAAAAGAAGTTCCCAAGGGGAAAATTATCGCTCAGGGTGGAGATCCTGAGCGATATTATTCAGAAAACCCTGCTTGGACGTTTGCGAATGCTGATCAGGAGATGTGGGCATTCTCTCTAGATCATATCGGAACTGCTATTTGGACGGAGATACTTCCAAGGCTTCAAGCATTAGAAACCCAGACTTGGAGTGAGATACTGATTCGCAATAAGAAACAAAATCACTCGTTGGATTTGAATGAACTGAACAAAGCAGCTCAGGATAGACTTGCCGCAAGGTATATAGAAGCAGAGTCGTTGATTTCGTTAAGGATTACTGGTAATCATAGATTGTATGGTTACATGGACGGTAGGGTTTTCAATATACTATGGTATGATGATGACCACGGAGATAATAAAACATGTGTATGTAGATCTCGTTTAAAACATACATAAAGAAAGCGGCTTCACAGGAGCGTTTCTGCTCCCATGAAGCCGTTTTCCGTTGTTCTCGCCCGAAGAATGCTGGCTCTAATTAGCTTGTTCCAGAAATCCCTAATTTGAACCGCCTTTACATGGGGCCTTGGCAATAAAGCATACTGCCTATTACCTGGCGTCTTTGCTATAGTGACGATAAGCCTCCGACGCACAGCAGACGACAAAGTAAACTTTACTTTGTCGTCTGCTGTCACTCTCAGTTCTCGCTTGCCTGTATGGAGGCAGAGTCAAAGGTCAGGGTATAGGAGAGCTCTGTCTGTGTTCCTAAAGAAGCCTTGTCCACGATGACAGGGATGGGATAATCAAAGCCAGCCACGGGAATGCGAAAGACTGATTCGCCGTCCCTGATCTCGGCTTCGATGGTCATATCATCCACTATCATGTAATCATATTTATCGCTTCCCCAGACAATTTCGGCCCAGGCCTCCTGGTTTTCGACCTCAAGGACTGCCGGGCTTTTCACCGCGGTATAGCCTTTGCCGCCGCCTAAGGTAAGCTCTACCAGGTAGGTTCCGTCTTCCAGGCCGGCAGATTCCGCCGTGACAGTCTCTATATCCGTCCTGGCCTCAGCAGGAAGACCGGAGGCGTGCAAAAGCAGAACCCTGTCATACCATTTTTCTTTTCTTTTGCTGAAGGCTGCCAGATCCGTCAGCTGATCCAGGGCTTCTACAGAAAAGGTGTAGGTCTGTTTACCATCCTCGTCCAGGACGAAGGGGATCCATTCCTCCTCGGAAACAGATGCCGCCTCTTCTCCCGTACCGGGATAGACATACAGATAGCCGTCCCCGCCCATTGTCAGGGTTACGGTAAACTCTCCGTCTTCGACTGTGACTGTACATTTGTCGATGGGAAACATGGATGAGCTGCATTCTGCTTCGATCTCATAGCTGCCTTCTGCCACAGAAGAAGGATAGACAGGGACAAGTCCTTCATCTGAGATCTCATTTGCCGGAGCCATCTCCGAGCTTGATGCTACCTTTGCTTCCTCTGCCCATGCAGGATTTGCCAGGATAGCTGAGCACAGCAGGACGACTATCGCCGCAGGAATATTCCGGATGTGTTTTTTCATAATCTTTTCTTCCTTCCTTTCCGAATCGTGCCAACAGGCTTTCTGCCATAGCCTCAGGGCATATCGCGCACAGCAGGTAACTGTTCCGTCAGCAGCCCGCACCAGGCTGTGAAACGCATGCTCTGAAAAAGAACAGCCGTGAAGGACCATTTGACAGAAGAGCTACCGGAATGATTCAAAAATCCGCCATGCAGCCCTAGACCGGAGGTTATTCCTGATGCGATGGTACATAACGCAAAAGCATACGGAACAGTCCCTTCCCTTCATGACGACTGCATGGCGGAACCTGCATCGGTCTATGCCGAATATGGCAACTGCCTGTCTCTGGTGATATGAGCTTTGCAGCCGATGCCAGACTCTTGCGGAAACAGTTGCCGAATAGCAGCTACGAAGCACAAAGTGCTGCCTGGCTACACCGAAATGTCATGGATTACTCAGCCAGAGAGGCAATTGCCTCGGCTACATGAGCAACATAAAGATCACGGATAGCCGCCATCTCGCCAAGACCCTTGAGCTGGCAGTCTACTTCGTAGCCGGCAGCTTCGAATTCTGTCTTCCAGGAGCCTTCCTCATCACCAGCCATATCATTGTTGGCATGATCCCCAGCGACAACCATCAGAGGCTCAAGAACGACCTTTTTGTACTCCCCTTCGCCTACAGCCGCAATAACATCCTCAAGGCTGGGCTCCGCTTCGACGGTACCGATATAGTAGTTCTCAAATCCGCCATCTTTCAGCACGCCCTGGAACTTCTCATAAACCTGATTGGATTCTGCCTCGGTACCATGACCCATGAAGCAGATCGCGGTCTGGCCATCGTCAAAGTCCTTGGTCTCGGCTGTGATCGCTTCGCAGACAGCGGCGAAATCCTCGTCCGTTGTAAGAAGCGGAGCACCGACAACGACCTTCTCGAAGGCATCCTCATATTCAGCCAGTTCAGCAATGACATCATTGTATTCATAACCATTCATCAGATGGGTCGGCTGTACAACAAGCGTCTTCACGCCGTCAGCAATGGCTCTCTCAATGGCTTCGCCAAAGTTGTCGATCACAACGTTGTCTCTCTTGGCCAGCTTGTCAATGATGATCTGTGCGGTAAAGGCACGGCGCACATCATATTCGGGATTTGCTGCAGCAATAGCGTCCTCAACAGCCTTGATGGTGTTGGTACGGCTGTCGTTATAGCTTGTTCCGAAGGAGACAACCAGGATAGCCTGATCCTTGGGGGCAGCCGGGTCAACGCTGGGCTCATATACTTCACCGGGAGTCTCAGCGGGGACACCTGTATCCTCAAATTCTTCCCCCTTGTCAAGTACTTCGAGGATTTGGCCGGCAGCTTCCTCAACGGCAGCCTTAGCTTCCTCAGCCTGAGCAGATACTGCGGCAATGCCTTCTTCTACCTCAGCCTGAACAGACTCAGCCTTATCCTTGAGTCCTTCGATTGCAGCTTCGATATCTGCAGGAGCAGCGGCAGCAGCTTCACCGATCAGACCTTCAAAACCATCAGCGTCCTTCTCTGCCTCTTCTGCGACATCCTCTGCGTTCTCTTCGACTGCTTCGATCGCTTCCTCAACCTCTCCCTCTGCCTCTTCTACCGCCTCATCGGCAGCATCTTCAGCCACGTCGACAGCATCTTCGACCGCTGCTTCAGCCTCTGCGACCTCTGCTTCAGCCTCGTCAACGGCATCTTCAACGGCATCGACCGCTTCTTCAACGGTTTCTTCCACTGCAGACGCGTCTTCCTCTGCATAGGCAGACATGCTTCCAAACAGAACCATGGAAGCGGTGAGCGTAAGTGCAAGCACCTTCACCATACGGTTTTTCATCATGTACCTCCTTTTGGCTCTCGCCATAATAATAGTATATTTATAACTCCAGGTTATTCTGAAGCTATATACCATGAAACGGATAGGATAACACTTAATCAGACCATCTCCAGCTTTCCCGCTGCACGGGCCGTCTCGATCAGTTCTGCCATTCTGTGGTTTTGCTCCTTTATCGGAAAATATGTTGCTATCACTCTTTCAGCCTTTTCGATAGTCTGGGTGGCTCTTGTAAAGGCCTGGTCTGAAACAGGACCGAAGGGTTCCTCCTCAATCACCTCCGCCGCCAGAAGACGGGCAATTCGATAGTCGATATCATTGGAGTAAAGGATTCCCGCGATGAAGGGCACCTTCTCCTTTTGCAGCCGACGGAAGACAGGTATGCCAGTTCCTGCACCACTGATAACAAAGGTTCTGGGTTCTCCCTCCGGCGGAGGCAGTTCAACGCTCCCGAACAGAGCATCGTAGGCGCCTGCCTCAAGGCCATATAATTCCTGTACCGTGTTCTCTTTGAAAATCTCCTCCGGCCTGCCGAAGGAGGAGATCACATCCCCCTTGACACAGATGATACGGTCCGCCAGCTTCTGGGCCAGATCAATCTCATGAAGGGAGAGGATCACTGTGATATCCTTCTCCATGGCCATGGTTCTGAGAATGGAAAGCAGATCCAGCTTATGACGGATATCCAGAAAGGAGGTCGGTTCATCCAGAATGATGATTTCCGGCTCCTGGCAGATGGCCCGGGCCAGGAGTACTCTCTGTCTTTGACCGTCTGATATCGCGTTAAAGTCCCTGCTGCCCAGATCCTCGGCATGGACAGACCGCATGGCGGTCTCCACCTTCTGCTCATCCTCCTCAGAGAGGATGCCAAGGTGCCCGGTATAAGGATAACGTCCGGTAGCCACGATCTCATGGCAGGTCATCAGCTCCGGACGGATCCGCTCCGTCAGGACAACCGCCATTTTCTGAGAGAGAGCCCGGTAACCCAGATGCCTTAGCTCGCTGCCATCAATATAGACACAGCCGGCAATCAGAGAAAGCTGACGGGTAATGCTTTTGAGTATGGTTGATTTTCCCGATCCGTTTGGCCCGATCAGGGCGACGATCTCCCCTTTTTTGATATCCAGACAGATATCATGGATCAAGGCTTTTCTGTCATAGCCTACGGAAAGGTTTTCTGTGCGAAAATATGTTTCTGCCATTCTCTCACCTTGCCTTTCGTTTGAGCATCATGACAATGACGACAGGTGCACCGAATATCGACGTAACTGTGGAAATGTTCAGCTCCATAGGGGAAAAGGCCATCCTTGCGATCAGGTCACAGGTCATACAGAAAACCGCCCCTTCCAAAAATACTCCCGGAATCATAACCAGTGGCTTTGTGGTTTTCAGGCCCAGCTTCACCAGGTGAGGCACGGCAATCCCGACAAAGGAGATGGGACCCGCAAAGGCGGTCACGCAGGCAGAGAGAATACTTGACAGAAGAATCAGCGCCACACGAAAAAGCCGGATATTGACTCCCATACTCTGCGCGTAGGCTTCCCCCAGCTGATAAGCGCTGATGGGCTTAGACAGAAAAAAGATAATGATCACACAGATACCGGTGATCAGGCCGGCAGCCTGGACATTGCTCCAGCTCATCCCGGAAAAGCTGCCCTGGGACCAGCCGTGGAGATTGACAATGTCGGAATCCTCCGCAAAGGTAATGATAAACTCTGTGGCAGCCGAGCAGATATAGCCGATCATGATACCCGCCACGAGAAGGGTAGCCATATTGGGGGTACGGCGGCTGCAGAATAGGATAAACAGGACACTGAGCATAGAGCCCAGAAAAGCCGCAAAGACCAGTGTATAGGAAGAAACACTGGAAAAGCGCTGCAGCAGAACGATCATCGTCAGCGCCACTACCAGCTTGGCCCCGGAGGAAATGCCCAATACAAAGGGGCCGGCGATGGGATTGCTGAAAAAGGTCTGAAGCAGAAAACCGGACAAAGACAAGGCTCCTCCCAAAAGGGCAGCCATCAGAATCCGCGGCAACCGGATTCTCCAGATAATATTGGACTGTTCAAAGCTGCCGTCCCTCAAAAACAGGATGCGGAAAATGTCCGGAACGGAAATCTTCACGCTTCCGGTATTGATATTGAGGATAACGATCAGGATAAAGCATACTGCCAGGGCGCAAAAAAAGATGAAATACCTTGTCCTTCTTCTGAAATTTTCCTCATGAAATGCATTTGCCGACATATACTACTCTCTCCTACCCATCCCATAGGCTGCGCCGGTTCTTGGCTTTTTTTGCCTTTAGCGGCAGGCAACTCAACAATGAAAAAACCTGCTTCCCGGAAGAAAAGCAGGCGAATACAGATACACGCAGAATACTCTCGAACTCAAAAAAGTCCTCTTTGCTTTCGCTTTACCCGGAAGCTCCACAAACGATTTTCAGCAGGTTTCCTGGCTCACGGATCCTGACCCCCAGACATGCCTTCTCAGAGAATAACCTTCTCCAATGGCTCAGCGTCTGTGGACTCCCCGCATACAGTGACCGGATCGCTCAGGCATCTCACCTGATTCCCTCTAAAGACGGCAAAACTATACCCATCTTTCACTAAAAATCCGCATGACATTATTAAACTTGCTCGATTATAACAAAGGCCTCTGACATTGTCAATATCAGAGGCCTTAGAATCCAAATAGGGTAGAGGGAGGCGCAGCCGACACTCTACCCCACGGCGGGGCGCCGGTCACCGTCAGGTGACATCTTCCTTTCGGCGCCCCTGCCATAATATCAGACCTGCTGCCTTTTCACCAGCTCCGCAAAGAAGCCGCCCTTGGCATTCAGCTCATCATAGGTGCCATTTTCTATGATCTTACCCTTGTCCAGCACCAGGATACGGTCGCAGTGACGAATCGTAGACAGCCGATGGGCAATGATGATACGGGTACATTTCAGTTTATCCAGGGCATCCGACAGCTGCTTCTGCGTCTTGTTGTCCAGAGCAGAGGTGGCCTCATCAAACATCAGGATGGTCGGCTTTGAGGCGATAGCCCGGGCGATCATCAGACGCTGCTTCTGGCCACCGGAGATTCCTCCCTGACCCTCACCGATGATCGTTCCCATACCCATGGGCATGTTGCGGATATCATCAGCGATTCCCGCCGTCTCAGCGGCTTCCCATGCGTCATCCATGGTCAGCCAGGGGGCACATATGGTAATATTGGAGAAAATATCTCCCTCCAGAAGGCCGCCATTCTGGATCACCGTACCGATATGCCGGCGCAAGGACTGGAGGTCAAGCGATTCCAGATCCCGCCCGTCATAGTAGATGGCTCCCTTTTCCGGTTTTTCAAAGCCCAGGAGCAGCCGCATCAGTGTGGACTTGCCGCATCCGGTATAGCCGACAATGGCAATATACTCTCCTCTTCTGATCTTCAGGGAAAGGTCGTCAATAATCCAGGGCGTATCCTCTCTGTAGCGGAAGGAAACATTGTTCAACTCTATGCCCCCTGCCAGGCTGGTTACAATAGCCTTGTCCCTGGAAACCTCCGGATCTATTTCCAGTATCGGCTTGGCCATATCCAGAACCGGCTTCATACTGGCCACACTCAGGGCAATGCCTGCCAAAGAGCTGAAGGTACCCAGAACCATACCGTAGGCTGCAGTAAAGGCATAGTAATCCGCCACTTTGACATGGCTTTTTACTGCCAGATAATAAAGAACAATATTGCCGACCAGGTTGAGCGTAAGCATGATGACGGACTGCAGTCTCAGGAACATAGGCGGGCTGTACTGGAGAGATACCTCTTTGGCATACAGGGAAGCCCAACGGGAGAAGGCCCTTCTCTCTGCTCCGGCCAGCTTGATCTTCTGGATGCCGGTAATGAGAGCATAGCTCATGCCCTGTTCCTTGGCCGAGATCTCCATCTTGGCCCGTGTGATCTTTTGCTGCATCAGCATAGAAAGAATCGATATCCCTACCGTCAGACAGATGATGACCAGAGCCGGAGCCACCAGAGCCGGGGCAAACCGGAAAATCTGTCCCACATAGGCAAGAGAAAGCAGAGAGCTTACTCCGGTCTGAAAGACTGAGTTCATCAGAAAACGGCAGATCTCGCTGACAGAATTCAGGCGGGTCGAAAGCTCACCGGCACTGAACTGTCTGAAAAAATTGACAGGAGTCGTCAGAATTCTCATCATTGTTGCCGCCTGGACGTTCAGCTCCAGTTTGGTATCCACCCTCTGTGATACCAGATTTTTGAAAGAATTCAGAAGATTTGATGAAATTGTGGTACTTGCCAGAAAGATTGCCATTCCAATCAAGATCAGGGTATTTTTGCTGTTAAGAACCGAACCGGTCAAGGCTCTGGACAGGATGGGAAGCATCATTCCAATCAGCGTAACCGCCAGCGAGGCCAGCAGCATCAGAGCAACGTCCTGCAGGGAAAAGCATCCCAGGACATATTGAAACAGGTCTCTTATATTCAGCTTTCGAAGAGGGAAGGGACGGTAAAAACACATTCCGTCTTTCTCAAACAATTCTTCTCTTTTTCTGGTAAGACGGCATCTCTTCCCAGTGGTGGGATCGAGATAACTGTATCCTGCCAGACCGGAGGGCAGCAGCGCAATCGGAATCCCACCCTCCTTGTATATTCCGACCATCGGTCCAAAGGCATCTCTGTACCAGCCTGACTGCAATTCAACACCACGCCAGAGCAGGCCATGAGGACGCAGGAGATAATTCAGCTGTTCCTCCAGCTCCATCTTCTTTTCCGGAAGCTCGCCCGGCTTACAGTGATAGTATTTCAGGATCTCATCAATGGCATCCTTGGTCAGGATACGGTCGTCTTTCATGGCGTCCGTGACCTTCTGCCCGAGGATAGCGCCAGCCACCTGGATCACCGCCTCCTCAAAGACCTCCTGGTCGCTCATTTTTCTTTGCCGTATCTGCTCGTCAAACCAACCCATGAGCTCCCCTCCTTCTAATCATTCGCAATCAGCTCTGCATAGGCACCACCCAGCTGCATCAGCTCCTCATGGGTGCCTCTCTCCACAACATTTCCATGATCCAGTACAATGATCTCATCGCAGTCCCGGATCGTTGAAAGGCGATGGGCGATAACAATACAGGTAATTCCTCTGTCGCGGATTGATTTCACGACTTCATATTCCGTTTTTGCATCCAGCGCGCTGGTCGCTTCATCCAGAATGATGATGGTAGGATCCTGAGCCAGAACCCGGGCAATCTCAAGACGCTGGCGCTGGCCCCCGGAAAGGTCTCTGCCGCCTTCTGTGAGCTTTCCCTGATACCCTCCCGGACGCTGCATAATGTCTGTATGAATCTGAGCGTCCCTTGCGGCCAGGATCATCTCGAAGTCTTCAATGGATTGATCCCACATCTTGATGTTATTCGCTATGGTATCCTCAAATAAGGTGATCTCCTGATCAACAACAGCAACGGATCCGGTGAATACATCATGATCGATCTCGGACGCAGGCTGACCGTCAAAAAGAATCCTTCCTGACCATGGCTGATAAAGACCGCTGATCAGCTTGGAAAGAGTGGATTTTCCGCAGCCCGAGGCTCCGACAAAGGCTACCCGGCTTCCGATCTTCAGCTCCATGGAAAAGTCCTTGATCAAGGGAGGCGCCAGGCGGGAATAACCAAAGGTCACATGATCGAGCGTGACATTTCCGGACAGCTTGGCATAATCCTCATCCGAATCGGGGTTGGTCTGGCGGTGGGCATCATCTACCGGATACTGCATCACATCCTCAACGCGCTCCATGTTGGTGCGCATCTCCTGAATGGACTGACCGGCAGTTATCAGGGAATTGGCAGGACTCATAAAAGCACTTAAATAGCCCTGGAAAAGAAAAATCATACCGACGGTAAAGCGCCCCTGCATGGTAAGCCAGACACCGATTACCAGGACTGCCTGGTTAGCCAGGGTAGAAATAATACCCGGGATAATCCCCCAGACATTCGTCATCCGCTTCATAGCAACCGACTGGGAATTTACCGCTGCCTGATAGCCTGCCCATTTTCTGAAAAAGCCATCCTCCGCTCCGCTGGCCTTGAGGGTCTCGATCAGAGAAATGCCTGCCAGGGTGGTCGATGCCAGCTTTCCTGAGTCTCTCATCTGCACGCGGGTCATATTCACTCTTTTGGCTGAGATGAGACGGGAGATCAAGGCATTGATCAGGATCGTAGATAGCCCTACCATGGTAAGCAAAACGCTGTTTTTCAGCATCACCGTCAGGTAGAATATCATCATCACGGTGTTCAGAGCCAATGGTGCCACCGTATTTACCAGGGTTTCCGCAATGGACGCGTTGGCATCCTGGCGCATCTGGATATCACCGGCGGACCGCTGGGAGAAGAAAACCATGGGAAGCCTGAGTACCTTCCAGAGATAGGTGGTACTGCCAATCACACTCATCTTTCCGTTCAACCGAAGGGAATAGATGGTCTTAATCCAGGCTGTAATGATTTCCAGGGAAGATAATGCAACCATTATGAGCAGGAAAGGCATGAGCCACTCCGGATTGACCCCCGTCAGCAATCGGTCGATGAAAATACGGGACATCATAGGATTGACGATTCCAAAAAGATTAGCGATGATCTGTGTCAACACCACAAAGACAATAACCGGCGCTGCCCCCTTCAGGCGTTTTTTGGCAAACTCAAGGACGCTTTTTGGCTTTCCTCCCGGTTCAAATTTCTCTGTAGGGACAAACATCAGGCAAACCCCGGTAAAGGAGGTGTTGAATTCCTCCATTGATACCCTTACCTGCCCCCTGGCCGGATCATTGAGAATCGCATATTTCCCCCTGAAGCCGTCCAGCACAACAAAATGGTTGAAATTCCAGTGTATGATACAGGGAAAGGTTCCCTTCTCCCGCAGCAGCTCAGGCTCCAGACGGAAGCCTTTGGCGTCAAGACCGTACTGGCGTGCCGCAAAAAGAACATTTTTTGCGTTTGAACCGTCCCGGGAAACGCCGCAGTCCAGACGCACCTGCTCCAGTGGGATCCATTTTCTGTAATATGCTAAAATCATCGTCAGGCAGGCCGCGCCGCATTCCAGATCCTCCATCTGCATAACGACAGGAACCTTCGCCACTTTATTCTTCACAGGATTCCTTATCTGATCTTTTTTCATAGCAATCCTTTCACTGCATGGGAAACAGATATTCTACTATTCCCGCCTTGCCAGCTCGCCGGTAATGTCTTCCCAGGTTATCCCTTTTTCTACCATAAGAACCATGATGTGGTAGAGAAAATCTGAGATCTCGTATTTTATTTCCTCCGGATCCGGATTCTTAGCCGCGATTACGATCTCCGTGCATTCCTCCCCTACCTTCTTCAGGATCTTATCCGTTCCCTTGTCGAAGAGATAGTTCGTATAAGACCCCTCCTTGGGGTGCTCCTTCCTGTCCACAATCACATCGTACACATTCTGGAATACCTTCAAGGGATTGGCTGCATTCGTCTCCTTTGCTGCCAGGGTGGTAAAAAAGCAACTATGGTTCCCCGTATGGCAGGCTGCACCGATCTGCTCGACCCTGGCCAGAAGAGTATCCTTATCGCAGTCAATTTTTAGAGACTTCACATACTGAAAATGCCCTGACGTCATGCCCTTGATCCACAGCTCCTGCCTGGACCGGCTGAAATAGGTCATCCTCCCGGTCTGCAGCGTCATCTCAAAAGCCTCCCGGTTCATGTAGGCCACCATCAGGACCTCATCCGTCTGATCATCCTGCACAACGACAGGAATCAGGCCGTCTGATCCCAGCTTAAACTCTTCCCAGGCAACAGCGCTCTCAAGAAAACAGACCTCTATGCCCTTGTCCTTACATTTCACCTTAAAGTCCCGGATCGAAAGAGCGGGATTGCTGATAAAATTTCCGCTGATGGCGGCCAGGCCGCCTTTTTTCAGCAGGGAAATCATCTCCCTCTCCCTGGAAAGATCCGTGTGAAGCAAGACCGGAATCGTAGAAAACCTGGCAATCTCATCCTGGACGCTGTCCAGAGCCAGGATTCCGCAGGCATACTGCTCCAAAGCTGACTGGTTCTGGGTGAATTCCCGGATCGCTGAGACACAGGCCAGGATTTTCTCTCTGCCGAACCGCTGGGAGGCTTCCGGCAAAAGGGCAACATTCGACGCCTTGGAAAAATTCAGGACCACCTTGGAGGCTCCGGCATAGATCAGTTTTTTGACATCCTCCAGGCGTTGGATATGGCCGGCGCAGATACAAGGGCCGGATCCGGCAGCGCAGATCCTTTTTATCATGCGGATCGCTCTTTCATGCTCCTCCTCCGTGGAAGAAAAGTCAAAGATCAAAAGCTCATCGGCACCGTTCTCGGTATATTTGCGGCTCAGCTCGAGAATGTCTCCGCTGCCGAGAAGATTTCTCTGTCCAAAGCCGGTCACCGCTTTTTCCGCCTGCAGATAGAGACAGGGAATCATTTTTATTTTACTCATCGCTTCCCCCTTCAAATCGGACCGCGATGGAATTGGCATGGGCGGTCAGCTGCTCCGCTTTCGCAAAGGCAATGATATCCTGATGCACCTGATTCAGGGCTTCCCTGGAGTAATAGATTATGCTGGATTTTTTGACAAAATCATCCACACTCAGAGCCGAGAAAAATCTTGCCGTCTGGTTGGTGGGTAAAATATGATTGGGTCCCGCAAAATAGTCTCCCAATGGTTCGGAGCTGTTTTCTCCCAGAAAAATCGCCCCTGCGTTCCTGACCCTCATCATATCCTCAAAGGGATTGGCTGTCACGATCTGAAGATGCTCAGAGGCGATCTCATTGACCGCTTCAATCGCTTCCTCCTTTGACTGTGCGATGATCAGATACCCAAAATTCTCCAGAGACCTGGAGATGATGGCCTTTCTTTCCAGCTTCGTCAAAAAGCCCTCAATCTCGGCCTCCACCTGGTCCGCCAGAGCCTCACTGGTGGTCACCAGGATGGCAGAGGCCATCTCATCGTGTTCTGCCTGAGAGAGAAGATCCGCCGCAACATAGCGGGGATTGGCAGTCTCATCCGCCAGAACCAGAATCTCACTGGGGCCGGCGATGGAATCGATGCTCACATGGCCATAGACAGCGCGCTTTGCCAATGCGACAAAAATATTTCCGGGTCCTACGATCTTGTCCACCCTGGGAATACTTTCCGTTCCGTAGGCCAAGGCAGCAATCGCCTGGGCTCCACCCACCTTGTAGATCTCATCCGCCCCTGCTTCATTGGCAGCCACCAGGGTGGCAGGGCTTAGCTTCCCATCCTTTCCCGGAGGGCTGGTCATAATGATGCGGCCTACTCCCGCCACCTTTGCCGGTACAATGTTCATCAGCACGGAGGAGGGATAAACCGCTTTCCCACCGGGCACATAAACTCCGGCTTTCTGAAGAGGGGTTACCTTCTGTCCCAGCAGAATCCCATTTTCCTCGCTGGTAAACCAACTGTTTCTTTTCTGCTTTTCATGATAGGAGCGGATATTGACCAGAGCCCTGCGGATCACCTCTACCAGGGATGGCTCTGTCTGCGCATAAGCCTCCTGTATTTCAGCCGGTGTCACCCTCACGTTGGCGGCATCTATCTTCACGTGGTCAAACTCCTCGGTATAGGCAAAGAGAGCCTCATCCTTTTTTGTCCTGACATTGTCAAGGATCCTGCCAACTGCTTTTTCATAGTCCTCATAGCTCGCGGTGCTACGCTTTTGCAGGACAGTCAGCAATTCCCTTGTGGTCTGACTGGACAGTTTTACTCTGTGCATCATTCCTTTTCCTCCCAGATCATATCATTTTTCTTAACTGGGTGATCAAACTGCGGATTCTTTCGTCCTCCATCTTCATGCTGACCTGATTGACAACCATCCTGGCCGACAGAGGGCAGACCTCCTCAAGTACCTTCAGTCCGTTTTCCCTGAGCGTATTTCCTGTCTCCACAATATCCACGATAACCTCAGACAGACCCACAATAGGAGCCAGCTCAATCGAACCGTTCAGCTTAATGATATCCACCGTCTGATGACGACGGTTGTAAAAATAATCCTTGGCAATATGGGGATATTTCGTAGCTACTCTGATCAGCTGTTTGGAATCCAGCAACTCCCTGGCGCTTTCCGGTCCGCAGACACACATACGGCAGGCGCCGAATTTCAGATCCATCACCTCATACAGCCTCCTGCCTTCCTCCAGGATGGTATCCTTTCCTACGATTCCAATGTCCGCTGCACCGTATTCCACATAGGTCGGGACATCCGGCCCCTTAGCCAGAAAAAAACTCATCCTCAGCTCTTCATTGACAAAGATCAGGCGGCGGGTCTGTTTGTCCCTCATCTGCGTACAGCTGATGCCTGCCTTTTCAAACAGATCCAGGGTTTTCTCCGCCAGCCTCCCTTTGGTCAGAGCAAATGTCAGCATTCTCATCCCTCATTTCCCCCTTCCTTCAGGCACAGGCAAACCCTGCATCCCTGGCTTTGCAGCCTCCGGGCTTTTTCTATCGCTTCCCTGGACTGATCCGGGGTATACTCTATCCGGATGATCTCCTCCTCCTGCGGAGGATTCTCCTCCCTGCGGGCAAGAGTGCTCAGCAAAGAATCCACCGTAATGGCAAAACCGATGGAGGGGGCATCCTGTCCGAAATGGCGCAGAAGATCATTGTATCTGCCCCCCTTGATCAAGGCTTCCCCTGAGCCATAGGTATAAGCCTGGAAGATAATACCGGTATAGTAGCGGTATTTGCTCAGCATACCAAAGTCAAAGGTCACAAAGGATTCATAGCCATAGGAGCACAGATAGCTGTAGATCTCCTCAAGCCTCTCCACTGCCTTTTCCGCCCTGGAGCCACAGGCAAGCTCCCTGGCCTTGGCCAGGATCTCTACCCTGCCAAAAAGCTGGGGCATCCGCTCCAGGGCCTGTGCCGCCTGAGCGTCAATATTCCAGGAACGAACCAGCTCCTCAACGCCGAAATAGTTCTTTTCCGAGATCAGACTGCGCAGTTCTTCCTCTTCCTCCTCGCCCAGTCCGGCCAGTTCCAACAGAGATTTAAAATAATCCACCTGGCCGATGCTGACCTGAAATTCCTTCAGCCCTGAAGCCTTCAGGCACTCAACAACCATGGCCAGGATCTCCGCATCCGCCTGAGCCGATGCGTCTCCCATTTTCTCGACCCCCATCTGGGTCACTTCCCTGAGCCTGCCCTGATAACTGGAGCTGTTGACAAAGGTATTGCCGGTATAGCAGAGGTTCACCACCTGATCCTTGAGGGAAAAGTGTGCGGCGCAGGCCCGGGCAACGCTGGGCGTAAAATCCGGTCTCAAAACCAGGGTATTGTTATCCCTGTCAAAAAGCTTGTAAAGCTCCCGCGAAGGGATGGTTCCGACCTCATTGGAAAAAACTTCAAAATATTCGAAGGAAGGCGTTTCGATATCCTCAAATCCATGAAGCCAGAAAACCCGATGCAGTCTCTCCTCCAGAGACTTTTTCGCCACACACTCCTTGCCATAGATATCCCGGACTCCCTCCGGGGTATGAAAAATACGCTGCATACGATAACCCTTTCATTTCTAACGGGATGCCAGATCTCTGGCCAACGGCTCAAGATAGGGAACCAGAACCCCCTTCTTGTTTTCCAGATATCCGCTATTGTCCAGTTCATCCCTTCTGAAGCTTTTCCTGCCTCCGGCTTCCATCCTCTCCCAGAAGAGCAAAAGCTTTCTCAGGGGCAGATAGTAAAACTCATCCTCATGGCTGTAGAAAATCAGCAGAAATGAGATACCGCCCTGCTGTTCGAAATCCTTCATAAAGCTCACCTGATGATGGTGCACATTGGCCAGGGGAAAGGTATCCGACGAACATTCCTTGGCATCAAAGCAGACAGGAATCCCCTGCACTGCTCCGATATAATCCACGGTGCTTTGCTGCTCAAAATAGGCCAGGGTGATCTGTGAGCTCTGCTTATCGATCCTGATAGGTGTAATCGGGGTCGGAATCTTCTGAATCAGGGCAAGCCCCTTCTCCCTGTAATACTGGTTAGTCCTGTTGATCAGCTCCTCAAGAGCCGAACCTCTGAGCCCCCGGCTGTTCCAGGTCGCCATGACTGCCCTTATTGTCCTGCCTGGGCAAGGGCCTGCTCATATTCCTGCTGCCATTTGTCCGAATCATCCAGAATCTTTGGCGGCCAGAAATAGCGGAAGATTGCTTTCCCTACGATCTGGTCGAAGGTAACAAAGGTATTGGTCCAGTATCGGGAATCCTTGGAATTATTCCGATTGTCACCCAGCATGAAATAACAATCCTCCGGCACCAGGTAAGGCCCAAAGCTTCCGCGCATAGGCTCCCTGATAAAACCATCCGGCAACGGCACCTGGCTGTCATTGATGTAAACCTTTCCGTCCTGGATCATGACCTTTTCGCCCGGGAGTCCGATCAGTCTCTTGATAAACAGACTGGACTCATCGTCCGGATAACGGAAAATGATGATGTCGAAGCGTTCCGGATCCTTGAGCTTCTTGGTATAGACATCCTTCCCCAAGAAATCGAAATTGATGCCATAGGCCATACGAAAACCAAAAATCCTGTTTTTCGTCATGATCGTGTTTTCCATGGAGGCGGAAGGAATCTTCGCGTTGATCAGAACCACCTCATCGATCAGAAAAACAACAGCCACAACGACGATGATCATCTTGACATATTCCAGAACTTCTTTTATTACTGCTGCTTTGTCCATTTTACTCATGCTGCTTTCCTGAACCTTTCTTGTTCATAATATCGTCGTAACCGCGCCGCGCTTTACGCTTTGCCGTTACCATTTCTGATCCTGTAATATCCTTTGAAAAAGACCGGGAAGATCCGCCTGCAGGACTTTCCCGGATAATCGGGAAAGGAGCGCCTCCTCTGGAATGGTGTCCTTTAAAAAGGTCAATCTATAAGCATGAAGAAACTGACTCCTAAGCCCATACTTGTCCCGATAGATTCGGTTGAGCCCGGGATCTCCGTATTTTGTATCTCCCACCAGGGGATGCCCCAGCGAGGCCAGCTGTGCCCGGATCTGATGAAATTTTCCTGTTACCAGCTCTACCTCTAAGAGAGTGCATTCCCCGTTAGCCTGCACGGGACGGTAGGCTGTTTCGATCCGGACAGAATCTTTCCCCAATGGCCGGTCTGAAATGACAGCCATATTGGTTTTCGGGTTTTTGTCGAGATAGGCGCTGATCCTTCGTTCTTCTGTGATTTTCCCTGCTGCCAGTGCCAGATATTCCTTACGGATCCTGTGTTCTTTGATGGCTGCAGAAAGCTCCTGCAGTGCTCTCAGAGTCTTTCCCGCTGCTGTGATACCACTGGTATTCCTGTCCAGACGGCTGCAGACAGAGGGCTGGAACACTGCCATCTCCTCTCTGGTCAGCGAACCCTTGTTCAGAAGATAGGCTGTGAGCTCCTCTGTCAGAGAAGAGCCGCCTTTTCCGTCCGGGACAGACAAAAGTCCCACCGGCTTGTTGGCAAAAAGGAAATCATCATCCTCGTAAATAATATCCAGCCTTCCGCAAGCCTGGATCACAGGCGCAGCTGCCTGGAACTTCCGGATGGTTTCCTCAGAGAGGAAAAGGCGGATATGGTCTCCCTGGCCTAGAATCTCTGCACCGGAAGCCTTCCTGCCATTGAGGGTAATATTTTTCTTCCGCAGCATTTTATAATAAAAGCCGGCAGGCGCTTCCCTGAGCAGCTTGCCCAGATATTTATCCAACCTTTGTCCGGCTTCATTTTCTCCAATGATATAATCCTTCAACCGACCGTTCCCTCCCGCTCACAGACATAGCCTAAGCAGAAGCTCCCGCACGATTTCGTCCCGGGAAAAGCCGGGGTAACGGTCATCCTTACGCTCGGCCGCTCCTTGCCGAAGGGCATCAAAATTGGCATTGAGGCTGTCCAGCCTGTCTATGAAGGCATTCTCCTTTGTCAGAATCATGACCTTATGATGGTAACCGTTCTCCTTCAGGATCTGCTCCATATGGGAAACCATATATCCCGTATCGATAGAGGGATCGCTGCTGTAAGCCACCACCTGGTTTCCGCATACGGCAAAGGCATCCAGGTAAGCGCTTTTTTCATAGAAGGTCATATACATTTCAAAAGCCATGGTCAGCCTGCCCTGGTGGGCTTTCCACTGCATGACCCGCGCTTCGTCAAGAGATCTGCGCGGCCAGATCATGATCAGCCCCACCAGAGACTTACAGGCAGGGAGGCAGCCTACCAGAGCGACAACTGTCCAGACTGTATTCCTGCTGTGAAAATAGATCCAGGAAGAAAAAAAGATGAATAAAGGCACGGCAAAAAGAATGAAAGTGATTCCCAGTCTTTTTTTCCTTTCCTTTTTGAAATAGCCATACTCGCCTTTGTTTCCCTGGCCTGTCTTTTTCTTCTTCATCGTTTCCGTCCTTTTTTGCCCATCCTCGGCTGGTGAAGAGTGCCTCCTTCTCTCTTTCCCCTGCCGGGCTTTTTGTTCCCCTCCTGCTGATCCGGACGGATCAGACAGGAAGGACCAAATCCAACCAGATCCATTCTTCCGGCCTGCTTTAAGCCCTCCAGAACCAAGGCGCGGTTCTCCGGCCGGCGATACTGCAATAAAGCCCGCTGGATCTGCTTCTGATGAGGATCCCGGGCAACATAGACCTTCTCTTTTGTCAGGGGGTGAATTCCTGTATAATACATACAGGTGGATAAGGTTGAGGGGGTAGGATAAAAATCCTGAACCTGCTCCGGCTGATAGCCCATCGTATGGATATACTCGGCCAGCTTCACCGCGTCCTTCATGGTAGAGCCCGGATGAGAGGAGATAAAATAGGGCACTGCGTATTGCTTCTTCCCGGCCAGGGCTGTGGCTTTTTCAAATGCAGTCAGAAAGGAACGGTATACGGCGAAAGAGGGTTTCCCCATCAGTGCCAGGACCTTGTCCGAGACGTGTTCCGGCGCGACACGGAGCTGCCCGCTCACATGAAACGCCGCCAACTCGCGAAGAAAAGCGGGATCCGGATCAGCCATACAGTAATCATAGCGTATGCCGGAACGCACAAATACCTTTTTTACCCCGTCCAGAGCCCGGAGCTTCCTCAGTAATGCCAAATAATCCTGATGATCTACCTTCAGATTGGGACAGGGCTGGGGAAAGAGACATTGTCTGTTGGCACAGACCCCCTTTTTCAGCTGCTTCTCACAGGAGGGGTGTCTGAAATCAGCGGTCGGCCCTCCCACATCGTGGATATAGCCTTTAAAATCTGCCGCCTGCGTCATCCGCCTGGCCTCCGTCAGAATCGAATCATGGCTTCTGCACTGAACGATGCGTCCCTCGTGGAAGGTCAGGGCACAGAAGCTGCAGCCTCCGAAGCATCCCCTGTTACTGGTCAGGGAAAAGCGGACCTCCTCCAGGGCAGGGATGCCGCCGAATGCATCATAGGAGGGATGAGCCCGCCCGGTAAAGGGGAGTGCATAGATATCATCCATCTCCTGCATGCTAAGAGGCATCGATGGCGGATTCTGTACCACATAGCCTTGACTGCCATAGCTTTCTGCCAAAACAGACGCCGTAAAGGGATCTGTATTGACATACTGTCTGCCGAAGCTGTCAGCATATCGCCCCTTATCCTTCCTCATTTCTTCAAAAGAAGGAAGAAGGACAGGTTCAAAAAAACGGTAGAGATCCCTGGTCCTTACCACGGTTCCAGGGATAAAGGTAATCTCCGATATGGGGATGCCCGCTTCCAGAGCCTGGGCTATGGCCAGAATTGACTTCTCTCCCATTCCGTAGGAAATCATATCCGCACCGGAATCGATCAGAAGGCTTCTTCTGAGTCTGTCTTCCCAATAATCATAATGAGCCAGCCTTCGCAGGCTTGCTTCTATCCCGCCCAGGATAATCGGTGCTTTCGGGTAAGCCTTACGGATCAGCCTGCTGTATACCAGACAGGCACGGTCCGGGCGGAAGCCGCTTTTCCCTCCCGGGGAATAGGCATCAGCCTTCCGCCGCTTTTTCGCCACGGTATAGTGGTTAACCATAGAGTCCATATTTCCTGCGGAGACAAGAAAACCAAGCCGGGGCTCGCCAAACTCTCTGATGCCGGACTCATCCCTGTAATCCGGCTGCGCCAGGAAACAGACCCGAAATCCGAAATGCTCCAGGAGTCTGGTGATAATGGCGGCTCCGAAGGAAGAATGATCGACATAAGCGTCTCCGCTTACGTAGACAAAATCCGGCCGGTCCCACCCTCGTCCTTCCATTTCCCGACGGTTTACCGGTATAAAATCAGATTGAATGACATACCTCCTGGGCACGATACCCTTCCGCGATGATATCCAGCTCCCGCTGGAACCGTTCCAGCTGTACAAGGTCTTTTGTCTTGAAGATGCGGATGAATTCGTCCTGTATCTTGGAAACCTCCCGCTGATTGGACAGACGGTAGAGGTTCTCGATATGGTTCAGGATATCCCGGACCAGGTTTACCTGCATCTGGGAGGAAACCTGAGCATCCATGATCTCATTGCGGACCACACTCATCTCATGATCCAGAGAGATGATAGCATCAGCCGCATTGCTGAGCCTGTCCTTCACGTGCGGGGGAATATCCCCTTTGTATTTATACTGCAGAGAATGCTCCACTGTCGCCCAAAAATTCATTGCCATGGTGCGGATCTGAATCTCAACCTGAATCTCCTTCGATCCATCCAGTGTCTCAACCGGATAAAAAACAATCAAATGATAACTCCTGTATCCGCTCTCCTTGATGTGCTTCAGATAATCCTTCTCACTTTTTATCCTCATGTCCGACCGCCGCCGAATCAAGGCTGCGACGACGTCAATATCCTCCTCAAACTGACAGATGATCCGCACTCCTGCCAGATCTTCGATGTCCTCTTGCATCCTCTCCATGGGGACGCCTTTCCTCTGCATTTTTTCCAGGATGCTGGAAACACTTTTCACCCTCCCGCTCACCTGTTCGATGGGTGAATAGCGGTCTGTATCCCGATGCTCCTGCCGAATATGCTCAAATTTGACAATCAGTTCCTTTACTGCCAATTCATAGGGGTCGAGGATGCTTCGCCATAACTGAATCTCCATGATCTGCCTCCTGCCCTGAAAGACTGTTGTTTTTTGTACCCGTGTCCGAACGGTAACTGTCTATGACAGCACCCTCAGCACTTCTTTCAGGAATCGGTAGGTTCTCTGGACAGAGGCGATATTCATCCGCTCCTCGCTGGTATGGATATCCAAAATCTCCGGTCCGATGGAAACACAGTCCAGGTTTTCGATCTTCTGGTAGAAAATACCGCATTCAAGGCCTGCATGCATGGCGACAACCTTTAATTCCCCGCCAAACAGATCCGAATATACCTTTTGCATCACATTCCGGAGCTCGGATTCTTCCCGGTATTCCCATGCCGGATACCTTCCCTGGGTCTCATACTCTCCCCCCAGAAACTCCGTCAGAAAAGCCACCTTGTCTGAGAGCTCCTCCTTGGCGGCATTGACACTGCTGCGAATTCCATAAGAAACGTAAAGCTCCTCCTGGTCAAGGCGGACAATGCCAGGATTGAGGGAGGTTTCCACCAGGCCGGGTATCGTTCCACTCATTTTCTGGATGCCGAAAGGCATCTGGTTCAGATAAAAGAGCACAATCGTCCTGCTGGCAGGAGTAAGGATTTTTTCCTCTCCCCATAATGAAGGCTCTGTTATGATCCTGATGCCTTCGTCAGTGCCGGTATACTCCTTCCTCTTCTCCTCTTCATAAAGACGGACGACGTCTTCGATCTCCTGAAGCTGGGACTCCTCAGAAAGGAGCAGACTTGCCGTGCATTCCCTGGGGATTGCGTTATCCTTGCTTCCGCCTCCCACGTAGATTATGGCAGGGGTAAAGGAAAGCTCCTTCTCCATTCTCAGCAGCAGACCAGCCATTATCTTGCAGGCACTGGCTCTCCCCTTATCGATCTCCGCTCCGGAATGCCCTCCCATCAGGCCGCAGACCTTCACATTGACCTTTCGTCCTTCCCGGGCTTCATAGGTAACGGGAAGATGAGTGATGCCGGTCAGGCCTCCGGCACAGCTTACCCAGAGATCTCCTTCCTCTTCGGAATCCAGATTGATCATCCGTTTTCCTTTCAGGATATCTGTATCAAATCCCGCAGCTCCCAGAAGCCCGATCTCCTCATCAACGGTAAAAAGTGCTTCGAGGGCAGGATGCTTTGCCGTTTTATCCTCCAGCAGAGCCAGCATCATAGCCACCGCTATGCCATCGTCCCCACCCAGAGTCGTTCCGGACGCATGAATGTATCCGTCCGTGATTCCCAGATTAAGGCCATCCTTTTCGAAATCATGAGCCAGGTCCTGCCTTTTTTCGCAGACCATATCCATGTGTCCCTGCAGGATAACCGGGCTTTGATTTTCATATCCCGGATAAGCCGGTTTTCGGATCAGGACATTGCCCATGTCATCCTGCCCATACTCCAGGCCAAGCTTTTTGGCCTCACTGACAAGGTAATCACTGATTGCTTTTGTATTGCCGGACCCATGAGGAATGCCGCATATTTCTTCAAAATATCGAAATACCTCTTTCGGTTCCAGCCCTGTCAATCTATCCATTCTGATCTATCCTCCTAACGGCAACCGCAACCACGCAACACTATGTGCATCGTAGCTGCGGCAGAAAGCGCGGCTCCTCTCGTCGCAACAAAAGTCCGCCTTCTGCCCACTATCCAGACTGTCTCATATGCAGCTCAGGGATAAAACAAAGAGACATAAGCCACAGTCAATTGACCTGAACTCCTCTTGCTGCCATAACCCGGACAGCAATATCAATTCAGGTCAAGAAAGACTGACGCTGATGCCTCTTCAAGAAAAGAAACGGTAATATCAATCCGCATCCAGGTCAGAATCCGTTTCTGACGGGACACCCATATTCTGATACGCTCCTGTGATGGCTGCTGCCTGCGCAGTCTGCGGGGCCAGCTCTGCTCTGTTTTGATTCACAACATCAAGATAGGTCTGCAGAGACTGAATCGCGGCCTGATATTTCTCTCCGGCTTCCCCCAAGGTGGAACTGAGGATATCTGCGATGCTGGCCAGCATTTGATCGGTATATGTAATGGCACTCAGACGAATGTTGTTGGCATCCTGGGTCGCGCTGTCCAGAATCTGCTGAGCCTGGCGGTTTGCTTCATTGATGGTGTCATTGGCCTGGGTATATGCCTTCTGCATGATCGCATCCTGCTGTACCAGATCCGCAGCCTGCATCTGCGCCTTTCGAACGATGGCTTCCGCCTCGGCGTTTGCATCCGAGATGATCTTGTCCTTATTTGAGATAACCTTCTGGAAGGCCTTGATCTCCTCCGGGGTCTTCAGGCGAAGCTCCCTCAAATATTCCTCCATCTCCTCTTTATTGACAACGATTTTTGTTGTGGACAAAGCCTGATATTTACAGCTATCTATATATTCTTCAATCTCTTTGATGATCTGCTCTATTCTGCTGTTCATTTCTTATCTCCTTATCACTTTGCCGGGCTGCAGGCAAGGGTTATCGTTGCAAAAGCTTTTCCTGTACCCGCTCTATGATCTGACTGGGTGCAAATTTGGAAATATCGCCTCCAAAGCTGGCGACCTCCTTCATGATCGTAGAACTTAAGTAGGCATACTCAAGCCTGGTTGCCAGAAAGACCGTATCCACGTCCGGTGCCAAAACCCTGTTTGTCTGCGCCATCTGAAGCTCATACTCAAAATCCGTTACTGCACGGAGCCCTCTGATGATCACCTGGGCATGGCTCTCCCTGGCAAAGTTGACAGACAGCCCTTCAAAGGACCGAACTTCCACATTAGAATAACTCTTAATCGCATCCTTCAGTATATTAACACGTTCCTCCACAGAAAACAACGGACTTTTTGCAGAATTGTGCAAAACCCCTACGATAACATGATCAAAAGCCAGGCTGGCTCTCTGAATGACATCCAGATGTCCATAGGTTGCCGGGTCAAAGCTTCCTGGATATACTGCAATCATAAGTAAATCTCACTTTCACAAAAAAAAACCCCGAATGAATCAGGATTTTGATGAAATGCGTTGCCCGTTTCCCTTTGGGGAAAACGTATCTGGCATTTCCAGGCTACTTGCGCAGGAATATGTGCTTGTTTGTTTTATATTCCCTGACCTGTTCCACATGAAAGCCGAGCTTTTCGGCAAAGGACAGATCCATCATACGCTTCTCCTCAAGAATGACAAGAGTCCGGCTCCCACATAACGAACTTGTCTTAAGACAGTCCAGGGCAGCTTCTCCTAAGCCCTTCCCATAAGGAGGATCCATAAAGATCACATCAAATGGCGGTCTCCCCTCCAGGGAGGAAAGTCCCTTTCTTACATCCATGGTGAGAATTGTAGCACGCTCTTTCAGTTTTGTAAATATGAGATTCTCCTGGATACAGGCTGCTGCACGCCTGTCCTTCTCTATGAAAACCGCCTCCGAAGCCCCTCTGCTCAGAGCCTCGATACCGATGGCTCCGCTCCCGGCAAACAGATCCAGAAAAGCGCAGTCCGCCAGCAGGGGGCTAAGGACATTGAACAATGTCTCTTTGATGCGGTCTGTCGTAGGCCGTGTATCCTGACCGGGAACAGTTTTCAGGGGAAGGCTTCCCGCGCTTCCGGCTATCACCCTCATTTCAGATTAAGCCTCCAGTCCAGATCTCCGCGGGCTAAGCCGAGGATCAAGAGCTCAGCGGTGGCAATATTGGTCGCACAGGGAATATTGTACTGGTCGCAACGGCGCACGATCGACATAATGTCCGGCTCGCTTTCGTCGATCATGACAGGGTTGTAGAAAAGAATGACAAGATCCAGATCCTGTCTCTCCACCATCTCCATAAACTGTTTGTCTCCGCCTATGCTGCCCGCCAGAAATTTGTGAACCTTCAGGCTGGTAACGTCCTCGATCCTCCGCCCGGTAGTGCCGGTGGCATACACGGAATGTTTGATCAGGATATTCTTGTAGGCAATGCAGAAATCCTCGATCAAAACTTTCTTACTGTTGTGCGCAATGATTCCGATATTCATCTATTCTCCTTTCTGTGTTTGCAGCACTTTGATCCGTTCTCAGCCACAAGTGAATGGGGTTCTGTAATCACCTTATCCGCTATTATAACAAATAACCAAATAACCTGCAATATCTTCTTAAAAAATATACAATTTTTATATTCTATTCACATCTTCATCCGCGTCTATACACAAAAATGAGAAGACAGAAGGTGCAGGCTGCTGACCTGGGCAAATGCGCCTACAGCTCCATTCTCTCCAGCTGCCCCTCCAGCTGATGGTCAACCAGCTGTCGAAAGGCCGTATGTCCCGGTGCCGTCAGCAGGGGATCCTCCTTAAGGATAAAATCTGCTTCCCTGCCTGCCAGTGACAGAATATCCGAATCCTGATAAATATCTGCCAGGGAAAACAGCAGCTCACCGCTCTGCCGCAGACCAAAAAAATCTCCGGGTCCCCGTAGACGCAGATCCTCTCCCGCCAGATAAAAACCGTCATTTGAACCGGCCAAAAGCTTAAGCCTGGCCGACGTCTCTTCGTCCTCTTTTCCCTGGATGAAAATGCAGTAGGACTGGTATTTTCCCCTGCCGACCCTGCCCCTGAGCTGATGGAGCTGAGCCAGGCCAAAGCGCTCGGCATTTTCGATCAGCATCACCGTGGCATTGGGGACATTCACCCCCACCTCCACCACCGTCGTGGAAACCAGAATATCCGTCTGGCCCTGGCTGAAGGATTGCATGACCTCGTTTTTTTCCTCGTCCTTCATCCTCCCATGAAGAGGTCTGATGTGGATATTCTCAGGGAAAAACTCCCTGAGCTTTTCGCTGTAATCCATGACATTTTCGGCCTCTAAGCCTTCGCTTTCCTCCACCAGAGGACAGATCACATAGGCCTGATGGCCTTCTTCCAGCTGCTTTTGAATGAAGCGATAGGCATTAGGCCGCCAGGCCGTCCCGACCAGACAGTTTTTTATGGGGATGCGGTCAGCCGGCATCTCGTCAACCACACTGATATCCAAATCTCCGTATAAGATCAGGCCCAATGTGCGGGGAATCGGAGTGGCACTCATGACCAGGACATGGGGAAAAGCCTGAGATGAGGAAAGAGCCTGCCTCTGCCTGACCCCGAAGCGGTGTTGCTCATCCGTTATGGCCAGGGCAAGTGCTTTGAAGGATATCTCCTTCCGGATCAGGGCATGTGTCCCTATGATACAGTTGGCTTCCCCCTCGGCGATGGCTCTTAATGCCTCATTTTTTTCCTTTTGTTTCATGGAACCCGTTAAGAGGACAGGGTGCAGAAAGGTAAGCCCCTGGCTTTGGACGAAGGTGGTAAAGGCTTCAAAATGCTGTCTGGCCAGGACCTGGGTCGGAGCCATCAAAGCGGCCTGATATCCGTTTTCCGCCGTCAGCGCCATAGCCAGAAAGGCAAGGATCGTCTTTCCGCTGCCCACATCCCCCTGTACCAGCCTCGCCATCAGTCGGCTTCCGCAAAGGTTTCTCTCTATATCATGCCAGACGTTCTGCTGAGCCTTTGTCAGGGAAAAAGGCAGACGGTTTATGATCCTTTCTGTCGTCCAGGATAGCTTCAGTGGGAAATGGTTTTCAGCTTCTTCCCCCATCCGGCGACAGATTCGGACGGCAAGGATAAAAGAAAAAAACTCATCAAAGACGAGTCTTTGTCTGGCTTTTTGACGGCTGTCGGCATCAGAAGGAAAATGAAGCTGACACAGTGCTGTCCGTAAAGACACAAGGCCAAGGCGGAGTCTGGTATCCTCCGGCAAAGGGTCATCAGGAAAAAAAGCACTGTCCAGCGCCTGTGTGACCATGCGCCGGACAGTCTTGTTCGAGAGTCCTTTTGTCAGATGATAAACCGGGAGAAGCTTCCCCTTCAATGGCTCGTATTCAGCCGGATCATAAACCTGAGCCTGTTCTATGACAAGACGACCGTTTTTGCGGCTTGCCCTGCCGCGGAAAATATATTCCCTTCCCGGCCTGAGCCGGCTGCGGAGATATCCCATATTAAACCAGACGGCATCAAGCCTCCCGGAGGAATCCTGAAGCACTGTGGATACCACCGCCTTGGTCTTTCCTGAGGTAAGGGATACTCCGGAGCCCAGCCTGGCCCGGATGACGCATTGTTTTCCCTCCATCACCTGGCAGACCTGCCCCGGTTCCTCATATTCCTCGTAGGCAGCAGGGTAGAAGTAGAGAAGATCCCTGACGGAATATAAACCCAGCTTATGAAAAAGCTGCTCTGTCTTTGCTCCCAGTCCCTTTAGTTCTCTCAGATTATTTTCCATGAATCATTCCTATTCCACTGAAATGATATAATAATATACCGGCTGGTCTCCCTGGTTAAGCTCCACCTCACATTTCGGATAGGTCTCCTCCAGTCTTTGAAGGAGCTCCTCCGACATCTCCTGCGAGACATCGCAGCCCGCATAGACACTGATCACTTCGCTCTGGTCGTCTGCCATAGCCTCTACCGTGTCCATAGCAATCTGGTTAATATCCTTTCCCACCGCAAGGATACCATGGTCACCGATGCCCATATAGTCCCCTTCGTGAATCTCCTTCTCATTGAGCCGGGTATCACGGACGGCATAGGTGATCTGTCCTGTCTTTACCGTCTCCATAGCCTTGGTCATCAACTCAAGGTTTTCCTCGGGGGACCGCTCCGGCACATAGCCTATGATAGCTGTGATACCCTGGGGCACAGTCTTGGAGGGAACCACAAAAATCTTCTTGTCTGTGATGAGATCCCGTGCCTGGTTTGCCGCGAGAATGATATTTTTGTTGTTGGGAAAGATGAAAATATTGTCTGCATTGACCTTGTTTATGGCCTTAAGCATATCATCTGTTGAGGGATTCATCGTCTGTCCGCCTTCGATCAGGTAGTCCACGCCAAGATCCTTGAATATCTCTCCCAGTCCTTCGCCGACAGAAACACTGATGAAACCGGTTTCTTTATGAACTGACTGGGCAGCCTTGCGACGTTCATCCTCAATGGCCTGCTCCTTGGCCAGCCGTTCCGAATCCTTGATCAGCCTTTCCTGATGCTCCTCCCGCATATTATCCACCTTCATGCGGGAAAGGGATCCATAGGTAAGGCCCTTTTCAAATACCTGGCCGGGGTGATTGGTGTGGACATGGACCTTTACGATCTCCTCATCCGCGACCAGGACAATAGAATCCCCTATCCCGTTCAGGAATTCCTTAAAGCTGTCAATCTCCTCCTCCGGCATAGGCTCCCTGAGCAGGATGATAAACTCCGTACAATACCCAAAACGAATCTCTTCCTCAGCTTCCGACGAGATCCTGGAAAGCTTTCTGGCGGAACCGCCTGTACGGAACTGGCTGTAGTCCACATTCTTTCCGAGATAGCCGTCGATGACCCCCCTGAAAACTTCTACCAGTCCCTGGCCGCCGGAATCGACCACACCTGCTTCCTTCAGTACCGGCAGCAGATCCGGCGTTGTAGCCAAAGTCTTTTCGGCATGCTCGAGTATGCCTCGGAAAAAGCTCTCCAGGCTCTTGGCCTCCTGGGCGGTTTCTACCGCCTTCTGGGCGGACTCCCTGGCCACCGTGAGAATCGTACCCTCCTTGGGTTTCATGACTGCCTTGTAGGCGGTCTCCACCGCTTTTTCCATGGCATTGGCAATATCTACGGCATCCAGCTCGGAATGAGTCTGAATACTCTTGGAAAAGCCCCTGAGCAGCTGGGAGAGAATAACGCCGGAATTCCCTCTCGCCCCTCTGAGTGAACCGGAAGAAATGGCCTTTGCCAGTGACTCCATATCCGGTTCTTCCATCGCGCTGACCTCGGAGGCAGCCGAAAGGATTGTGAGTGTCATGTTTGTTCCGGTATCCCCGTCCGGAACCGGAAAAACATTCAGTTCATTAATCCATTCTTTCTTTGCCTCGAGATTCTTGGCTCCAGCCAAAAACATACGGGAAAGCGCGTTCGCGTTTATGGTCTGTCTGTTTTCCACTGAATTCCTCCTCTTAGAACGCATGTTCTAGTCTGACAAACTGTCTTCGGATGGTGATTTTGTGCTTCGGCAGAACCGGCTGCCGAAGACAGAATCAGTCTCCTTATGCGGTATTCCTAAAACACCTTCAGCAAAGAGTTTCCAAAGTGTTTTCTTCAGATACTGTTATCCAATAATCAATCGATCGCACGTACTCCCTCAACGAAGATATTGATCTTTTCGATCTCCATCCCCGTGAAATCTTCTACTTTATATTTCACATTGCTTACCAGGTTATCCGAGATAGCCGCGATATTTGTTCCATAGGCTACAATGACATGGAAATCCAGCTGAATCTTATTCTCTTTTGTGATCCGTACCGTGATCCCGTGCTTGAGGGAGTCCCTGCGCAGGATCTTGACCAGACCATCGCGCATACTGACTCCGGCCATTCCTACAATGCCAAAGCATTCCACTGCAACAGCTCCGGCATAAGTTGAGATGACTTCCGTATCTATCGTAATCTCTCCGAGCCCGGAATCTATACGTCCATTCATAGTCCTACCTCCATTTCTGTTTTGTCGGACACCGAAAAGACACGAAACCACGAAGCCTCCGTATCTTTTCAGTGATTGCACGATTATACCCTGTTTTACACTAAAAAGAAATATATTTTTAAATTTTTGCTTGCAAATCCAAACTCACTCTGTTATTATGGAACCTGTTGAAAAAAAGCGTTAAGGAGGTGCGAGCATGGCTAAGTGCGCAATTTGCGATAAAGGCGCCCATTTTGGAAATAATGTGAGTCATTCCCATAGAAGATCCAACAGAATGTGGAAGTCTAATATCAAGTCTGTCAGAGTGAAGACCGCCGGCGGTGCAAAAAAGATGTATGTTTGTACAGCATGCCTGAGATCCAACGCTGTGGAGCGTGTCTGATTGATACAGGCCGAAATGATCAGAGCCTTTTCCTTTGGGGAAAGGCTCTTTTTCATTCATCTTCTTTCTCTTCCGAGCCGCCCTCGCTGCCTGCCCCCGCCATAAATTTGTTGACAAAATCCGGTACCATGTCCAAGGCCTTGGCCAGTCCGTCCTGGTGGCGGACGCTGACAACCTTGGTCGTCCCGTTTTGAATCACCAGAACAGCGCAGGGTGACATTTTCCCTCCGGCTCCTCCCCCATCGGAATTTTTTGCCTGTGCATTCTCGAAGGCTCCGGCTCCCATGCCAAAGCTGACGTCAACCAGGGGAATGATGATGGTGTCCCCCACCCGCATAGGCTCCCCCACCACAGTCTTGGCAGCCACCAGGCCATCCATGCCCTCCATCAGGGAATCCAGGGTTTCCTTAAATCTGTTGTTTGCCATATCTTCTCCTTCTGATTATTTTAACCAAGGCCTGAACATTCCTGTCAAACCAGACCCTTGCCAAAACCGTAATTACCAGCAGAGGCAAGATTCTGCCCTTTATCAGCAGCTCCGCTTCCGCCCGATCCTCATGCGTAAAAGAAGGAAGCAGTCTCACGCTGTTTCTGTGAATCGGAAGGGTGATGCCGGCAAGGGCAAGGATCAGACCTGTCCTTTCCGGATCGGAAAAGGAGAAGGAAAGCCATCCTCCGGCCGATCTGGGCCGGATATGGACAAAGAGCCGCCAGGCTTCCTCTGCAGCCTTCTGCAAGGCTGGTCTTGTCTGGGGAAGATGCAGCAGCTCCTCCCATAAGGCAATTTTGCAGCCCTGTCCATTTTGGGGGGCTTTTCCGCCCTTAACCCGTCTTTTCTGTCGTTTTCCTTCCTTGCCTTTGCCTGGAGGCTTCGCCAAAACCGGCTCCTCATGCAGAAGCTGCTCATCGTAAGAAACGCCCGGCTTTTGGGGGCACTTAGCCTGGCCAAAACGCTTCAGTCCAATTCCCGCCAGACGAAAATGCCCTTGAACCATGTGGTTCTTTATCTCAAGGGTATAGCCCGCAAGGCCGAATCCACAACTCACCTTTACCCTGACCTTTATCCGGGAGGGAGCAGCTGTGGAGCCCTCCGCCTTAGCCTGGTAGCGCAGGGGCGCCAGGACAAGCAGCAGGAAAATGAACAGAACAGCCAACAGGACAATACCGGTTCCCCTCAGCAAAAGCCTTCCTATTATAAAGATCACTGAAACCATACCGCATCTACCCGGCAATCCCCTGTCTCTGCCAGGGCTTCAGAAAGGATCTGTTCCACCAGCGATATGGCAGCACTTTTCCCCTTTGCCATGCCAACGATTAAGGGACAGCGGTTCCTTAAATAGCTTTGATTCAGAAAACAGGCGGGAATCAGCTCCAGCATATTTCCCTCCGTGCAGGAAAGCGTAACCAGATAGAGAAAAGGGGAGGCTTTTCTCCTCATTACCTTTCTTCGCAAAGCTGCCGGATCGGATATGGCAGGATCCAGGTAAAACCTCCCCTTCGCCCAGTCTGGCCCTTTCTTCATCCTTCCTGTTTACCCCATTTTCCGGCATAACGCATTTCCAGATACTCCTGATACGCTTTTTCCACTATCTGTTTTTCATTGGAAAAGCGAAGCAGATGATAAATCTCATGATACTTATAGTAGCCAGAGTCAATAAAATACTCTTCCCGCTGAGGTCTGCTGTGGTAATTATCCGCTGTCATCAGATACCAATGAACTTCCTTGTTCACGATCCCTTCCGGAACAGAGAAGCTGTACTGGCTTTTTCCGAGATATTTGACAATGGAAGCCTTTACATCTGCTTCCTCCTTCACTTCTCGCAGCGCCGTCTGCTCATGTGTTTCCCCACGTTCTACAGTGCCTTTGGGCAACACCCAGCCTTCGTAACGATTTCTGTAGGATTTATACAAGGCCAGAATTTTCCCCCGATGAATTACCACACCGCCGCAGCTTGTTGCCTCTATCATAGCGCAATCCCCCTGTCCGCGTGTGATACAGAACCGTGCCTGGTCTGCTCCGTCTTTGGCAAGGCGCAGTCGGTTCTGAAAGTCAAACCATCGTTTAGTATACTCCTTTTTCAGGCAGACGTAAACCTATTTCAAAGAGTCTGGAAAAAGCTGATAGCAAAGCGGAAATTTACGACGATTCGGAAGCTTATCCATAGTAATAGGTGTCAAACAGTTGTTTCGCGATAGGTACCGCAGTCTGACTTCCCGCGCCTCCGCCCTCCACGATGACGGAAACCACCAGCTTAGGGTCCTCCGTATCGCAGTAGCCGATGAACCAGGAATGACTGGCCCCCTCTTCGTTGTATTCCGCTGAACCGGTCTTTCCCGCAGCCGTATATCCGTTCCATCCCAGCGAAACCGCTGTACCATAGGAAACCACAGCCTCCATCAGACCTGCCAGGGCATCGGCCTCCTCCTGGGACATCAGGACGCCGGCCTGCTCCGGATGGTAGGCTCTCACAGAATCCCCGCTGGCATTTACCACCTCATCAATCAGGCTGGGCTTCATCAGCACCCCTTTATTCGCTACCGCGCAGGTAATCAGGGCCAGGTGCATGGGAGATACCAGGGTATCCCCCTGGCCTATGGCAGTCTGCATAATCATCCTGGTATCCGACCTGCTGCCAAGGGTAAACTGGCTCTGTCTGTAAGAGGCAATGGGAAGATTCCGATTAAATAAAAGATCCTGGGCCGTTTCCCTCAGGCTCCAGGGTCCAAGCACTGTCCCGATCATGGCAAAGGCACAGTTACAGGAATTGGCAAAAGCCTGATAAAAATCCTCCTGCCCGTGAACGCTGTATTCATAACAGTGGATGGAATCCGTTCCCACCGTCACTTCCCCTTCACAATAGTAGGAATAACCCTCAAAGCTCTTGTAGCGGCGGTAATAATCCAGGGCTGTCACCAGCTTAAAGGTTGACCCGGGAGGATAAGCCCCGTTTGTAGCCCGGTTCAAAAGGCTGGAGTCGTTTTCATCCTTCACCAGGTAGTCCCAGTTCTGCCACATGAAATTCGGATCAAAATCCGGTTTGCTGACCATGGCCAGGATCCTTCCCGTTTTTGGCTCCATGGCGATAACTGCCCCCCTGTTTTCTCCCAGGGCATAGTAGGCGGCTGACTGCAAAGAGGTGTCCAAAGATGTGTGTATTGCGTCTCCCTGATTTTTCCGGCCTTGGAACTCATTTTTCATCTGCGTGACAAAATATTCATGGGAGGAAAGGAGCAGGAAATTCGCGTCAGCCTCCAGCCCGCTCTTTCCATTGGATTCAAAGCCTACCACATGGGCAAACAGATTGCCATACGGATAGATTCGATCCGAAGAGCCATCCTCATTCACATGGGTATAGGCCAATAGCTGTGAATCCGAAGAGACGATGTCCCCGCGAATTACCCTGTCGGCAAAGGAATCCTGGCGCGTATTGTAGGGACTGTTGATAAAGTCCTCACTCAAGGCCGCCTGAAAGTAAATCAGATAGCCGGCCATGAGCAGAAAGATCAGGACAAAAAAGCCGGCTGCCAGTCTATATTCCCGGTTACGGTCAGTCTCTTTTCCCTTTTCGCCTCCAGGAGAAGCCAAAGGGAAGAGAGGCTTTTTCTGTCTGTCTTCGTAATCTTTCAATTTCTTCTTCCTCATCCTCTCTGTAGATAAATAAGCCCTGGATGATTGCCAGCACCAAAAGCGTACTGACCAAAGAGCTTCCACCGTAGCTGATCAATGGCAATGTCACTCCCGTCAGGGGAATCATTTTGATGGCTCCCCCGATGGTCAAAAATACCTGGAAAGCATACTCTGTCCCCAGACCGATTGCCACAAGCTTGTAAAAAGGATTGCGGATCTGCAGGGAAATATTCACAATGATCAGAAAAAACATCATGCAAAGGGCGATCAGGCAAAGAGCAAAAACCGCTCCCAGCTCTTCACAGACAGCACTGAATATGAAATCGTTTTTTACCACCGGTATGACCTGGGGCGACCCTTTCCCCAGCCCCATTCCGAACCAGCCGCCTGTCCCAATGGCGAAAAGAGACTGAACAATCTGATAGCCTTCATTCTCATAGACAAGCAAGGGATGCAAAAAGGCGCTTACTCTCTCCCTGACATGGGCGAAGCTGTGATAGGCAACCACACTGGCCACACTTCCCACGCCCAGGCCAAGAGCCAGGTAACCTGCCCTTCGGGTGGAAATATACAGCATGATCAGGAAAGTGACAAAAAAGATCAAAGCGCTCCCCAGATCCCGGGAAAGGACAAGAATTCCTATCTGAACCGCCTGCAAAAATGCCGTTATCATGATTCTTGCCTTAGTGGGCCGATGCCAGAGCATGGAAGCGGCAAAAAAGACGAAGGTGATTTTGATTGCCTCCGACGGCTGAATCCCCATCAGAGAAAGCTTAGCGCCATAGCTGCTCTGGGCAAGACCAAGCACGGCCATCAGAATCAGCACACCGGCGCCCCCGTAAAGCCAGGCCAGCTTTTTTAAAAAGCGCATCTGCCGGATCATGGAAGGCACTGCAAGGAAGAGGCCAGAGGCGACTGCGGCAATGATCAGCTGCTTGGCTGCGCTTGCCATATCCAGCCTGCACAACATGATAAACCCTAAACTCAGCATCATACAGGTATTGTTCAAAAGAAGGCCGGATGCTTTAGGATAAAGGGTTCGATAGGCCAATTGCAGCAGGACAAAAAGAGCCATCATAGCCAGGTAATAGAGCAGGATCCACAAATCTTTCTGCTGCAGAAAAAGCACCAGAAAGCTGAGAGAATCCAATCCAAACATCAAAAGCAGCTGCATGAACAGATGCCATTCTTTGTTTCCACGGACAGGGGAGAATACCATGGATGCGCAATGAAAGGTATACAAAACCATCAAAGTCAGAATGACATATTTTGATAACTCAACAAATATATTCACCATAGGCTTTTATGTTCCTCTGTTAAAATGCCCTTTTGTATAGATGCGGGAAGAAGTTTCTTCCTCTCTCCCCCTGATGAAAGCAGAGCAGAATTCATCCAGGATCTTTTCCACCCTGGCCGGCTCCTCGCGGGTAAAGGCAAGCCGCACTGATGCCAGGCCAAGTCTGCTGATCCGATCCCGTTCCGAGGCAAGCCCCAGAGGAAGACTGTTGTAGATCACATTATAGCAGCAGTTTTTCCCGTTCACCTGAGCCTCATTACAACAACACTGAACCGAAAAGGCTTTTCCTTTTCTGTCTGTCATGCTCATCCATTGATTTCTCCTGTCACAGCCTAGGGTGTCTTTTCTGACACACTGCGCAGAAATCATGACAGGAAGATATCCGTAGACCAGCATTTCCGAGTCACGATTGTCTCTGTGGCGAAGCTCTCCCTCATTCAGTTCCAGAGGCAGACTCATACGGACTACCCCCTGTTCCCGGAAAAAGCTTACCGCCCTGTCGTTCCAGGCGTACATGGTGTGATCCAGAACACATTTTCCGGCCCAGCCCAGGCTTTTCATAAGGGCAAGACTCTCCAGGCTGCGGACCAGAAATCCCCTCAATCCCCCGGCGAGTCCCTCCGACCAGGCCGTCTTAAGCGCTATCGTATCCTCATCTCTGAGCACGTAGGGTAAAGCCCAGTAGATTTCCTTTTTCTTTTGCTTTCCCTCTTCCAGAAAAACCTTTACCAGCTTCCCCGGAAGGTAGAGCCCCGTCACATCCGGATGAGCCAGAGCCAGCTTTGCCTGCTCCTCCCGCTCACAAGAAACATAGATGGGCAGAGGCTTAGGAGAAGGACGGACACTCTTCTGTTCCTGAGAAGGATGGCTTTGCACAGAAAAACCGGCTCCCGCCGATAAAGGAGTCCGGATAAAAGGAGCGCACATGGCCTTCTCGATCCTTGGCACCATCTCTCTTCTGAATTCGTTCAGAGAACGCAGCGGAAGAAAACAGCCCTGCGGCATATCCACCTGTAACTCTTCCCAAGAGAAAGGAGTATCTCCCAGCTTTCCCAGCTGCCTGGTCACATCCTCTTTGGTCAGAGGCTGTTTCTGGGCCGGCAGAACCACTGGTCCATCGATCTCAAGACTGCCCTGCTGTCCGCTGCCGGAAGGACCCCGCTGCCAGGAAAGCGCAAGTCTGACAGGTTCCCCCACCTGAAGGCTGACCTTTCCCTTCAGGCCTTGCTTCATGATATAGCCTGCGGATGAGCTGCTGTCTTCCTCCGCCTTTTTTCCGTCATCCCGAAAAGCAATCATCTCGGGGCCATTATGTCTGTTGTAGTAGCCGCTGCAGGAGCCTCCTCTGCTGAACAGAGCCAGGAGGCGCTGTCTGTCGGCAGGATCCACCCGGTAGGAGGATTCTCCCTTCTCATACCAAAGATCCAGGTATTTCCGGTAGATCTGCGTCACGCCCGCCGCATAGGAGGGTCTTTTCATCCTTCCCTCTATCTTCAGAGAGGCTATACCGGCAGAAAGGATCTCCGGCAGAATGTCAATGGTATTCAAATCCTTCATGCTCAAAAGCCCCGAGCCCTTGGCCGGTATTTTTTTTCCTTGGTCATCTAAGGCTTCGTAGGGCAGCCGACAGGGCTGTGCACAGCGGCCCCGGTTCCCGCTGCGGCCTCCGATCAGACTGGAGAGCAGGCACATGCCGGAGTAACAGTAGCACATGGCTCCGTGGATGAAGGTTTCTATCTCCAGAGGGGATTCCTGATGCATCCGGGAAAGCTCCGAAAGAGTCAGCTCTCTGGCCGGAACCACACGGGTAACGCCCCATTTTTCCAGAAAACGCATTCCCTCCGGTCCCGTCACGGTCATCTGTGTGCTGGCGTGAACCGGCAGTGAAGGATAGATTTCACGAAGCAGCTTCAGAACCCCGAAGTCCTGTACAAGAACTGCGTCCAGTCCTTCTCTGACAAAGGGTTCTAGATAGAAAGGAAGGGTCTCCTCAAGCTCCCTGTTTTTTAGCAAAGTATTGACTGTCAGGTATAATTTTCTGCCATGGATATGCGCAAGATCAATGGCCCGCAGCAGTTCCTCCTGATTCAGATTTGTCGCAAAAGCTCTTGCTCCAAATAGATCTCCTCCTGCATAAACCGCGTCTGCCCCTGCCCAAAGCGCTGCCATAAAGCCTTCAAATGAACCGGCAGGCGCGAGTAATTCCACTCTTTGCCGCAAGAAGATCCGCCTCCTCTCAAAACGAAGTTTTGTACGTTGATGCAATGACCTCGGATGACTATTTTGCAGCCACGCCTGCAAAAAACGCAGCCGTGGGCAAAATATGTCTCCTCTCAAAACGAAGTTTTGTAAATAGGGTAAATAACAGGGGACTACTCTCGTAATCCCCTGTCCTGTGTGCTCCCTGTGAGCTTTAAGCCCTTTCCCTCAGCCGGGCGATCTCGGCCAACAGCTTCTGCTTCTCTTCCTCCGCCTCGCGGACAACCTTCTGAACCTGGTCCAGCCGCTCATCCGCCTCCTTTTCCAGCAGCTCAATCCGGCTCTCCAACGCCTGCCTGGCATCTTCCGCCTCCTGGGATGACCTCTGGGCTTCTTCCAGTTTCATTCTCACGTCGATCAGCTCATGTTTGAGGTCAAAGACCTCCTGATCCTTACGCTGCATATCCTGTTCATAATCTTCAGCCTGCTTTTTCGCCTTAAAATAATCGTCGCTGATATTCAGGCTCAGGAGATTGTGCTTTGTCTCCATAGGCAGACGGCTATAACCGGGCATCTCGGACAGCTCCGAAATCTTCCTGTTCATATATGTGGCAACCAGATGCAGATACTCCTCGGATTCATAGCCGCTCAGTGTAATGACTTTTCCTCCGATAATAACCTGTGCTTTGTTCTTTACTGCCATGGCAACTGTCTCCTGTTTATTCTTTCTCTTTCTCGCATGCAAGAGTCTGTCGTGCGTGATTCATCAATTAACGTAGCATAAACGGCAAAATAGTCTTTCTTTGTCGTTACGGGCAGACTTCATAGTATGATTATAAACGAAAAAGCGGAAAATGTATAGCCTTTTTTCTGTCAGGGTTCGGAAAGACCCAAATGCCGGTAGGCTTTAGACGATGCCGTCCGGCCTCGGGGAGTGCGGTTGATGAAGCCGTTCTGGAGAAGATAGGGTTCATATACATCCTCCAGAGTACCGGCATCCTCTCCCAGGGCTGCGGCCAGGGTTTCCAGACCCACAGGCCCTCCCTGAAAGTTCCGGATCATGATATCCAGAATTTTCCGGTCCAGCTTGTCAAGCCCATAGGAATCCACCTCCAGAAGATCAAGGGCAAAGCAGGCCACGGAATAGGATATCTTTCCCTCATATTTTACCTGAGCAAAATCCCTGACCCGTTTAAGCAGCCTGTTGGCCAGACGAGGTGTCCCCCGGGAGCGTTTCGCAATCTCTGCCGCACCATCCGCATCTATTTCCACCTCGAGAACCTTGGCAGAACGCAAAACGATGGTTGTCAGCTCCTTTTGATTGTAGAATTCCATATGGTTCACCACACCGAATCTGTCCCGCAAGGGTGCCGTCAACAGCCCGGCTCTTGTCGTGGCTCCTACCAGAGTAAAGCGGGGCAGATCCAGGCGAATGGACCGGGCAGCAGCCCCTTTTCCGATCATGATATCAATGGCAAAGTCCTCCATGGCCGGATACAGAACCTCCTCCACCTGGCGGTTCAGCCTGTGTATCTCATCCACAAAAAGAATATCGCCCTGCTGAAGATTGTTGAGGATGGCAGCCATCTCTCCCGGTTTTTCAATAGCCGGGCCCGAAGTCACCTTCATATGGGTCCCCATCTCGTTAGCTATGATACCGGACAAGGTTGTTTTTCCCAGGCCGGGAGGGCCGTAAAAGAGCACATGATCCAAAGGATCTCCTCTTTGCCTGGCGGCCTCAATATATACCCGCAAGGTGTTTTTTATTTTTTCCTGTCCGATATAATCGTCCAGTGTCTGCGGCCTGAGGCTTCCCTCTACCAGCATATCCTCCTGTGCCGCCTCGGTCGTTATGACTCTCTTTTCCATTCTCCTCCTCTAAAAAAAATGGTCAGATATGCTTCAGTGCCGCTTTCAAAACCATCTCCACGTCCTGGGCTTCCGGCTCCGGTACCTGACTTACGGCGCGGGAAGCCTCGGTACTGCTGTAGCCCAGAGCCACAAGAGCCTCTATGGCTTCCTTCCTGAAGACATTCATATCCTTCGCCACGCCGCCTTCAAAGCCGCCCTCCTGCGCAGGCTGATCCAATCCTTCTGTGAGATCCACCTTATCCTTCAGCTCCAGAATCAACTTCTGAGCTGTCTTTTTTCCGATCCCAGGTGCCTGAGAGATGGTCTTTGCATCATCACTGAAAATGGCAAACCTTAATTCTTCGGCGCTCATTGCTCCTAATAACCCGATTGCACCTCTGGGTCCGATCCCGCTCACTGCGATCAGGAGCCGAAACAGCTGCCGGTCTTCCTGCCGGAGGAAGCCAAAGAGCTGCATGGCATCCTCACGCACCTGAAAATGCGTGTAGGCTTTGATATGGCTCCCTGTGCTGAGCCTGTCTAAATCCCGTCGTGTCATAAAAACCTCAAAGCCCATAAAGCCCGTATCCAAAATAGCAGAGTTTTCGGTCAGGCTGTCTACTCTTCCCTGGATAAACGCTATCATACTTCAATCACCAGCTATACTGGATCGTGGCTGTCATGATGGTGGCGATAAGGGCAAAATCCTTATCCGAACCCGGATAGAAGGAAAACTCCGTTACCCCGCCGTAATCGTCGATCAAATCTATGGTCAGGGTATCTTCCCCTTCATAGTAGTAGGACAGTCCGTCAATCCCATTGATCCTGACCGAGGTGACATCAGATACCTCTTCCATCCGTTTCTTTATGGCTTTCTCCAACTCCGCCAGATCCTTAACCAAATCTTCATGGTAGGTTACAGCAAGGATGGTCTCTTCATCCTCTGATACATAATAGCCGACATACCCTTCTTCTATGTCTTTCTCACTAAGCCTGCTCTCTTTCAGAAAGTCCGGGAGCCAGATCATCAATCCCATGTCAAAATAGACAAAATCCCCTGTAATCCCCCGATCCTCCAGCTCATACAAGGTCTCCTCGATATCGGAATAATTCAGCTCATTTTCCTGTAATGATTCAAAATCATCCATTTCCTCAAAGGGGTACTCCCAGGAATCTTCCCCTTCGTCGTAGTCCTCCTCATAGCCTTCCTCATCATAATATGCTTCGTAATCATCTTCTTCCGCAAACACAGGCATGGCCAGCAGCATCACAGCCGAGATCAAAAGTGCTATTGTTCTTTTCATATCTGTTTCACTCCTTATCCAACTTCTGTCTGACAATCCTGTCAGATATTATACTCTCCGGGATAAGGGTTAGCAAGTCTTTTATCCGGCTCCACCGCCTCTGGGGGGTGAGGCTCTGGGCTATAAAAAAAAACTGCCGGCCACCTTTGGGGGCAGCCGACAGTCATTTTTGTCTATATGATGTTAAGCTTTATTCCTCTGTGGGAGCCTCTTCTGCATAATCAGCGCCCTCTTCATAGGCACCGTCATCATAAGACTCTTCTTCATACGCGCCGTCATCGTAGGCTTCTTCTTCACCCTCGTAGGAATCATACTGCTCTTCCTGCGGAGCCTGATTCTCAATCGCCTTCATGCTAAGGCTGATCTTCTTGTCCTCGCCGTTGAAGTCCACGACCTTTGCCTGAATGATCTGGCCAATCTCAAGAACATCTGAGGGCTTAGCCACATGCTCACGGGAAATCTGGGAAACATGAAGCAGGGCATCGATGCCGGGAGCCAGCTCCACGAAAGCACCAAAATCAGTCATACGGGCAATGCGTCCGGTAACAATGTTACCAGCAGCAAAATTCTCTGCAGCGTTAAGCCAGGGATTGGCCTCCGGGAACTTTAAGGAGAGCGCGATCTTCTCGCCCTTGATGTCCTTGATCAGGACTGTGAGGGTCTCACCCACGGTAAAGACCTTCTTCGGGTTCTCCACTCTGCCCCAGCTCATCTCTGAAATGTGAAGGAGTCCGTCTGCTCCGCCCAGATCGATGAAGGCACCGAAATCTGTGACATTCTTCACGACACCCTCAACACGGTCACCGACATGGATGCGCTCCATAAGCTCTTTCTGCTTCTGGGCTTTCTCCGCCTGCAGCAGCTTCTTGCGGTTACCGATGATACGGCGGCGACGCGGATTGAATTCTGTGATGACAAACTGGATCTCCTGATCCTTGTACTTGCTGAGATCTCTCTCAAAAGAATCTGAAACAAGGCTGGCAGGAATAAAGACTCTCGTCTCCTCAACATTGACACAGATGCCGCCTTCCAGGACCTGAGTAACTACGGCACTGAGAACCTCCTGATTTTCAAATGCCTCCTCCAGGCGCTTGTTGCCCTTCTCTGCAGCAAGTCTTCTGTAAGTAAGAACTACCTGGCCGTCACCGTCATTCACCTTGAGAACCTTGGCTTCCATCGTGTCTCCCTTGTGGACGACATTCGTTAAGACCACTGTGGGATCATTCGAATACTCACTCTTGGAGATGACCCCATCAGCCTTAGTACCGATATTCAGGAAAATCTCATCCTCCGTGACCTCGAAAACCTCACCCGTAACAACCTCGCCACTACGAATGGTCTTAACAGAATTCTCCTCCTTCAGGAGCTCGTCAAAAGATTTTTCTGACATGTGTTTGAACCTCCTCAATAATTGTTTTAGGGGTAGACGCCCCTGCTGTAATACCTACATAACTACTGCATTGGAACATATCAGAATCCAAGTCTACAGGTGTTTGTATATAGTAAGTATTCTCACACTCACTCTTACAGATTTCGAACAGCTTCTGTGTATTTGAACTATGCTTTCCTCCGATCACCAGCATGGTGTCCACGGCAGCGGCAATCTGCCTCGCTTCCGTCTGGCGCTCCTGAGTGGCACTACATATCGTGTTCAAAATGCTATAACAATTGGGACGATCTAAAACATTTACATCATAACTCTTTTTTTGAAGAATTTCAACTATATCTTTAAATTTATTATAATTAAATGTTGTCTGAGAAACTACAGTGACATTTTGATTTTCCGGTAAACTAAAGTCTTCCGCTTCCCGGCAGCTGGCGATGACCTGAAAGGGGCCCTGGCACCAGCCGCAGATTCCCAGCACCTCGGGATGAGTCCGGTCCCCCAGGATAAGAACCATATTTCCCTCTTCTCCGGCTTTCTCCACGATCCGATGGATTTTCTTGACAAAGGGGCATGTCATGTCCTCATAGGACAGGCCAAGACGATGGATCTTCTCACAGACCTTTCGGCCGACCCCATGAGAGCGGATGATAATCCTCCCCTTTTTCAATTTAGGAATATCCTCCTCAGAGATGGCGTGAACCCCCCTTTTTTCCAGGTTCGACACCACCTCCTCATTGTGAATGATAGGCCCTAAGGTATAAATCGGCTCATCCGTTTCCTCGAGAATCTCATAGACCCGATCCACCGCCCTTTGGACACCGAAGCAGAAGCCTGCTGTTTTGGCAGTCAGTATTTCCATATCGTTATGACCTCTTCATCTTTTCCCGATACAGAGCAATGATCCTTTCCGTGACTTCGTCGATAGACAGATCAGAGGTGTCCACCAGGACAGCATCCTCTGCCTGGCAGAGGGGTGACGCTTCCCTGCCGCTGTCTCTCTCATCCCGTTCCGTCATCTCTTTGAGGATCTCTTCTTCGCTGCAGCTTACTCCCTTATTGATCAGCTCCTGATATCGTCTCTTTGCCCGTGTAGCAGGGTTTGCGGTGAGGAAAATTTTAAGCTGAGCGTTTGGCAGGATGGTCGTTCCGATATCCCTTCCGTCCATGACGACATTATGATTGGCGGCAAGGCTTTGCTGTAAAGCCAGAAGATGTCTCCTGACCTGAGGAATGGCTGACACCACCGAGGCCATATGGCTTACCTCCTCGCTGCGCAAAAAAGAAGTCACATTCTCTGAATTAAGGAAAACCATCTGTTCTCCCTCTGCATGTGAAATTGTCACCTGTGCCTCCTGAATCTGCTGTCCGATTCGATCTCCGTCTGAACCGGAAAGTCCTTTTTGGATACAGTAATAGGCTATTGCGCGGTACATGGCTCCTGTATCCACATACAAGAAGGATAATTCTTTGGCAACCCGCCTGGCAATCGTGCTCTTTCCTGCTCCTGCAGGTCCGTCAATCGCAATATTGATTCCCATAAAAGTATTCTGTCCTTTCTAAACCTGTAACTTCTGCTCACCGGTTCTACAGTCGCAGCCACAGTTCTCGTCGACTGCGAAAGGCTGTCCCGAGCGGTTACAAGCACGGCTTCATGTCCCTGACAATCCCAGGGCCTTGAGAATCCCCTGTGCAGCCTGATAGCCAGTGGACCAGGCAATCTGCAGGTTATATCCTCCTGTGACCGCATCCAGATCCAAAACCTCTCCGGCAAAATACAGATTATCCACCAGCCTGGATCTCATTGTCTGAGGATCTACCTCCTTTACACTGACCCCGCCCCTGGTGATAACTGCCTCAGAAAAGTCTCCCCTGCCGGTTATGGTAAAGGGGAAATTCTTGATCAGAGAAGCAAAGGAAAGCCTTTCCTCCTTTGTCACAGAGTGAACCGGCTTTTCCGGCTGTATTTCGCCAAGGGATACGATGACGGGAAGCAGAGAGGATGGAAAAAGGCTGGCAATGGCATTTTTGAACTGCTTGTTGGGAACGGCAGTAAATTCTCTGACAAGCCTTGCATCCAGCATCTGCAGCGAAAGGGCTGGCTTCAGATCCACCAAGGCCGTAAGCTGATCCCCCGCCTTAATCTCATCCAGCTCGGCACTTGCGGACAGAACCAGTGGCCCGGTCACGCCGGTATGGGTAAACATCATCTCCCCAAAGTCCTGAAAAATATTTTTCTTTCCCTTGAGAATGCTCAGCCGGACATTCTTCAGGGACAGCCCAGCCAGCTCGGAAATGTAAGCCTCCTTCGTGAGCAGCGGTACCAGGGAAGGACTGCAGGGAATAATGGTATGGCCTGCTTCTCCGGCAAAGCGGTAGCCATCCCCGGTTGAGCCGGTGGAGGGGTAGCTCATCCCTCCCGTTGCCACAAGGATACAGTCTCCCTGAAAGCTGCCCCCATGAGACAGAAGGCATTCTTTCACGGTATGCCCCTCCAGCACAAGATGGGTTACCTCTGTCTTTAGATGGATGAGGACACCCTCTCGCTTCAGTGTCCTTTCCAAAGCCCTGATAATGTCCGAGGAATGATCCGAGACAGGAAAAACCCGGTTGCCTCTCTCTGTCTTCAGAGGAACACCGGCCTTTTCAAAAAAGGATATGACATCCTGGTTGCTAAAGGAATAAAAGGAGCTGTACAAAAACTTCGGATTCCGTTTCACTGCCGGGAAAAAATCCTCCAGATCACAGGCGTTGGTCACATTACAGCGCCCTTTTCCTGTGATGAACAGCTTCTTCCCCAGCTTTTCGTTTTTTTCGAGGATATGCACTTCCTGCCCCATCATGGCCAGCTGAATTGCTGCCATCATTCCGGCAGGGCCGCCTCCTATAATACCAATCTTTCCCAAACTGTTTCTCCATTATCGGCAACTGTTCCTTCACGGCCTTCTTTACAGTCACCATTTCTGCCTGCTGTAGGGTAAAGGGAAACGCCATAATAAAGCCTACCCCGATGGACAAGCAGGCTTGCCAGAGAGGGTAGGCTTTATGATTCCTGTGTTTTATAGCAAAGAACAAATACAATCGTCGTCGGCGCTGACGATTACACCGGATAAGAGCCGCTTTGCGTATCAGCCTTTGTCTCGTCAATACCGGTTCTCTGTGCCTGGCGATATTTGAAGAAATCCAGGGCAACCTGAGGGAAGAGCGCATAGGACAGAACATCCTCATCCTGCTCCTTGTAGGCGGCCATTTCAGATTCCAGCTTATCCAGCTCGTTCTCGATCAGATCTGCCGGCCTGCAGGTGATCGGAGTCATATCTCCGATACACTTCTTCTGCACCTCCGGATTAAAGGGCTTGACTGTAGCACCATAATGGCCGCTGAGAATATCCTTTGTCTCCTTGGTAACCATCTTGTAGCGCTCACCCATCAGCACGTTAAAGACTGCCTGCGTTCCCACGATCTGGGATGACGGAGTAACCAGAGGCGGCTCGCCCAGATCCTTACGGACACGCGGAACCTCTTCGAGAACCTCGTAGAACTTATCCTCAGCATGCTGTTCTTTGAGCTGTGAGGTGAGGTTGGAGAGCATGCCACCCGGAACCTGATACAGAAGGGTCTTGATGTTGACTCCCAGGTTCTTCGGATTGAGAAGACCCGAATCCAGAGCCTGATCTCTGATGGGGCGGAAATAATCTGCGATTTCCGCCAAAAGCTTCTGGTCAAAGCCCGTATCATAGGGCGTTCCCTTGAAGGTCTCGACCATAACCTCCGTAGCCGGCTGGGATGTTCCCAGAGCAAAGGGAGACATGGCACAGTCAATAATATCGACACCAGCCTCTACCGCTTTCAGATAGGTCATGGAAGCAACACCTGAGGTGTAATGGGTATGCAGGTCAATAGGAATGCTGACTGTCTCCTTCAGGGCGCTTACCAGTTTCGTAGCCTCATAGGGAAGCAGAAGGCCTGCCATATCCTTAATACAGATGGAATTGGCGCCCATATCCTCGATCCTGCGGGCAATTCCTGTCCAGTATTCCAGCGTATAAGCGTCTCCCAGGGTATAGCTTAGCGCTACCTGGGCGTGAGCGTTTTCCTTGTTGGCCGCCTTAACTGCCGTTTCAAGGTTGCGGATATCGTTCAGGCAGTCAAAGATACGAATAATATCAATTCCGTTCGCGACAGATTTCTGAACAAAGTATTCCACTACATCGTCTGCGTAGGGTCTGTATCCGAGAATGTTCTGTCCTCTGAACAGCATCTGAAGCTTGGTGTTTTTGAAGCCGTCACGAAGCTTGCGCAGCCTCTCCCACGGATCTTCCTTGAGGAAACGTAATGAGGCGTCAAAGGTTGCGCCGCCCCAGCACTCCACGGCATGATAGCCGACCTTGTCCAGCTTATCCACGATGGGCAGCATCTGCTCGGTACTCATTCTGGTGGCGATCAGAGACTGGTGCGCATCACGCAGGATGGTTTCCATAATCTTAATGGGCTTTTTTTCTACGGCAGCTTTGGGGGCAGCGGCCTTGGGTGCTTTTTCCGCCTGAACCGGTGCCGGCTGAGCCTGTGGATTCTGACGCTGGCCGTTTCCGCTATTGGAGCCCTTTTTGATCTTATCATTTTTCTGTGCCATTTTCTACTCCTCTTATATTGGAGGCATCAGATATTCGAAACAAATATCCGCCATGCCTCCGCATATACCTCTTGGCTAAAGATTTCGACCTGTGCGGTCATGTATTCCTTCTCAGCTGCAATTTACACTCCATAGATAGCCATGAAAGCACCCGCTGCTACAGCGGTACCGATAACGCCTGCGACATTCGGCCCCATGGCATGCATCAGAAGGAAATTCGTCGGATCCGCTTCCGCGCCAACCTTCTGGGCTACGCGGGCGGCCATAGGAACAGCGGATACACCTGCCGAACCGATCAGAGGATTGATCCTTCCCCCGGAGATCCGGCACATCAGTTTTCCGAGCATCACACCACCGAAGGTTCCGAAACAGAAGGCGGCGAGCCCCAGAACAACGATCTTCAGCGTATCCGCGTTCAGAAATGCCTCCGCGCTGGTAGAAGCACCTACAGAGGTTCCCAGCAGAATGACAACAATATACATCATGGCATTGGAGGCTGTCTCCGTCAGCTGCTTTACCACTCCGCATTCACGGAAGAGATTGCCCAGCATAAGCATACCAACCAATGGAGCGGTCGTCGGAAGAATCATACAGACGACAATCGTGATGACAATGGGGAAAAGGATCTTTTCCAGCTTTGTGATGGGCCTGAGCTGCTCCATCTTGATCTTTCTTTCTTCCTCAGTGGTAAATGCCTTCATGATCGGAGGCTGGATAATCGGAACCAGGGACATGTAGGAATAAGCCGCTACAGCGATCGGTCCCATGAGGGCGCTCTGACCCAGCTTTCCTGCCAGGAAAATGGAGGTCGGGCCATCGGCTCCTCCAATGATGGAGATGGCTGCTGCAGCCTTACCGTTAAAGCCCAGAAAGATGGCAAGGAAATAGGCAACATAGATACCCAGCTGAGCCGCTGCGCCAAGCAAAAAACTGATGGGATTGGCAATCAGCGGACCGAAATCCGTCATGGCGCCGACCCCCATAAAGATCAGGGATGGCAGGATACTCCACTCATCCAGAATATAGAAATAGTGGAAGAGGCCGCCGACGCCCGTGGAGGATTCCGCCGGTTCCATCATAATGCCCGGGTAGATGTTTACCAGGAGCATGCCAAAGGCAATGGGAACCAGAAGGAGAGGCTCAAAGTCGTGGGCAATGGCCAGGTACAGGAAGATACATGCCACCAGGATCATCAGATAATTGCCCCAGGTCAGATTAAAAAAGGCGGTCTGATGAACCAGGTTTGACAAGGTATTTGCAATATAAGACATCTGACTACCTCCTGAATCAGTTAGTTCATCGTTGCCAGGGTATCTCCGTTTTCTACGGATGCCCCAACCGCCACGTCAATGCTGGCGATCGTGCCATCCTGGGGAGCAACAACCGGAATCTCCATCTTCATGGACTCAATGATCACGATATTGTCGCCAGCCTTAACGGCCTGGCCGACAGAAGCGGCAAGAGACAGAACCTTGCCGGGAACGGAGGCGGTTACCTTCACAGAACCTGCCCCGGCAGAGGCCTTGGGGGCTGCTGCCTTGGGAGCGGCTTTAGGAGCTGCCTTGGGAGCAGCTTTGGGGGCTGCTTGAGGGGCTGCACCGGTATTCTCTTCTACAGTGACGTCATAAGCGGTTCCGTTTACAGTGATGGTATAGCTTTTCATGATAATCTATCCTCCCAATGTTTATTGTATTGCCTGCTTAAAACATGTCGCTGGCGCGGCATATAGTGATACTACTGCAAAAAATGGTTCCCTTCTGCAGGTCTATCGTCACCTTCGTGCCACCTTCCTGATGGAGCGCACATAGAAACCGTCTGCAGAGGTTCCCTCCATGGCAGCGATTGCCGCTGAGATAACCGCAATCAGTTCGCCATCGTCGACCTCCACTTCTTCCTCCTGAACAGGAGTCGGATGGTGGGGTTCCGGCACTACCCTGACCTCTTCCCCTTCGTTCCTTGACACGAGGGAAGGGACAAATTTCAGCAATGAGATGACAAAGGACAGAAAAACCAGAACCAGAAAAACGGTACACAATCCGATCAGGGTATTCATGGCTGCTCTGGCAAGGGTTACTCCCATCGGCAGCTTGACATCGATCGTTAAGGAAGCGGGCTCCAGTTTCCGGTCAAAAATATAGACAAATTTCGCGGCAGCCTTCTCAAAGGTCTGGGGAACCGTTACGGTATATTTCCCGCTTTTATAGGCTACCGTGCTTTCCTCGTTCTCGGCATCTGCCACATAGGCCCCCAGCTCCTCAGCGGAGCCTTCCCAGGCTTCCACTGCCTGGAGGGTAAAATCATCTGTCGACTTTGAAAGCTCAGCCAGATCCTCCTGGGTCAGGTTTACAATCGTATTGGTCAGCCCGATCCCGGTTTTCAGTACCTTGTCCATGCTTTCGTCATCTGCTTCTGAGGCAGAAACGCAAAAGGCACCCAGGAAGGCCATCACGGTGACGCAAAGAAGGACAGCCAGAGTTCTCGAGGCGTTCCTAAAATAATCTTTCATATGCTTCACCTCACTTAAACAGTACCATGCTTTTTATCAGGTCTCACTTCTTTTTTCGCATAGAGGATATCGAAGGCAGTGATCACATATTTCCTGGTCTCTGCCGCAGCAATGACGGTATCAACATAGCCTCTTGCCGCCGCGCTCTCAACATTTGACTGCAGCCTGCGATAGGCATCGGCCTTCTCTGCCAGATCTGCCGCGCTGGCACCGGGGCTGAGAATCTTTGCTGCCAGGGAAGCATCCATCATGCCGATCTCAGCGTCTTCCCAGGCAAATACGAAATCAGCGCCCAGGCTCTTGGAATTCATAGCCGTGTAGGCGGAGCCGTATGCTTTTCCGGTGATGACATTGACCTTGGGAACACTCGCTTCGGCAAAAGCGGCAACCATGGAGCCCACCGAACGGGCGAGCATCTTCTCATTGCAGAGGCTGGCAGAAAACCCGGTTACATTGGTAAGGGTCAGTACAGGGATCCCAAAGGCATCGCAGAAGCGGACCAGGGAGGCGGCTTTTCTGGCGCCTCTGGAGCTGAGAGTCGTTCCCAGCTCTTCCGCCTTGTTTCCGTCTTCGCCATAAATGACGGAACGGTTTGCCACGGCTCCTACAGTAAGGCCATTCAGGCGGATGAAGCCTGCCGCAATATCCTTGCCGTATTCCGGTTTGATCTCAAAAAACGCTTCATCATCTGCCAGAGCGCTGAGAAGCATGCCTGCATCCTGGGCATAGTCCCCGGCTCCTTCGAGGAGGCGGTTCAGGCTGTCGCTGCACTCAACGATGGTATCGTTGTCCCAGTTGCTCGAGGGAAGCAGGGTGACCAGGGTTCTGATCTGATCGAGGATCTCTTCTTCGGTTCCGATCCCGTCAACCATGCCGGTCTCCTTGCTCTGGAATTCTGCAGAAGAGCTGTCACATTTTTCTGTCCGGTTTCCTTCCAGCGCATTGGGCGAATTGACGAAGATGTGACCCCTTTCCTTTTCTACGAAGGTGAAATCAGACAGCGCGGGAACGAGAGCCATTCCACCACCGCAGGTCCCAAAAACAGCGGTAATCTGAGGAATCACGCCGGATGCAAGGGTCTGCTTAAGATAGATTGCGCCGAAGGCTTCCAATGCATCTGTCGCCTCTTCCAGTCTCAGACCTGCACAGTCAACGAGCCCGATTACCGGTACGCCTGTCTTTATGGCAATGTCATACAGGGCTGTGATCTTCCTGGCATGCATCTCCCCCATTGAACCGCCCAGGACGGATGCATCCTGACTATAGACGTATACGGGTCTGTTATCGATAACGCCGTAGCCGGTCACGACTCCATCGGAAGCTGCTTTTTTCTCTGTTAGGTTGAAATCGGTGGATCTGGCTGTCACCTTTGCTCCGATCTCAACAAAACTATTGGCATCAAGCAGGGCTTCTATCCTGTTTGCTGCTTTGCTTTGTGTAGTGTTGCTCATGCTGATTAACCCTCCATATTGTTGTAAGACTGCCTTTGGCTTCCGTCGCTGGGGGGCGTCGGAAGCCAAAAGCTGTCTCTGAATAATAAAACATAACCAAAACTAAGCCAATGTAATTCTACTTCATAGGCTTCTTTTTTTCAAGACTTTTATTACGGATCTTCGGGGAAGACAGCAGGATATCCTGAATTCTACTATAGGGTTTGAGCCAGGCTGTGCGGGGGACTTGTTCTGTGAAAAGGGAGGATCCGGCTTATACGGGAACCTGGACTTCGGCTTCAGCTTCGGCTTTGAAATCGGCAAGCTTTCCCGGATCTATGTGGGGGAGTTCGGCTATGTCTACAACTCCGAAGGCGCGCAGGAATTCTTCTGTGGTTCCGAAGAGGATGGGCCGGCCGGGGGCGTCAAGACGACCGAGTTCCTGGACGAGGTCATATTCTACGAGACGGTTGACGGCATGGTCGCTTTTTACCCCACGGATCTTTTCTATTTCTGCTTTTGTGATGGGCTGTTTGTAGGCGATGATGGAGAGGGTTTCGATCATGACATCGGTCAGAACAGGCTTCTGAGGCCTGGCAGCTACACGGGCAAGTATTTCATAATATTCTTTTTTGCTACAAAGCTGACAGGCATCGTCCAGGAGTATAAGACGGATTCCTCTGTCTTCTTTTTCATATTGATCCATCATTTCATGGATCAGCTCTTCGGTTTCCTGAACCGTGATTTCCAGGGCTTGTGACAACAGGGATATTTTTACGGAATTTCCCATGGAAAACAAGATGGCCTCTATGGCAGCCTTTGCGTTCCCTTCCTCCAAGATGGCTTCCTCCTTCCCATGACGGGTTTTATGCAGCAAGCTTGGGCTGCTGACCTGAACAATTACCCCTCATCTTTATAATCCGACAGATCTTTCCAGCTTTCAGGATCGTTTAATACCTCAATCCGGATATCGTCAAACAGCCGTTCCTGGATTACTTTAATATGGCCCATTTTGATCAGCTCGAGAATGGAAAGGAAGGTGACCACCATAGTGAAACGGTCTTTTCCGTCTTCAATCAGATCCTCGAAGGAGAAACAGGTATGCTCCAAAGCGTAATTCCGGATTTCGGACAGTTTCTGGCTTACATTGACAGGTTCCTTGACAATCCGGCCGAAGGTTGATCGGATAGGATCTACTCTGTCCTGCTTTCTGCGGACGATGGACTCAAAAATCCGGTTCAGCTCAGACAAGGTCATCCCGCCGAGAAGCTGGACCGGATCTACCGGCTCTTTGCGGTTGCGGATCTCTGCGGGTATATCGGGTTCGCGAAAGCAGGCTCCGCTGGCTTGCTCCAGCATCTGGCGAAGTTCTCCGGACATATATTTGTAGGTTTTGTATTCCAAAAGCTTTTCCACAAGATCTGCCCTGGGGTCTTCGATTTCGCCTTCTTCGTTGACCTGCTTGGGCAGAAGCATTCTGCATTTGATATCCAAAAGAGTAGCCGCCATCAGCATAAATTCACTCATGGCAGAAAGATCCTCATGCTCCATCTGCCGGATAAATACCATATACTGGTCGGTTATGGATACAATGGGAATGTCGTAGATATCCACTTTGTTTTTCTCGATCAGGTGAAGTAGCAGATCCAGGGGGCCTTCGAAGACCTCCAGCTTAACCGGGATCACCATTTAAGCTTCCTCCGGATTCTTTACTGTGATAAAGACCAGTTCATGGGGATTAAACAGGCGAACCGGCAGGGTATGTTCTCCCAAGCCTGCACTGACCACCAGATGGGAATCTCCCCGGTGAAAATCCCCTACACAGTAGGAGGGAAAGGGATGCAGATAGGGACTGACCAGTCCCCTTCTTTTTCCCAGGCGCAGGATACCGCCATGATAATGGCCACTGACGGTCAGATCTGCCTGCCAGGTAAAATAGGCCGGTGCAAAATAGGGAGAGTGGGCAATCAGAATCTGAAATGCCTCCTGGTTGGCCGAACCGCATAATAGTTCTATATCGCTGGCGTGAAGGCCAAAGGGAAACGGCTTGTGATAACAGGAATAGGGAACCCTCAGACCGCAGATATCCACCATAACGGAATGAAAGCTTTTTCTCACTCTCTGATTTTTCAGCAGGATCACTCCTGCCTCCTCCAGAGCAGATTCAAATGTCCGGTAATCCTCAATCAAATGATGCTCCTTGGGCGGAAGCCGCTTCCTGCGGTAGACAGAATGCTGGAGCACAGAGAATGCCTCCGCTTCCCCACCGGGCTGATCGTCATATAAAAAGACTTCCTCATGATTTCCCAGGCCATAACAGACTGGGACCTGCTTTGACAGAGGAATCAGAAGATCCTTTGCAGCCGTAAAGCTGTTTTCCCGAATACGCAGGATCATATCACCTGCTGCAAGGACCAAATCACAGTCCTCGGCTTCGATGGCCTGCAGCAGCCGATCCTGTCTGTGGCCATAGACAGCCCCATGCAGGTCGGCAAGAAGCGCGATTTTCAGAGCAGCTTTACCCTGAAGCTTTGGACTTTGGATTTCATAATACCTTTTCACAAAATCGGGCATGGTACTTCCTTTCCCGGGGCATGATCATTTATATCGCCGGTGCGCTCAGACGCAGGATAACCTGCAGGGCTTTGATCAGGGGATTTCTCTTTTTCACGAAATCAAGATCGATTGGCCGGCATTGTTTCAGGGTCTCAAGAAAATCCTGTTTTATCTCCTCAATCACCGGATTATCATAGATCCAGACGCCATCCTCAAAATGCAGGAACAGGCTCCTGTAATCCAAATTGATGGTACCGCATACTGCTATTTTATCGTCGCAGACAAAGGATTTGGCATGAAGAAAGCCAGGCTGGTATTCGTAAATTTTCACTCCTGCGCGCAAAAGCCTCTCGTAATAGGACTGCGTTACCAGGAATACCAGTTTTTTGTCCGGTATGCCTGGTGTGATGATCCGGATATCCACACCGCTTTTGGCAGCCAGGCAAAAAGCAGACATCATCTCATTGTCTACGATGAGATAGGGCGTAAAAATATAGACATAGCTCTGGGCATTGCCCAAAACGGAGATATAGACATTCTGTCCTACAGGCTCATGGTCCAAAGGGGAATCGCCGAAGGGCTGGAAATATCCCTCTCCTTGTTCTTTGTCCCCTTCCCTGTCGATTCCTGCTGCCAGATAGTCCTGGTAATGGATCTCCTCCAAGGTCTCGGCCTTTGTAACGGTAGCCCACATGTTCAGGAACATGAAGGTCATATTTCTGACTGCGTCTCCTCTGAGGAGAATCGCCGTATCCTTCCAGTAGCCAAAACGGTTCTGGCGGTTGATATACTCGTCAGAGAGGTTGATTCCACCGGTCAGGCCGACGTTTCCGTCTATGATACAAAATTTCCTGTGGTCTCGGTTATTGTGGACAACATTTGCCAGGAAACGAAAAGGATTGAAAACCTCACATTTGATTCCCTTGGCACGAAGCTTTTCGTAATAGCGGATGGGAAGAATATTCATACAGCCGAAATCATCATAGATCAGGCGGACATCCACCCCCTCTTTGGCCTTTTGCTCCAGGATATCCAGAATCGTATTCCACATGAAACCGTTGTTGATAATAAAGTATTCGATAAAAATATAATGCTTCGCCGCTTCAAGTTCTCTGATCAGGGCGGGAAACATTTCATCTCCCACCTGAAAATATTCGGCGGTAGTATTGCCCCACAATGGGGTATCGGAAGTATCCCGAATGTAGACAGACTGGCGGTTGGCATTGGGATCTAGTTCTGCCAGTCTGACACGGATCTGTTCCTCTTCCTTCAGAATATCATGTCCCTGGGCAATCACCCGGTTATACTGCCGATAAACACCGGAAACCTTTCGGGACTGGACGGCCAGGAGAAAGAGAACCAGGCCAAACAGGTGCAGACCCAGGATCAGACTGACCCAGAAAAGCTTGTAGGAGGAATCCATCTCCTCATTCAGGATCACAAGAACAACAATGATGACAAGAACCGATACAGCCAAAGACAAATATGGAGAATAGGTAGTCAGCCGGTAAAAGTTCAGAAAGACCCATCCTACCTGAACGGAAGCCGCCGCGATCACAAACAGAATACGGTTGAAAAGAATCTTGTAGATTTTTTTTAAAACCGGCTTTACTCTTTCCATATTTGCTGTCTCCCTAAACGGTTAAAACCCAGTATATCAGCAAAAATCCCTGACTGTGTAACCAGCCAGGGATTTTCGCTGCACGATCAATTATATTTACGTTTTCTTGCCGCTTCGGATTTTTTCTTACGACGAACGCTGGGTTTCTCGTAATGCTCTCTCTTGCGGATTTCCTGCTGAATGCCTGCTTTCGCGCAGCTTCTCTTAAATCTCCGCAGAGCGCTGTCCAAAGTCTCGTTCTCTTTTACGATAACGTTTGACATACTACCACACCTAACCTCCCTCCAGTTGTAGATTGTGCGAAAATACAACTGTGTAGGTATTTTTCCAGCACGGATGCTATTATATAACACCTTGTAAGGATTCGTCAATCACTTTTTCAGGTTTTTTTATTTCAGCTGTCCCTTCAGAATAGAAGATGCCGCCTCGATGACATCCGCGACCTTCTCAGGAAGCTTTCCTCCGGCCTGCGCCATGTTGGGACGACCGCCTCCGCCGCCTCCTACGATCTTTGCGGCTTCGCGGATCATATTGCCGGCATGGGCCCCTGCCCGGATCGCGCCGTCGGTCGCCATAGCCAGAAGATTGACCTTGCCCTCATTGACTGCTGCAAGAAGGATAACGCCCTCCCCCAGCTTTTCCTTAAGGGAATCTCCCAGATCTCTCATCCCATTGGCATCCACACCATCCACGCGGGCTGCCAGGAGCTTTACTCCGCCTATCTCCGTTACCTTGTCCATGACATCGCCCAGTGAACCCTGAGCCATTTTGCTCTTCAGGGATTCATTTTCACTGAGAGCAGCCTTAAGCTCTCCCTGCAGATGGACGATCCGGTCATAAAGCTCAGCAGGACTGGTCTTCAGCGCTTTGGCGCTGGATGCCAGAAGCTCTTCGAGCCTGCCATAATACTCCATGACACCCTTGCCTGTCAGAGCCTCGATTCGACGCACCCCTGCAGCGATACCGGATTCGGATACAATCTTGAACAGGCGAATACTGGAGGTGTTTGCCACATGGGTTCCTCCGCAGAGCTCCTTCGAGAAATCTCCCATGGAGACTACGCGGACCTTCTGGGAGTATTTCTCTCCAAACAGAGCCATGGCGCCTGATTTCTTGGCATCCTCGATATCCATGATCTGGGTATCGACGGGAAGGCCGGCGCTGATCTGCTCATTCACCAGCTTCTCCACGGTACTGATCTCCTCCGGTGTCATGGCCTGGAAATGGGCAAAGTCAAACCGGAGCCTGTCCGGGGTGACCAGGGAGCCCTTCTGCTCTACGTGAGAACCCAGAACGGTCTTCAGTGCCTTTTGCAGCAGATGGGTTGCGCTGTGATTCTTGCAGGTATCCGCCCTGCGCTCAGCGTCCACCTTCATGGCAACCGTTTCACCCTTTGAGAGCATACCGGATTCCATATAGCCGACATGTCCCACCTTATCGCCGCGCAGCTTGACGGTCTCCTCCACAACAAAGACCCCGTTGGCGCCCTCGATCCGGCCGCTGTCGCCCTCCTGGCCGCCCATGGTGGCATAGAAGGGGGTCTTTTCCGTGACGATGGTGCCTCTCTGGCCTTCCATCAGGGCATCCGCCAGCTCTGACTCCGTGGTAAGGGCAGTGATCTGTGAAGACAGCTCCAGCTTATCGTAGCCCTCAAACTCTGTCGTCAGCTCCACCGGCAGCCGGTCATATACCGTAGCATCCGCTCCCATATAATTGGTGACGCTGCGGGCCTTTCTCGCCTTGGTTTTCTGTTCCTCCATGGCGCTGGCAAAGCCGGCCTCATCGATGGTGTATCCCTTCTCTTCCAGAATTTCCTTTGTCAGGTCAAGAGGGAAGCCATAGGTATCATAAAGCCTGAAGGCATTATCCCCGGAAAGAATCGTCTTTCCCTCCGCCTTCATCTCCTCTTCCATATCTGCAATGATGCGCAGTCCCTTGTCAATGGTCTGGCTGAACTGCATTTCCTCATTGTTGAGCACCTTGACAATAAAAACCTTTTTCTCCTCCAGCTCCGGATAGCCAGCCTTTGATCCCTGGATCACCTCATCTGCCAGACTGGCCAGGAAATTTCCCTCTATGCCAAGAAGCCTTCCGTGACGGGCAGCGCGGCGGATCAGACGGCGCAGGACATAGCCTCTGCCTTCATTGGTCGGCATAATCCCGTCGGAAATCATAAAGGTGGCAGAACGGATGTGGTCTGTGATCAGGCGAATGGAGACATCATCCTCGTGCTTTTTGCCATATTCCTTACCGGCGATCCTGCATACCAGATTTCTCAGAGAACAGATGGTATCCACGTCAAAGATGGAATCCACATCCTGAACCACCACGGCCAGTCGCTCCAGACCCATACCGGTATCAATGTTTTTCTGGGTCAGCTCTGTATAATGTCCCTTTCCGTCATTCTCGAACTGGGTGAAAACATCATTCCAGACCTCGATATAGCGGTCACAGTCACAGCCTACCGTACAGCCCGGCTTACCGCAGCCGTACTTCTCTCCCCTGTCATAGTATATTTCCGAGCAGGGGCCGCAGGGGCCGGCTCCATGCTCCCAGAAGTTATCCTCCTTGCCGAAACGGAAGATCTTTTCCGCAGGAATCCCGATCTCCTTGTTCCAGATGTCATAGGCCTCATCATCCTCCAGATAAACAGAGGGGTACAGGCGGTCCGGGTCAAGGCCTACCACCTGGGTCAGGAATTCCCAGGACCAGTTCAGGGCTTCCCTCTTAAAATAATCGCCAAAGGAAAAATTGCCCAGCATCTCAAAAAAGGTACCATGTCTGGCTGTCTTGCCAACGTTTTCGATGTCACCGGTACGGATACATTTCTGGCAGGTGGCAACCCGTTTCCTGGGCGGAATCTCGGCACCGGTAAAATAGGGTTTCAGGGGAGTCATTCCCGCGTTGATCAGCAGAACGCTTTTATCGCCCTGGGGCACCAATGAAAAGCTTTTCATCACCAGATGACCTTTGCTTTCCATAAAATCCAGGAACATCTGGCGAAGCTCATTTACTCCGTATTTATTCATTCTCAATCTCCTTGTGATATGCAGATCTTGTGATATTTTTTCTTGCCGCGCCGGAGAATCATCTCCTCCTTGGCCAAGGCATCCCGGGAAATGGCAAAGTGGATGTCCGTGATTTTATCTGAACCTACGGTAACACCACCCTGTTCAATGGCGCGTCTTCCTTCGGAACGGGTGGGAACCAGGCCGGTCTTTACCAGAAGAGAGATCAGGTCTGCTTTCCCTTCCTCATCAAAGTCTGCCTCTTCCAATACTGTGGTGGGCATGTGCTCCGAGTCAGCTCCGCCTCCGAATAACGCCCTTGCTCCGGCCTCTGCTTTTTTCGCTTCTTCCTCTCCATGGACCAGTTCAGTCAGCTGATAGGCCAGAATCTCCTTGGCTTTGTTCAGCTCGCTGCCTTCCCATTTTTCCATCGCCTGGATCTCCTCCACAGGAAGGAAGGTCAGGAGATAGAGACATTTTATGACATCGGCATCTCCCACGTTTCTCCAATATTGATAAAAGTCAAAGGGACTGGTCTTTTCCGGATCCAGCCAGACAGCACCGGCTACGGTTTTTCCCATCTTCTTGCCCTCAGAGTTCAGAAGAAGGGTGATGGTCATGGCATCAGCATCCCCGGAGAGTTTACGGCGTACCAGCTCCATGCCGGCAATCATATTGCTCCACTGGTCGTCTCCGCCAAACTCCAGGTTGCAGCCGTATTTCTGGTAGAGCATATAGAAGTCGTAGGCCTGCATGATCATATAATTGAATTCCAGGAAGGTCAGACCCTTCTCCCAGCGCTGCTTATAGCATTCCGCTGCCAGCATACGGTTGACGGTAAACTCCGTTCCCACTTCTCTGAGCAGGCCGACATAGTTCAGGTCAAGAAGCCAGTCCGCATTGTTTACCATCAGGGCTTTGCCGTCGGAAAAGTCGATAAAACGGCTCATCTGCTTTTTAAAGCATTCAATATTGTGATCAATGGTTTCCTTCGTCATCATGGTTCTCAGATCGGATTTTCCGGAAGGATCTCCGATCATGCCTGTGCCGCCGCCCAGAAGGGCGATGGGCTTGTTCCCTGCCATCTGCAGGCGCTTCATCAGACAAAGAGCCATGAAGTGACCGACATGCAGACTGTCCGCAGTGGGGTCAAACCCGATATAGAAGGTTGCCTTTCCGCTATTGATCAGTTCTCTTACCCTTTCCTCATCGGTAACCTGGGCAATCAGCCCTCTTGCCTTCAATTCTTCCCAGATTGTCATTGTCTCATCTCCCTTGTTTTTTACATGGCTTTGACATCTCGTAACTGTGTCGCACAAAAATGCCGGGCAGTTACGCCATTTCAAGAAAAAAACCGGTTCCTGTCCAGATAAGGACGAGAACCGGATCCTGTGATCTCACTTATGCTCACAGCAAAGAATATCGTAAACGAGAAAAAATGCCTGCATTTTGATTCGTTTACTGCGTAAGCCATTGCCGCAAGAAACGAAGCGCTTCTTTGCTTTCCCGCCAAAGCCTTTTGCTAAAGCCATAGTATAATGAAGAAGGCTGGTATTTGTCAAGGCTTTTTTGCTCTTACCACCCTTGCGCTCTCATGGGTAAAGGGATAGAATAGCTTTCAGGCCACATTGGTGATCTGATCCTGTGCATGGCCAAGATCCATATAGACGTAGCATCTGCCTGTACAGCTGACCTGTATGTCAGCCTGCCGCCGGCTGATTCTGCTGCGGGAGACAGCTTTTGTGTAGCCGGCATCCTTTAAATAGGCCTGGAAGATCCGGTAAATGTCCTCATCCATGTCCATGGTCTCCCCCTCCGGAGAATAGAGTGACATTTCTGCCCTGCCCTCGGAAAAGACGGAGCCGACGATCACTCCTGCCATACCCAGGCCGAAATTCTGGGCACACATGGTACGAATCATCCTGTCGCTGATATCTGTCTGATTGGCAGAGCGATCATATACCAGATATTCTTCTGTCCCGATCCGATACTTGTAGATGATGTCCATTGCGGCCTCCTCATTTCATATGAATGTTCTCGTTTTCGTTACCTCGTTTTTACAGACACGATGATACCAGTTATGATTTAAAAAGAAATCAAATATGATGCCGCAAATCTTTTAAATAGTGCTATGGATTGGGAAGCCGAAAGCCATTTGAGGCCGCACGACGGCGAACAACGGAACGACAACCGACCGAATGGGTCCAAATAGAGGAGGAATGTAGTTATGCCCGAGTCAAACTCAAAAACCGGTTACCTGAAGGAAGCATGCCGCCTCTTTCATCTGTGCGGCCTGCCCGAGCGGTCGGTAGCCTATCATTATCATGATTTCCATAAGCTGCTGTACCTGATGGAGGGGGAAATCGGTTACGAGGTGGAGGGAATCAGTTACCGGCTGGAGCCCGGCGATCTGATGCTGGTTGGCGCAGGCAGTCTTCACCGGCCGATATTTGACCATACCGAATCCTATGAGAGGCTTATTTTCTATCTTTCCCCTTCACTCATGCTGCGTTCTCCCTGGACTGTGAGCAGAGGAAAGGGCTTCGAGGAGATAATAAACGCGGGTTCCGGGAAGGACTGGGATCCTTTGTCGTGTTTTTCGCAATGCCGTCGCCCAGGCAGCAATCTATACCGTCCCTCCGGAACAGCTGCCCGCAAGCTGCAAGGGCTGGTGCAAGAACTCGTCCAGAACCATCAGCGGCAGGATCCCTATGCTTTGATCCTGCAGGAACTGAAGAAAGCAGAATTATTACTCTGCCTCAGCCGTCTGATGACAGAGCAGGAGTCAGATCCTGACAGCCTGCCCGGCGGAAACCCCACGGTACAGGCCTGCATCGAATATATCAATTCCCATCTGTCAGAGGATTCTCTTTCCATCGATATCCTGGCCAGTCATGCCTTTATGAGCCGCTCTCGTCTGATGCATTTATTTAAGGAAGAAACCGGAAGTACGATTAACAGCTTCATCACAGAAAAAAGGCTGTACCTGGCCAGCTCCCTGCTGGATAAAGGGATGGGCGTAACCGATGCCTGTTATCAAAGCGGCTTCGGCAATTATTCTGCCTTTTATTATGCCTACCGCAGGCGGTATCATAGCTCACCGATGGGTAAAGGCCGAATGCCCGACATAGATAATATAGAATAGGGGTGTGCCTGCTGCCATCTATATCAGATAGACGACAGCAGGCGCACCCCCTGCCATTCAGCTATTGGCCAGCACCTTCCGGTTCTCAAGAATATAGGTCATCAAAGAAATCACCGTCAAGGCCGCAGACAGCCAGATGAAGATCTCTGTCGCCATGCCAAGAAAAGGCTCATCCAAGAGCAGCAATATCACCATGATCATCTGGGCAACCGTCTTGAACTTTCCCCAATAATTGGCAGCGATCACATCGCCCTTCTCCGCCGCAATCAGACGGAACCCGCTGATGATAAACTCCCTGCCGATAATCAGAACAACCACCCATGCGGGAAGCCTTCCCTGGGAGGTCAGGCAGATCAGGGCGGAGCATACCAACAGCTTGTCCGCCAGAGGATCCATGAACTTTCCGTAATTTGAAATCAGATGATATTTGCGGGCAATATAGCCATCCAGCCAGTCTGTGATACAGGCAGCACAGAAAATCACAAGGCAGATCCAGCGGTTTGCCGTGCCGCCCCATCCTGTCAGCAGAAAAAGGACCAGGAAGGGCACCATAACCATTCTTCCGGTTGTCAGTTTATTCGGCAGATTCATTTTCCAATTCTCCTATCAGGTCATACTCCAGAGAGCCGGTAATCCGGACTCTGACAAAATCTCCGGTTGTAAGCTCCTGGGTGGTCTGGATAAAGATATAGCCGTCCACCTTTGGAGCATCGGCATAGCTGCGCCCTACATAGGCAGCTTCCCCTGAGACCTTGCCCTCGATCAGCACCATCAGGCTCTGGCCAAGCTTCTCTTTCCCCTTTTCCAGGGAGATTTCCTGGGCCAGCTCCATCAGCTCATCCCGCCTCTGCTCCTTTACCTCCTGGGGGATCTGATCCGGCATCACCGCCGCAGGGGTATCCTCCTCTGCCGAGTAGGGAAAAACCCCGACCCGGTCAAACTCCATTTCATCCATAAAGTTGTAGAGCTCCACGAAATCCTCCTGGCTTTCCCCGGGAAAGCCGGTGATCAGAGTCGTGCGCAGTACAATATCCGGTATTTCCTCCCGCAGCCAATCTATGGTCTTTACCAGATTTTCCTTAGTCGTACGCCGCCCCATTCTTTTCAGGACTGCATCACTGGCATGCTGGATGGGAATGTCCAGATAATGGCAGATTTTTTCCTCTCTTTTCATGACCGCCACCAGTTCCGGATACAATTCCTCCGGGTAGCAGTAAAGAATTCTGATCCAGCGCAGCCCTTCAATCCGGGCCAGGCTTTCCAGCAAAACATGGAGGGATTTTTTCTGGTACAGATCCAGGCCGTAGAGGGTCGTTTCCTGGGCTACCAGCACCAGCTCCTTTACCCCGTCAGCCGCCAGCCTCTGAGCCTGGGAAACCAGGTCCTCCAGGGGGACAGAGCGGTATTCCCCTCTGAGCTTAGGGATAATGCAGTAGGCACAGTGCTTATTACAGCCCTCGGCAATTTTCAGATAGGCATAATGACCTCCGGTTGTCAGGATCCGCTTTCCGCTGATCAAAGGAACCGGCGCAGATTCGGAATAGTTCTGGTACTTCTCCCTGCCAATGGCTTTTTCCAGAGCCTGCAGGATCTGAGGGTATGCGGCTGTTCCAACAACCGCATCTACCTCCGGTATCTCATCCAGGATCTCCTGGCGATAACGCTGGGCAAGACATCCTGTCACAATCAGGGCCTTCAGCTTCCCTGTCTTTTTATATTCCGCCATCTCCAGGATCGTATTGACGCTCTCTTCCTTTGCGTCGCCGATGAAGCAGCAGGTGTTGACAATGATGGCATCTGCTTCCTCTTCATTGTCCGTCAGAATATGGCCGCCATCGCTCAAAAGGCCGATCATCTCTTCTGAATCAACCAGATTTTTGTCACAGCCCAGCGAAATAAACAATATCTTCATTTATGAAACCGTTTCCTTTTCCAGTTCAGTACCTGTCCCTGCTCCGAGCGCAGGAGCTTCTTCCTGGGCAGGTTCCTTCTTGGGCAGTATTTTCACCTTTCCCTGATACAATTCATCAATGGCAACGGACAGTGGTTTTCTGTCCTCCATCCTGGGGATAAGAGGAGCAGAGCCTGCAATCAGCTGGCGGGCCCTCCGGCTTGTGGCCAGGACAAGAGAATACCGGCTGTTAAGCACTGCATCCTCCTCCCCTTCGTCCTTGTTGGCGTTGATCGCTTCAATTAATTCTGTATAAGAAGGATGGATCATATCAAACTCCTTTTCTTAAAAAACCGGCAATGGTTCAGTTATACAAGATGATACTGCAAAAATGATTCCCAGGGATTGTTCCCGTATCTCAAGAGGGATTACAAAGAAGTGCCGCCTGCTTCTGGATCTCTGCGATCAGATCCTGTCGCCGGTTTACCCTGGCCTTTTCTGCCTGAATCACTGCATGCAGACGTTCTGTACAAGCCTCTATCTCGTCATTGACCAGAACATAGTCGTACTCTTCGATCTCTTCGGCCTCCTTAGCGGCCCGCTGCAGCCTTCTGGCAATGCTCTCGGCGCTGTCTCTGCCTCTTGAGGTCAGCCTTCTCACCAACTCATCAATAGAAGGCGGCGTAATGAAAATCAAGGGAGTATCCGGATAAATCTTTCTTACCTGCCTGCCGCCCTGAATATCGATCTCCAAAAGGACATCCTTGCCCTGGTTCAGCTGCTCTTCTACAAAAGAGCGGGGAGTTCCATAGGAATGGTTCACATAGGAGGCATATTCCAGAAATTCATTTTCACTGACCATATGGTCGAATTTATCCTGGGTCAGAAAAAAATAATGAACTCCGTCCACCTCTCCTTTTCCTGGTGCCCGTGTCGTTGCCGAGACGGAAACCACATAATTCTCGTGCGTTTTCAGGATCTGGCTGACAATCGTTCCTTTCCCTGCCCCGGCAAAGCCGGAGATCACTGCCAAAAGGCCTCTTTCCATGATAAAACACCTCCCACCCAAAAATTCGACCTGTGCGGTCACTAATGTGACCGATCTCAAGGACATTCGCAAAATCCTTCATGCTTCCGGAGCATAGGCTTCCGAAAAACGTTTGGCTATCGTCTCCGGCACAAGGGCCGACAGAATCAGTATCCCATTGGAGGTAAAAATGACTGATTTTGTTTTGCGCCCCTGTGTGGCATCAACCAGAGAGTTGGTCCCCCTGACACCCTGAATCATCCTTTTTACCGGAGCAGCGTCCGCATTGACAACCGTTACAATCTTGTCTGTGTTTACCACATTTCCAAATCCGATATTGATCAGTCTGGGCATATCCTGTATCCTCACCATGCGTAACGAGCCGGCACTTCGCGCTTCGCAGCGACCACCATTATTCAATATTCTGAATCTGCTCACGGATTTTTTCAATTTCAGTTTTGATATCGATGGCGAGATTGGAAACCTCTATGTCATTCGATTTGGAAAGGATCGTATTGGCCTCCCGGTTCATCTCCTGAGCCATGAAGTCCAGTTTCCTCCCGATTCCTTCCTGTTCCGTCAGCATTTTCTCCATTCCCTGGATATGACTGAGCAACCGCACTGTCTCTTCGTCATTACAGATCTTGTCGGAATAAATAACCACCTCCGCCGCAATCCGTGATTCTTCTATGGAGGAATCCGCCATCAGCTCCTTCACCTTGGCCGTCAGCTTCTCCCGATACGCATCTACCACCATGGGAGACCTTTCCTGAACCTGAATCACCTTTTTCTGAAGGTAGGACAGCTTTTCCTGAAGATCCATCTTCAGCTGCTCTCCCTCCCTGGCCCGTGCCTCTACAAATCTTCGGCAAGCCGTTCTGGCCACGTCTTCTATAAGCGCCCAGTAGGTATCCTCATCAATAGAGGGCTCCTCCACAGTAAAAATATCGGGCAGCCTCGCCAAGGTCGAGGTTGTAATGTCATTCTCGATGCCAAAACGCTCACTCATCCCGGCCAGATATGTCAGATATTGCCCAGCCAGGGCTTCATTATATTTCAGTCCTCCGTTCAGGGCAGAATAGTCCTCAAGGGTGACATAGATATCGACCTTGCCTCTTTGAATATACTCCTTCGCAAGGCTTCGAAACCTCCCTTCCAGAAAGGCCAGCTTGCGAGGCATCCTGAAGGAAAGATCCAGGTATCGGTGATTCACGGACTTCAGTTCAATGCAGATTCGCTGCGAATCAGTCACGGCCTCCGCTCTGCCGAAGCCGGTCATCGATTTCATCATAGCATCTTCTCCTCTTATCGTAAACGAACAAAATGCCAGCATAATAGGTTAGAGTACATGTTCCGGTCTGACAGGTTTTCTCCGGATCACGAATGCTTTTTCGACCTGTGCGGTGACCGCACAGGTCGAATTCTTTCACTGCGAAAAAAGGAGACAGGGAAGCCTCCCCTGTCTCCTGAAAAATGCCGGCAGTGGGACTTGAACCCACACGTAGTTGCCTACAACAGATTTTGAGTCTGCCTCGTCTGCCATTCCGACATGCCGGCAAATGGTATGAATAATCTGTTTCTTCAACAGACATAGCAATATTAACACATCTGCCCTTCAATTGCAAGCATATATGAATTTTTTTTGTAACCGGGTTCGGTCAGGCCTTGAAGGGAAGACTTGTAAAAAGGAAGTGACATTTTGGAACTCCCCTTGACGAAAATCGGAATAGATAAGATAATAACAGTAGGGTATTTTGGTTTGATGATAGCTATTGAACAGATAGTACCCAGCATACCCAGCATGATCAGCCAAGGAGTAAAACAGATTTATGCCAAGTATTCACAAATTATGGGATTTATTTCTTTACGCAGGAGTAGGGAAAGAGGAGTATCATAAGCTGCTCCCCGATATCCGCAAAGAAAACTGCATGCTGCTGAAGGTTTTCTCTCGGATTGCTGCGACTATGTTTTTTCTGCTGTTCGTTGCGAGCATACATTCCAACGGTTTTGCTGCTAAGAACAGTACGACATATTTGATTTGCGCAATAGCCATGCTGATGATCCTGTTTTTTTCTTACTTTATCCTGCTGAAGCACCAGGCACTCGTCACATTGTTCGTCTATCTTTTTGAGATCCTGCTATATCTGTTTGGTATCCATATTTCGATGCTTCATACAGAAAAACCTGCTGTATCGGCTGTAGCCTTCTTACTGGTAAGCCCCTTGCTGTTTTATGATCGTCCTGTCAGACTGTCAGCTCTGATCGCGGTCGTTGTTGCGATATTCTGCAGGATCGTTGTCTCTTTCAAGGTGCCTGATGTAGCGGAAACCGATGTCTGGAATATGATCACCTTCGGCATTGTGGCCGTAGCCACCACCGTATTCATCATGAGCATAAAGATTCGGACACTTTCCCAATCCCTACAGATTGTTTATTTGAGCCAGACCGATCTGCTGACCGGGGTTAAAAACAGGAACCATTATGAGAATCAGTTAAAGGAATACCCTAAGCTGTGCACATCAAACCTGACCTGTGTTTATGCTGATGTGAATGGCCTCCATGAGATGAATAACAGAGACGGACACCATGCAGGAGACAAAATGCTGTGCGAGGTTGCCGATACCATGAAGCAGAGTTTTGGTCCAGAGCATACCTATCGCATTGGTGGTGACGAGTTTGTTGCTTTCCGTGTGGATGGACGGCCGGATAACCTGCCTTACGAGATTGATCAGATGAAGCGGGCTCTGGACAAAAAAGGCTACCACGTGTCTTTCGGATTCGCCGTGCGTGAAAAGGCGCAGGGCAGCATGAACATAAATGAGCTCGTCAACGAAGCGGAAGGCAGCATGTTTGCTGATAAACGCGAATTCTACAGCCAGTCTAAGTACGATCGCAGAAACAGATAAGATAAAGATATGGTGAAAACCATTCCGTCAACACCTCGCACTAAAGTGCGAGGTGTTTGTTGCCAAAGCCAAACAATCATGGCAGCTTTGATGGAACCCGTGACTGAAACTCACCAAGCATGATAAGGAGCCCGACCGCATGAACATGCTATTTGCAAAAACCCTGAAAAAGCTTAGAGCTGAGAGAGGACTTTCACAGAAAGAAATGGCGGAACAGGTATTTGTCACCCGTCCTACCGTTGCCCGATGGGAAAGCGGCAGCCGACTGCCGGATGCCGCAATGATTTCCCGCCTCTCCAGATGTCTGAACGTGGATGCCGGCACATTGTTTTCCGCCGCGGCAGAAAGCGATGAATCTCCCAATGTCATCATGGTGGATGACAGGAAAATCATCCTCACCGGTGGTCTTCCCGTTCTGGAAGCGGTAATGCCGAATGCCACTGTCACGGGCTTTACCCGGCCATCGGAAGCCATTGATTACGCCAGGGCAAACCGGGTTGCCCTGGCTTTTGTGGATATCGAGTTAGGAAAAATGAGCGGACTGCAGCTTTGCCAGACGCTGCTTGAGGTCAATCCCCGTACAAACGTCGTGTATCTTACCGCTTACAGCGATTATGCCGTTGATGCCTGGAGTACCGGAGCCAGCGGATTCATGCTCAAGCCGATCACGCCGAAGGGCGTTCAGGATCAGCTTCAAAAGCTGCGTTACCCGTTCTTTTGGTGAGGAGGCGCATGAGAATGAGTGAACTGATGAGCCAAATCGGGTTTTTACTTCTCGGTGCCGCAGAAATGCTGGTTCTGCTGGGTTTTGGATTCGCTGTCATCATGCCCAGCATTGACCGGTGGAGCAAGCGCTTCTTTATCGCCTTTTTTGCGGTTCTCGTGCTATACGGTGGTTTAGGCATTCTTGAAGAGATCATCAACATCCTTGCAGACCTGCAATCGGCAAAGGCGATTGTTTACTATTTTGAGACCCTGCTCGTCTCTGTTCTGATGCCCATGATGACAGCTTATCTGCTTCACTGCTGCAGAGAAGACTGGCTGCACAGCGCACTTTTTCGCCTTGTGACGGTTCTATGGATTGTCTTCTTCCTTATGCTGGATATCTCTCCATTCGTAACCTGGTTTTACTCTCTCTCGCCGGACCATCAGTTTTACAGAGGCCCTCTGTATTCGGTGATAATTACTCCTTTGATTGTCATCCAGGTTATCAACCTGACCAGTGTGATCCGTTGGCGGAGCAAGCTGTCCAAAAGATACTTCTGCGCCTTCCTCATCGGTCTGCTCCCCATGACTGTCGCCATGTTCATCCTTTTTTACATCTCCGCTTTCACGTTCTTTGCCTTTAGCTTGGCCCTCTGCGCGCTGTCGATGTTCGCCATCATCCTGTTCAGCCAGATCGAACAGTATGTGCGTCAGCAAAAGGAAATCGCCCATCAGCGCGCCAGTATCATGATTCTGCAAATGCGGCCTCATTTCATCTACAACACCATGATGACGATCTACTATCTCTGCAAACAAAACCCCGATCTGGCCCAACAGGTTACGCTGGACTTCACCACCTATCTGCGAAAAAACTTCACAGCCATAGCCAGCGAGGAACTCATCCCTTTCTCCGTGGAATTGGAACACACCCGTGCTTACCTTGCCGTGGAGCAGGCCCAGTTTGAGGACAGCCTTCTCGTCGACTTCGACACGCCTCATCTTGATTTTCGCCTGCCGCCATTGACGCTGCAGCCAATCGTGGAGAACGCCATCAAGCATGGCATGGATCCCGATTCCGAGCCTCTCCACATCTTAATCCGGTCAAGACGGGCAAATTCCGGCAATATCATTATAGTGGAAAACAATGGTACTGATTTCAAGCCTGCCGATGAAAACGAGCCGCATATCGCCCTGAATAACATTCAGCAGCGCCTTGAAATAATGTGTCGGGGAAAAATGACAATTGCCCCCCGCAGGGGAGGTGGGACTCTGGTAAAGCTGACAATCCCTTGGCAATACTGATATGATAATTGACAATCATATTTCCTTTTCCTAGAGTGCCTCCCTCATCGCCTCAAGCGTCTCGTTCAATACTGTCGTCGTATGGGCTGTGCTCAAAAAGATCGCCTCAAACTGCGAAGGCGCCAGATAAAAGCCCTTTTCCAGCATTTTTCTGTAATAAACCGCAAAGCTTTCGGTATCTGACCGCTTTGCCGTCTCATAATCCTTTACCGGATGCTCGGTAAAGAAGAGACAGCCCAGCGAGGAAATCGAATTGACCTGATAAGGCAGACCCTTTTCCCTGACAATGGTACGGATCCCTTCAAAGAGCATGCTTCCTCTTTCCTCCAGTTCCTCATAGACCCTGGAGTTGTTCTTTAAGATATGCAGCATCGCCAGGCCTGCTGCCATGGCGATGGGATTACCGCTCAGGGTTCCCGCCTGGTAAACCGATCCTAGCGGTGCGACACACTCCATGATATCGCGTCGGCCACCATAGGCTCCTACCGGCATGCCACCTCCGATGATCTTACCATAGGTCACCAGATCCGGCGTCACCGAGAAACGCTCGGCAGCCCCGCCAAAAGCCAGACGGAAGCCTGTGATCACCTCATCAAAAATCAGCATGGCCCCATGCTCCGTACAAAGCCTGCGAAGACCCTGCAGGAAGCCCGGCTCCGGAAGAACCACACCCATGTTGGCCGCCACCGGCTCCACGATAACGGCAGCGATTTTATCCTCCTCGCCTTTCGCCTGGGCTTCACTTTCCTCAAAAAGTGCAGTCAGGCCCTGCAGATCATTATAGGCCGCGATCAAGGTATCCGCCACACATCCGGCGGGAACTCCGGCACTGTCGGAGATGTGGGCTGTCATCACCCCGCTCCCGGCGCTGATGAGCATGGCATCCGTATGGCCATGATAGCAGCCGGAAAACTTCACCACCTTGTTGCGGCCGGTAAAGCCCCTCGCTGCCCTTATGGCACTCATAACCGCCTCCGTACCGGAATTGACCATCCGGATCATTTCCACATGGGGAATATTCTGGGTGATCAGCTCTGCCATCTGTACCTCCCGCTCTGTGGCACAGCCAAAGCTCAGGCCATCCTCGCAGGCGCGCAGGACAGCCTCCCTTACCTCCGGGAAATTATGTCCCAGGATCATGGGTCCCCAGGAACCGATATAATCCACATAACGCTTTTTGTCCACATCATACAGGAAACAACCGTCGGCCCGTGAGATCATCCTGGGTGTCAATCTTACGCTTCTGAAGGCGCGGACCGGACTGTTAACACCGCCAGGCATAACCCTTTTGGCACGCTCAAACAGCTCTTCAGATCTTCCCATCAGCCGATCCTCCCATCATCCATCATAGCTGCCAGCTCCTTTGCCGCATAGGTAATATAGATCTGGGCTCCCGCACGGAAGGCCGCGACAGCCATTTCCCCGAAGATCCTTTCCTCATCGATCCAGCCCTTCATAGCCGCAGCCTTGACCATGGCATATTCCCCACTCACACTGTAGGTCGCAACGGGAATCGACACTGCATCGGTGATCTCTCTTACCAGATCGAGATAAGACATAGCAGGCTTAACCATCAGGATATCTGCCCCCTCCTCCAGGTCAAGCAATGCTTCCTTCATTCCCTCCCTGCGATTGTGGAAATCCATCTGATAGGTCTTTCTGTCTCCAAAGGCAGGGGCAGAATCCGCCGCCTCCCGAAAGGGACCGTAGAAAGCAGAGGCATATTTCACGGCATAGGACATGATCGGTGTCTCGGTATGGCCGTTTTCATCAAGCAGTTCCCGGATCGCGGCAACCCTGCCGTCCATCATGTCTGAGGGAGCTACCATATCAGCTCCTGCCTCCACATGGGAAAGGGCTGTCTGGGCCAAAAGCCGGAGGGTCGCGTCATTTTCCACATCATGATCATGGAGAATTCCGCAGTGGCCATGGGAGGTATACTCACACATACACACGTCCGTAATATAATACAGGTTCGGGAAACCCTTTTTTGCTTCCCGTAAAGCCTTTTGGACAATACCGTCCCTGGCATAGGCACCGCTTCCCACCTCATCCTTTTCGGCGGGGATTCCGAAAAGAAGGACAGAATGAAGACCTGCGCGGCTTACCTCCTCCAGGGCATAAGGAAGCCGGTCCAGGCTGTATCTGTATTGTCCCGGCATAGAAGGAATCTCCTCCTTGATCCCACTTCCCTCTGCCACAAACATGGGATAAATCAGGGAGGACTTATCCATTCTCGTCTCCCGCACCATCCGGCGTAACGTTTCACTGCCGCGCAGACGGCGCGGACGATATACCATATCCATATTGCGCTCCTTTACTGATCTGATCTTATCGGTACCGTACCCATACAGTAAGCCTAATCCTCTTCCATAGTCGAAGGAAGCTGTTCCATCATCTTCTGTATCGCTATGCGCAGAAGCTTCGCCCTCTTATGATCCTCCCCGCTGGCCGTTACGCCGACCACCATGCTGTCCTGGATACAGATACCCGGAAAGTAGAAATCACATTCGTCCCGGTCGTTCACCACGTTGACAAAAATGCCCTCCTCCTTACAGATGTTATATATCGCATCGTTCAGTTTCCAGTCATTCGTCGCTGCAAGCACCATAAAGGCATTGGTCAGATCGGAGCGTTTCACCTGTCTGGGGGTTAACCGGATATGACCGGCCATCGAAAATACCTGCAGTTCATTGGAGATGACCGGGGCAATCACCGTGATATTTCGGGTAAAGGCAAGAAGGGATTTCACACGACGTGTGGCTATCGTTCCTCCCCCCACCACTACAATGTTCTTGTCTGAAAGATCTATGAACAAGGGAAAAAAACGTTTATCACTCATATGTTATTCTCACATCTCTACATCGACAGACGGCAGCGGCATTCATCCGTTAATCACCATAACCCCTGTCCTCGGAAAGCATATACAAGAGGGCATTGACGATGCATGCCGCGATATTGCTACCGCCTTTTCTTCCTTTTGCGACAATATAGGGTGCCTGTGCCTGCATGATCAGTTCTTTGGACTGGACAACATTGACAAAGCCCACCGGAACCCCAATGATCAGCTCCGGCCTGATCCTGTTTTCCTTCATCAGGTCGTAAAGCCGGACCAAGGCGGTAGGGGCATTCCCAATGGCGAAGATCACAGGCCGGGACAATGCTGCCGCTTTGTCCATACAGGCAGCTGCCCTGGTACTTCCATTCTTTCTTGCCTGCTCGGCAACATCAGCATCTGACATAAAGCAGGCAGCCTCCCCGCCATAGCGGGAAAGGATGGTCTTATTGATTCCTGCTCTGGCCATCTGGGTATCCGTCACAATGACCGCTCCCTTTTGGATGGCATCAAGGCCCTTTTCCACAGCATGATCCGAAAAACAAAGGTTCCTGGCATAGTCAAAGTCAGCGCTGGTATGGATACAGCGCTTCACAATCGCCTCAGTCCCTGGAATCAGGGGAAAATCCCCCAGTTCCTTCGTAATGATCTCAAAACTCCTGGCTTCTATCTCAAGAGGTTTTACCTTTTCCAATTCTATCGTCATATCCCCTCCTCCAGTATCCGGTAGATTGCCTTCAAGTCCAGGTTTTCCCGCAGGCCTGCCGCCAGGATGTCATACTGGGATTCCTTGAAGGCAGCAAAATCCACACCGGAAAAGCTGCCGATATCGATCCCCTTTTTTTCCGCAACCAGACGGATGAATCCCTCTGCTGCCTCCTGACGTTCAAACAGGCCGTGGACATAGGTTCCCAGTACCTGGCCGGCACTGATCCCATCCTGCCTATTTTGCCCGCTTACCATATCCGTAAGTGAAAAAACAGGAGCCTGAGCCGCTGTGTTTCCTTCGGTCATGATACTCTCACCCATATGGATTTCGTAACCCTCTACAGGAATACCGGCAAGAGGGGCAAAAAATCCACCCATGGGACAGATCCTTCCCTCCACCCTGGTTCTGGTCTTAGACCGGGAAAATACCGTTTTCATCGGCAGAAGGCCAATCCCGTGCATGCTGCCGCCTTCCTCCACCCCATAGGGATCAGACAGGCTCTCTCCCAGCATCTGAAACCCGCCGCAGACGCCTAAGATCATTGTCCCTTTATTCGCTTCCTTGCAGATCGCTGTCTCTAACCCACTCTGTCTGAGCCATTTCAGGTCTCCCATGGTGTTCTTTGTTCCCGGCAAAGCAATCAGATCCGGGTGCCCCAGCTCTCTGACGCTTCCCACATACCTTACCGTGACTCCGGGAATGCTTTCCAGGGGATTAAAATCAGTGAAATTTGAGATCCGCGGCGTGCGGATCACAGCCACATCGATCAGTCCTGTTTCCCCATGTGCCTCAAAACGGGTAGTCAGGCTATCTTCATCCTCCACCTGGATATCCAGGTAGGGCGCCACTCCCACGACAGGAATCCCACAAAGCTGTTCCAGCATCTTTACGCCCGGATCCAGGATAGTCTTATCTCCACGGAATTTGTTGACGATCAATCCTTTTACGATTTCCTTCTCCTCAGGCGGCAAGAGGGCAACAGTTCCGTAGAGCTGGGCAAAAACGCCTCCCCGGTCGATATCTCCTACCAGGAGAACCGGGGCATGAGCCATTTTCGCCATCCCCATATTCACAATATCCTCCGTCTTCAGATTGATCTCGGCCGGGGAACCGGCTCCTTCCAGAACAATAATATCATATTCCTGGTCCAGTCTGTTATAGGCTTCCATGACAGCAGGAATCAGATTTTTTTTATAGGCAAAGTATTCCCTTGCCGACATTGTCCCCAGAACCTCCCCATTGACAATGACCTGGGAACCGGTATCATTGGTGGGTTTTAGCAGGATCGGATTCATCAGGACCGACGGCTGAATCCCGGCAGCCTCGGCCTGCATAACCTGGGCTCTGCCCATCTCCAGCCCTTCCTTCGTGATAAAGGAATTCAGCGCCATATTCTGGGATTTAAACGGAGCCACCCGATAACCGTCCTGGGCAAAGATCCGGCAAAGACCAGCTGTCAAAAGACTCTTGCCGGCATTGGACATGGTTCCCTGGATCATGATCGACCTTGCCATGCCTTATCCTCCTCCCCAAATACTGTTCGATGCATTGAAACAGCCATCACTTCGTCCAGAGCCTTCAGCAGGGAACTGTTCTCCTCGTGGGTTCTGACCGCAATACGGAAAAATCCTGATCCGAGTCCTTCATAATTCCCGCAGTCCCGGATCAGGAATCCCTTTTGCACCATGTCCTGAAACAGGGAAGCAGGTCCTTTAAAGAGGATATAATTCGCATCCGTAGGATAGACGACAAAGCCAAGCCTGGATAGTCCTTCCATCAGGAAGGGCTTCTCCTCAAACACCAGCTTCCGTCCCTTTTCCAGAAACTCCCTTTCCCTTAAGGCTGCCCTCCCGGCCTCCTGGGCAATCACAGAGACATTCCAGGGTTGAGTAACCCGGCTCATGGCTGCAAGCAGCTCCTGATCTGAACTCAGGCCGTAGCCGAGCCTCAGCCCGGCCATGCCATAGCCCTTGGTAAAAGCCTTGAATAGGAAAAGTCTTTTTTGATCCGCCAGCAGCTTTTTCAGAGTATGGGAGGCCGGATCCTCGACAAAATCCAGGAAGCACTCATCCACCGCCAAAAAAATACCCTTTTCCCCACAGATTGAGGCAATCCTTGCCAAAAGACCGCCCTCGATCAGCCTGCCATCCGGATTATTGGGATTACAAAGAAAAACAATGTCCGGCTTTGGCTCCAGCCTTTCCAGAAAGCCTTCATCCAGCCTGAATTCCTTCTCCTCCTTCAGGAAATAGTAAGCCAGTTCACAGCCGACACTCTCGAGTGCCGCCCCATACTCCGCAAAGCTAGGAGCAGTCAGAAGGGCCTTCTTAGGCTTCAGGGCCAATACCAGAGAGAAGATCAGCTCAGCAGCCCCATTCCCGCAGATCACCCAGGAATCCGGCACTTCCTCTGCCCTGGCGATATCACGCCTTAACCTGGAGCAGTTAACCTCAGGATAATTCTTTACGGAAGGAATGCTGTCTATGATGGCATCCTTAACCCCCTTAGGCGTACCCAGAGGATTACAGCTGGCGGAAAAGTCAATGCATGTATCGTAGCGGTAGATATCTCCTCCATGAACATGTCCAGCCATATTTTCTCCTCCCAAATATCGTTTTCGACCTGTGCGGTGCGCAGGTCGAACGTTTTAATGGATCAGCACATACAATAAAGTAAACACCAGCAAGGCAAGGAAGGCTGTGACAAAAAGCAAACGGTTTGCCAGCGGTATATCGTTTTTGCTGATATTGCGCAAAGGATCCCCAATGGTCGGCTTCTCGTACAGCTCACCGAAGTAATAGGCGTTTCCTGCCAGCTGAATGCCCAGAGCACCGGCCATAGCTGCCTCAGACTGGGCAGAATTTGGGCTGGCGTGTTTATATCTGTCCCGACGGAAAATCTTCCATGCATTCTTCCCGTCAAAGCCGGATATCAAAGCTGCCAGTACCATGAGAAGGCCGGTAAGACGGGAGGGCAGGAAATTGGCCGCATCATCCACTTTGGCGGCACAGCGTCCATAATACAGATATTTCTCGTTCTTGTAGCCCAGCATGGAATCCATGGTATTGATTCCTTTATATAGGAACATCAGCGGAATGCCACCGATCGCCATGAAAAACATGGGCGCAACCACTCCGTCCGCCGCATTTTCCGCGATTGTTTCCACGGTGGCCTTGATCACACCCTCCTCATCCAGGCGCTCCGTATCCCTGCCGACTATCATGGAAACGGCCTTCCGGGCATGCCGCAGGGAACCGCTCTTTAAGAAGCGGTAAACTCTCATGCTTTCCGAGGAAAGAGACTTTGTCGCAATCAGCTGATAGCACCAGAAAACCTCAAGCGCCAATCCGGCCCATACATTAAGCTGATACAAAAACCTGAGAAGGAAAAAGGGCAGACATAAGCATACCGCACAGACAAGAATCACCTCAAGGATTCCTCCTGCCAACTCGCGGCGGTGGAAGCTTTCCAGGAATCTCTCGTCCTCCGGTTTCTTCTCCTTTCGCTTCGGCCGGACAGGGTCAGGCTTGTTTTCCTCTTCCTCCGACTGAGATCCGGCAGAAGACTGATTCTTCCGGCCATTCCTCTCCGCCTTGCTCCGAGGCTGGCGTCCGAGGCTGAAAGAGCCTTTTCCCGGCAAGGAAGGTATTTTCGATGCTTCCTCCATGGACAGATCCGGCTCTTCCTCCCCTTCCTCGTCCTCCACGGGCGAGACAAGAAAAGCGCCCGCCCAGCGGGAGGATTTTTTTCCGCTCTTTTTACTGTCCTTTACCTCACCCAGGACGTCATCGATCTCGATTCTTCCGATCTCGATGGGTTCATCATCCTCATCATCCCAGAACAAGGCCTGCCGGGGATCAGAAGCTGCCTTTGCCTTCTTCATCCCCGCTTCTGCTGCCCCCTCCTGGGCAGCCTCCTTTGCCGGGGCAGCCTTTGAACTGTCAAAGACCCTGTCGGCCATCACCGCTTCTTGCTCTGCCGGCGGGTCTGACTGCCATCGCATCCCCAAGAGCTCTTCTGTGGCAGGGCTTTTTTCCTCAACGTCATTTTCCCTGTCCTTTGTTGCTTCAGCCTCCGAAACCTGCTTTTTTGAAGCAGAACCCGCTTTATCTTTATCGGGTATCAGAACCCAAAACAGGCGGCGGAGAATGCTCTCAAGGACCTGGATCAGCTTTCCGATCAAAACGACAGGATGAGGCAGCCACTTGGGATCTCCTAACAGCATATCAAGAGCAAAGCCCACAGGCAAAACCAGAAATCGCCAAATCATGATCTATTTCCCTCCTTTCGCATATTCTCCACATGCACGCAAAAATGCCCGGGGTACCTGCGGATTCGCGTAATAATACAGGTGTGGAAAACCTGCCAGCATCGTTTCCGAGGCATGCATGCAATCCCAGCTTCTCTCTGACAGTGGTTTGCAGGCAGTAAAACTACTCCCACAATTGGTGGAATCAAAATAATGGAATTCATGGGCTCGTATCTCTCCCCATGCATTCTCCGAAAAGGCAGGCACTTTTTGCTGCAAGGTAATATACCCGAACCGGGACAAACGAGGTGTCCGAAATACCTTTCCTTCGATCACCCCGGCCATGGGATAGAATATGCCGTCCATCCCCTCCATCTCCTGGTGCAGGTACATAAAGCCTCCACACTCTGCCAGACAAGGCATTCCCCCTCTCAGAGCCTGTCTGATGGCAGAACGCATCCCTTCATTTTCCGCCAGACTCGCTGCATGCAGCTCCGGATATCCCCCGTATAACAAGAGACCGTCCAGGTTTTCCGGCAGGCTGTTGTCGTGGATGGGACTGAAGGAGACAAGCTCCGCCCCCATCTGTCGAAGGAGAGACAGATTATCCTCGTAAAAAAAGCAGAAGGCCTCATCCTCTGCCAGACCGATCCGCAAGGGACCATCCTGGGAAAAAGGCTTTTGAGAAAACTCTGCCCTATCTGGGGTTACCCTAAGCGGAGGGGTATCGGAGGCCATCCTGAGGATACCGTCCAGATCCAAGGTCTTTTCCAGGATCCGGGCAAAATCCTCCAGTCTCTTCTGCAGCCGGGGAATCTCACCCGGTAGCACCAGGCCCAGATGCCGGCTTTCCAGGACCGCGTCATCTGTCTGAGGCACGTAGCCTAAGACCTTTACCTGCGTCTCCTCTTCGATTGTTGTCCTGAAGCGGTCATAAAGGGAGGGCGAAAGGCGATTGAGGATCACGCCCCTGATCCGGCTGTCTGGCCTGAAGGTGGAAAAACCCTTGATCAGGGCAGCCAGGGAAAGGCTCATTCCTCTGGCATTCACGATCAGAATCGACGGGGTATCCGTCACTCTGGCAAGATCATAGGCACTTGCCTTCGGTGAGATGCCCCCCAGACCGTCATAATACCCCATAACACCTTCCATCACAGCAATGTCACAGCCGGAAAGGTTCTTTGCCAACAGATAGCGGGTCGTGTCAGGATCTGTAAAAAAGGTATCCAGATTTCTGGATTTCGTCCCCAGCACCTGGCTGTGAAACATAGGATCAATGTAATCCGGCCCGCATTTAAAGGAGGCCGGTGAAAGCCCTCTAAAGAGCAAGGCCTGCAGAAGCCCGCTTGTGATAAGGGTCTTGCCTGTTCCGCTGGATCCTGCCGTTATCAGAATCCGAGGGAGCTCGATCGTTTTTTCTTCTTCGGTCCTTGATGTTTGCATTCCTTATTCTCCAGACAACAGATGACATGTCAGTAACTGCTCCGTCAGCACCTCGCACTCCGCTACATGCTGCGTCTTTCCCGTAACTGTGAAGGAATACAGGACTGAACCGTTACACAGGTCATTGACAGGTGACAATGTAGATGGGGTTTTCTCCCATCATCATGTGATAGCTTCCTACCGATTTCGAACGGGCGGTGGTAACGCTCACGATCTCTTCCTTCTCAAAACCAAGGCTTTTCAGCACTGCCAGGGTTTCTGTAAGGGTCTCCAAAGTAATGCAGTTGATCACAAGCCTGACCTCAGGATTTTTTTCCCTGAGAAGCGCCACGATCCGACCCAGATTTCCGGAGGAGCCTCCGATAAAGGCGTGGGTGGGAGCCGGCAGATTCTCGAGAACCTCAGGAGCCTGGCCTGGAATGATCTCGAGATTGTCCACCGCGAACTTTCTCTTATTCTTTTCGATCAGCTCCAGCGCTTCCGGCTTTTTTTCGATGGCATAGACACAGCCCTGGTCACAGCGCAGTGCCATCTCGACGGACACTGAGCCGGTACCTGCCCCCACGTCATAACAGATACTGTCCTGATACAAACGCAGCTTGGACAAGGACACCGCACGGATCTCCTCCTTGGTCATGGGTGCCTTTCCTCTTTCAAAGACTCCGTCCGGCAAACCATGCGTAGCACGAAGAGGAATATAGTATTGGTTCAGGGAACAAACCACGCTCAGGGGATCTGACTGATACTCCGTCAGCTCAAAAGCAGGTGCGTGGAAAATCTTTTCATCCTCATAGCTAAGCTTTTCCCCTACATACAGGACGATATTCCCCCAACCATACTCCGTCAGCCTCCTGGCCAGGCTGCTGACCCCATCCTGCGTTCCGAGAATGGCAAATACCTTTTCATGGTGTACCATCAGAGAAACCAGATTGCTGTTTCTGCCGTGAACGCTGGTAATGACAGCATCATCCCAGGACAAGCCCGCTTTCGCCATAAAATAATTCACCGAAGATACGCCGCACAGGACCTCCAAGGTGCAGGGAAACCCACATAAGGCTTCCCGCAGCTTCCTTGCCCCGCTGTAAAAGCCGATATCCCCGGAGAGAACAACGGCAATCCTTTCGCATTCCGGATGAGCCTTAATCTGTTTCATGATTTCCTCGGAACGGTACTCATAGACCAGAGCCTGGCCGACAGTGGCCACTGCGTCTGCCATCCTTCTGGCACCGATCACAAGCTCCGCCCTTTTCAGTTCCTCCCTGGCCGCTTCGGTTAGCGTACCGCCGCTTCCCATACCGATTCCTATCAGGGCAATCCTGGGGATAACCTTCAGGGAAAAACGTCGGATCAATTCCTTTTTGCACTCGGCCAGACTGATCCCTTCCACCTGGAAAGGTCTGCCAATCACTACTGCCGTCACCTGACAGGCTATGGCAGCCTCTATTTTTTCCTCAAAGCCGCCTTCTCTGCCGGTATCCTTTGTAACCAGATAACGGCAATCGTACTGGCGAAGCATGGCCTCGTTCAGCTCCCGGGAAAAAGGCCCCTGCATTCCGATCAGATGCTTTCCCTCGATTCCCAGTTCCCGGCAGGTTTCCAGAACCTGGGGCAGAGAAAGAACCCTGGCATACACCCTCTCCTTAAACCCGGTAAGCTGGGTATAGCTGGCCAGCTCCTTACTTCCGGTGGTAAGAAAAATATTCCCTTGGGTATGCTCCAGGAAGGAGATCGCCTCCTGCGTATCCGCGACACAGACCACACCCTGCCTATGGGAATCCATAGTCTCCTCGTCCAGGCCTTCTCTCAGGACCCGCAGATAATCCACCTTCTGGTGCAGACAGGCAGACTTCAGATTCCCGGTAACCAATGGAGCATAGGGATGGGTGGCGTCCAGCACAAGCTCTGGTTTTTCCCTGTCAAGAAGCTTTTCCATGGCTTCCTGGTCCAGCCTCCCGTAGCTGATCTTCAGATATTCGTTTTCGGAAAGGGATTTGGCACCGTACTCTGTAGCGACACAGCACAGAACCGCTGTCTCATGATCCGCCAGATAACGACTCAGCTCATACCCTTCTGTCGTTCCTGCAAAGACGATCACCTTAAACATCTTTATACCCTCTGGGAGTTACCATTTTTCCATGAAGGTTCACAGTCTGGGAATTCCCGATAAAAACAGTGGTAAACATATCCACACTGGTCGTTCTGAGCTGATCTAAGGTCAAGACCCTGGCACTTTCCCCTTCCCGATGGATATTGGATACGATCCCACAGACGGTTTCAGGGGACTTATGCCTGAGCATGAGATCGCAGGCCTTCTGAAGGTAATCCTTCCTCTTATGGCTGGAGGGATTGTACAAAACAATGGCAAAATCTGCCTCCGAAGCGAGAAGCAGTCGTTTCTCAATTTTGTCCCATGGGGTGAGAAGGTCACTCAGGCTGATCAGACAAAAATCATGGATCAGAGGCGCTCCCAGAACAGCTGCCCCGCCCAGGGCTGCCGTCACGCCCGGATATACCGTAATCTCAATATCCGGATAATCCTCCCCCACCTGGTAGATCAGACCTGCCATCCCATAAACGCCGGCATCTCCGCTGCAGATCATGGCGACGAGCTTTCCCTGGCGAGCCTGGGAAAAGGCCAGGACACAGCGATCTACCTCCCTTGTCATGGGAGTCGTCAGGAATTCCTTCCCCGGAAAGGTCTCCTTCACCAGATCCACATATACCGTGTAGCCTACGATAACATCACATTCACTCAATGCCTGGTAGGCCTCCCGGGTCATACCGTCTGCTGTGCCCGGTCCGATTCCCACCACAAGAATTCCCTTACGGTCCAAATCTCCCCCTCCATTCTCTGACAGCCAGGGCAAAGGTCATTCCTGCCCCCGCGCTCTTTCCCATGAGCAGCCTGCCGCCCTGACAGGCCAGGACAGCGCTTCTCTCACATACATTATCTACACCCACCTTGCCGGCGACAAAGGAAGAAGCGGAAAAAGCTCCCTCTGCCCGACTCAGCTGATCGGCAGAATACGTGTAAAGAGGAAGGCTCCATTCCCGTGACAGGTTAAGAAAAGCCGGCTCCTCCTTTTTTATATCGATACTTGCCAGACCGAACAGGGCTTCTCTACAGATATTGTCAAGAAAGTCTTCTGCCCCCCTTAGAACAGCCTGGCTTTCTTTTCCCTTCCGGCATCCCATTCCCAGAGCTGCGACCCGAGGAATCACCACTACCGTCTCCTCAAAAGGACGGCAATCCCTGTGTATGGTGACAGCTATGCCTATACGGAGGCGATGCTCTTTTGATGCTTCCTCAAGGCTCATTCCCTTTTCGTCACATAAGAAAAGCCCCTCCGGTAAGTCCCCATCCATGGGAAACTCACTGAAAAAGCCGACTCTTTCTCCGGCCAGCAGAGCAGCCGATGCTTCCTTGGCCGCTTTCATATTACGGATCCCACAGCCATTGGCCTTGGCAAACACATCCACCGCAAAACGATGATGCAGATCCGTGGCGGTCGTGATCACGGGCATGGCTTTCAGGATATCCGCTGCCAGAAGCGCCAGCTCATTGGCCCCTCCCAGATGGCCGGAAAGCAGGGATATCACAAACCTTCCCTCTTCGTCGATCACCAGGACGGCGGGATCGGTCTTTTTGCCTGCCACCATAGGCGCTATGCTCCGCACCGCTATCCCACAAGCTCCCAGAAAAATAAGGGCTTCGCAGACCGGGAACTGCTCCCGGGTCCATTCGCTCGCAGAGCACAAAACAGAGTCCGCCAGATACCTGCTCTTCTTATAGAGAACAGCCTCCTTTCCCGCCTCCTTCAGTCCCTGAAGCAGTTTTTCCCCGGTTCTTTGTCCTGTCATGCTGAAACAGATCATGGAAATGCCCATATGCTATTCCTCGTTCACAGCCTTCCGGTAACCTGTCGTAAAGCCGGGATCATACAGCTTTGACCTGTCGTAATCTGAGGTGCTTACGACATCCCCCACAATGATCAGGGCAGTGCGTGAAATCCGGTTTTCCCTGGCGGTTTCCGCCAGGGTGGATACTGTGCAGATAAATTTCTTTTCATCCTCCCAGGTCGCCTTATAGACAATGGCCGCCGGGGTATCCGGCTCATATCCTCCCTCGATCAGTCTCCTGCTCAGCTCCTCAAGCATCCCGGAACTCAGAAAAAGAACCATGGTCGCGTGATGAGCGGCAAAGGACTGAATGCTCTCCCTTTCCGGAACCGGGGTTCTTCCCTCCATCCGGGTGATAATGACGCTCTGGGAAATATTCGGCAGGGTATACTCAAGATTGAGGGCGCTGGCTGCCCCGCAGAAGGCGCTTACTCCCGGACAATAGTCATAGCGGATCTCCTTCTCATCCAGGATATCCATCTGCTCCCGGATGGCACCGTATATACAGGGATCACCCGTATGAAGGCGTACCGTTGTCAGAGACCTTCTCTCGGCCTCCTCCATCACGCCTATGACATCCTCCAGCGTCATATTGGCACTGTCATGGATCTGAGCCCCTGCCTTCGCATAGGACAAAAGCTGCGGATTTACGAGTGATCCGGCATAGATGATCACATCCGCCGTCTCCAAAAGCTCTTTTCCTCTCACCGTAATGAGATCCGGTGCACCGGATCCGGCTCCAACAAAATGTACCATATGCGGTTTGCCCCCCTTTTCCAATAGAGTCTCGTTTTCGTAACTACCGGACGCAAAGTGCCGGGCAGTTACTCGTTTTCACCAGAAAGAATGCGGATCAGACGGGCTGCATCCTGCGTTTGGCCCAGATATCCATAGACCTGCGAAAAAATAACCGCTCCCAGTGTAATCTGGGAATAAGAATGGTGATCCAGATAAAACTGTATCCGTTCGCATACCAGCGTCATCGTCTTTTCCAGAAGCCCCGACTGTCTGAGTAAGTCCAGTGCTTCATCCGTTGTCATACAGGCAAGGATCCTTCTGGCCAGGTCAAGCTCTGCCCCCGCCCGAATGGCATTGGCGCATAAAAGCTCCATCCTGGAATCCGCCTGATGGGAATGCGTATTCATGATTCCGCCTGCGACCTTGATAAATTTGCCGATATGGGCGATAAAAAGAATCCCCTTTACGCCAAGATCGATGGCCTGATCTATGGTTTCTCCCACATAATTACTGCATTTGATATTATTTTCAAACGGAAGCTTCATATGCTCCCGTAAATAGTCTTCTCCATAATTGCCGGGAGTGACGATCAGGTATTGCTCTCCCTGAGCAACATGCTGCTTCATCTCAACCCCAATGCTCTCTATGAGCGCCTTTTCACTCATAGGCTCCACAATCCCTGTCGTGCCCAGGATCGAGATCCCCCCTACGATTCCCAGCCTGGGATTGAAGGTTTTCCGGGCGATCCTTTCCCCATCGGGAACAAAGATGATAACCCGGAATCCTCCTTCATAGGAAAAGGCGGAGGCAGCCTCCCGGACGGCGGTCCGGATCATTTGGGCCGGAACCGGGTTGATTGCCGCCTCTCCAACCTTCTGAGAAAGACCGGGCAGAGTAACACGTCCCACTCCCTCTCCCCCATCCACTACTATTTCACTGCCCGGGATCTTCTCGACCCGGGCATAGATCAGAAGCTGATCCGTCGTGTCAGGATCATCGCCTGCGTCCTTACGGACCGCACAGACAACGCTGCACAGCCGGCCGTCCTGTCTTTCCGGCCGGATATCCTCCAGATACAGATGCAGACAGATCCCCTTGGGGGTCATCAGCTCTACGGTTTCCATTGCCCTTCCGGATAAAAGGATCCAGGCTGCCCCCTTTGCCGCAGCGGCGGCACAGGTTCCCGTCGTATAGCCGAAACGAAGCCTTTTGTTTCCTTTATAGACGTAATAGTCTTCTATCCCTGTTTTTCTGGACATATTATACTCGATTTCTTTCATAGATGATAAACAAACCCTTCAGGATCAGTTCCTCATCCAGTATGATTTCCTTCCGGCAAAGGGAAACCACCTTCTTTGCCAATCCTCCGGTAGCCACCCGACAGGCTTCGACGCCCAGTTCGCCTTCGATCCGGTCTATGATCCCGTCTAAGGCGGCGGCATTGCTGTAAAGAATTCCGTTTCTCATACTGTCGGCTGTATTTTTGCCGATCACTCTCCGGGGAGCTTCCAGGCTGATACCCGCCAGCTGAGCCGCGTGAGAGGTCAGGGCATCCAGGGAGATCCCGATGCCCGGATAAATCAGGCCTCCAATATAGCGCTTCTTCTCATCCACCACTGTCACTGTGGTAGCTGTCCCCATATCAATCAGGATCAGCGGCACCGTGTACAGAGCTATCCCTGCCACTGCGGCAGCGACCAGGTCTGCTCCGACAGTGGCAGGATTATCCATGAGGATATTCAGTCCTGTTTTCAGCCCTGGTCCAAGTACCAAAGGCATTTTTTTCAGCACCTTTTCCACCGCCAGCTTCAGGCTTCCTGTAATCTGGGGTACAACCGAGGAAATGATGCTTCCCTCTATTCCGTCCAGATCCACGCTGTACAGATCCAATACCGTCTTGATATCCACAGCGTATTCCAGCTCCGTCTTCGTCCGGACGGTGGACAGCCTCTCCACGAACCAGGCTTTGTTCTGATCTATACAGCCTATGACAATATTTGTATTTCCTACATCAATAGCAAGTATCATAACAGCTTATTCTCTCGGTTTAATCGGCTTCATTGCTGCTCGACTTTTATCGCAGGCAGCACCTTGGCCTTTGCCAGGGCACTTACGATGGCGGCAGTGAGTACAGTGGATGAAAGCATCTCGCAGACTGCGTTCACCCCTACAAAGGTGCAGATAAAGACAAGAACATTTCTACCGCCTATCAATCCCTTTACATACTCTGTATTTCCAAATAGAAGGATCAGAAGTCCCATAAAGAAAACCGTGTTCAGAAAAGCGGAAAAGAAACCTGTGACAGCGCTGGAAAGCGAAAGCCTGCCTGTTCTTTTGTGCAGGAACCTGAAAATATATCCTAAGAGGATACCGTCTGCCAGACGGGGAATAAATCTCTGGATAAAAGCAAGCAAAGGATGAATGGCAAACAGAGTGGCTCCCATGGCGCTGGTTCCGCCGATCCCGATGCACTGTCCAAAGCTGGTCAGCCCGAAAACAGCGCCGGCCACCGCCCCTCCTACAGGACCAAGTATGATGGCACAGACTGCAACAGGTATGACATTGAAGGTTATGGCCAGGGGGCCGATGTTCAGATACCCCAGCGGCGTGTAGGCCATCAAAAGCAGAATACCGGTCATCAGTCCCAGGATAGTGAGCTGGGCAGTCGTAAATGTTCCTTTTTTCATTTTTGATTCTCCTTGTTATTATTCTGCGTATGCAGATACAATACGGTGTGATGAATGCGTGGCCTTGAAATACTACAAAAGCTCCCGGAGCGCGTCAAGCAGACGCCAGGCCGCTTCCTCCTTGCTCATGAGCGGAAGACTTTGATCTCTGTCCTTCGTGATCAGAGTCAAAACATTGGTGTCCCCCGCAAAACCCGCCCCTTCTACTTTCAGGTTATTGGCGGCTATCATATCCAGGTTTTTGGATTCAAGCTTCTTCCGGGAATTGACCAGCAGATCCTTTGTCTCCATGGAAAAGCCGCACAGAATCTGTCCCGGCTTTTTGTGTTCTCCCAGATACTTCAGGATATCGTCTGTCGCCTCCAAAGTCAGGGTAAGGCCGGCCCCCTTCTTTTTGATCTTGTCTGTCGCCTGGCTCTCGGGACGAAAATCCGCCACAGCCGCTGCCTTGATGATGATGTCAGCTTCCTCCTGCCTTTGCGTAACCGCGTCGAACATCTCGCGGGCTGTCGTCACCCGAACCACATTGACAAAGGCAGGGGGAACGATACTGACCGGCCCGCTCACCAAGGTCACGTCTGCCCCCCTTAGCATGGCAGCATGAGCAATGGCATATCCCATTTTCCCGGAGGAATGATTGGTGATGTAGCGAACCGGATCGATGCTTTCCTGCGTCGGACCGGCAGTGACCAAAAGACGTTTCCCCTTCAGATCCTTGGGTCCTGCCAGCTCACGTTCCAGCCACCGGAACAGTTCTTCGGGCTCCGGCATTTTCCCGGGTCCGATGTCCCTGCAGGCCAGATATCCCACACGGGGAGCGATAATCCGGTAACCCCTGGCTTCAAGCCTTTTCAGATTGTCCTGAACTACCGGGTTCTCATACATTCGGGTATTCATGGCAGGTGAGACCAGAATGGGACAAGTGCAGGCCAAGGCCGTTGTCGTCAGCATATCGTCGGCAATCCCATAGGAGAGCTTTCCGATCACATTGGCTGTCGCCGGCGCAATCATGAGCACAGACGCCTTTTTCGCCAGCGAGATGTGGCCGACCTCAAATTCAAAATTCCTGTCAAAGGTATCCGATATACACTTATTGCCCGTCAAGGTCTCAAAGGTGATGGGATGGATGAAGTTCATGGCATTTTTTGTCATGAGAACATGGACTTCCGCGCCCTGCTTTACCAGCATACTGGCAAGTGATGCCGTCTTATAGGCTGCTATGCTGCCGGTTACTCCAAGGATAATTGTTTTTCCCTTAAACATCTGTTTGGCTTTCTTAATCCAGGATAAGGATACTGTCGATGATGGGCTGCTTCTCGCGCTCAATTGTCCCGTTCTGGTCTATGGGTGCAGCATCGGCAGCAATCTTGTCAACGACATCCATACCTGCCGTTACATGGCCAAAGGCAGCATATTCCCCGTCCAGATAGGAAGCATCCGCATGCATGATAAAGAACTGGCTGCTGGCGCTGTCAGGATCTTTGCTTCTTGCCATAGAGATCACGCCTCTTTCATGGGAAATATTGTTCTCATGCCCATTGCTGGCAAATTCGCCCGTAATATTCTCCTCGGCGCCTCCGGTACCGTTTCCGTTGGGGTCTCCCCCCTGAATCATGAAACCGGAGATGATCCGGTGGAAGGTCAGGCCGTCATAAAAATGATCCTGGGCAAGCTTGACAAAGTTCGTCACCGTGATCGGAGCGGTGTCGGCATCCAGCTCCAGGTCGATGGTACCGTAGTCCGCCACATTGATCTGGGCATGATGGATACCGGTAAGCTCACCGGACGACAGATCAAGGCTTTGTGCGGCAGCCTCTTCATCCCCAGCCACAAAAATGTCTGTCTGGTCAGAGGCTTCCGTCTCATTGTCTCCACCGGTAAAGAGATCGGCATTTTCCTCTGCCGTTTCCGTCTGAGTCTCCTCCTTGACCGGCTCCCGATCCGGCTTGGAATCGGCGCAGCCTGCCAGCACAAAGGTCAATACCAAAACACAGGACAAAACAGCGATCAGTTTTCTCAACTTCAAGTGATTTTCCTCCTTTAACATAATAAAAAAGCACGATAAAATACAATAACTCAGCGCCATGCGCCTCGTAATCAGAACAGAAAGCACAGCCCCTGTCATCCGGCAGGAGCACGCCTCACAGTTACAGGCCGACAGTTACAGAAAGCTCTCGATCAGTTTCCATATTTCATCCCTTCCCTGCTTTGTCTGGGCAGAAAAAGAGATCAAAATATCCTCCGGCTGCATCCCCAGCCCGGTGCGCAGAAGGGAAAGAGCCTTCGAGACCTGGCTGCGTTTGAGCTTGTCCAGCTTCGTTGCAATGATGACCGGGCGGAACCCCTTCTGAATAATCCAGTCGTACATCAGTCTGTCATTTTCTCCCGGCTCATGCCGGATATCGACAAGCAGAAATACGACCTTCAACTGTTGGGATGAAAGCAGATACCTCTCGATCATCTTTCCCCATTTTTCCTTTTCGGACTGAGGAACCTTGGCATAGCCATATCCTGGCAAATCCACCAGATACAGCTCTTCATTGATATGGTAGTAATTAATGGTCTGAGTCTTGCCGGGCTGGGAACTGGTCCTGGCGAGAGACTTCCGGTTCATCAGAGCATTGATCAAAGAAGATTTCCCCACGTTGGACTTTCCGGCAAAAGCAATCTCCGGCTGTGCCGTCTGCGGCAGCCGGCTGGTAACCCCGCACACAATGTCAAGACTGGCCTGTCTGATGACCATCCGTTCTTCCTCCTCTTATGAAACCAAAGCCCTGGCCAGAACCTCCTCCATCGAAGAGACAAAACGGATATCCAGGTCTGCGATAATCTCCTGCTCCATTTCATCGATATCCGGCTTATTCTCCTTGGGGATGAGAACCTCCTTCAGCTTTGCGTACCTGGCCGCCAGAAGTTTTTCCTTTAACCCTCCGATCGGAAGCACCCTTCCCCGGAGAGTGATCTCTCCTGTCATAGCCAGGTCCGCCCGTACCGGTTTTTTAATGATGGCCGAAAGCATAGCCGTAGCCATGGTAATCCCTGCAGAAGGGCCGTCTTTTGGAACTGCTCCCTCCGGAATATGGATATGAATATCATTCTCCCGGAAAAAATCCTGATTCACACCGTACCTGTCAGATACAGAACGAATATAGGATATCCCCGTCTTGGCCGATTCCTTCATGACATCCCCCAGGCGCCCTGTCATCTGGATCTCGCCCTTGCCTGGCATAACGTTGACCTCGATCTCCAGTGTGTCACCTCCGACCTGGGTCCAGGCCAACCCTCTGGCAATGCCTATCTCGTCCTTTTTGTTTGCCATCAGATAATTATAACGCATTTTTCCCAGATAATCGGTAATATTCCTTGACGTTACCTTTACCTTTTCCTCCCCGTCCTCCAGAACCAGACGAGCTGTCTTTCGGCAGAGTCTGCCGATCATCCGCTCCAGGTTTCTCACCCCTGCTTCCTTGGTATAATTGTTGATAATCTTTCTCACAGCAGAGTCGTGGATGGTGAGCATGGAAGCCTCAATTCCGTTTTCCTTCATCTGTTTTGGAATCAGATGCTCCCTGGCGATGTGCAGCTTTTCATTCTCTGAATATCCGGGGATCTCCAATACCTCCATGCGGTCCAGGAGGGGTCTTGGTATTCCCTGGATGTCATTTGCTGTGGCGATAAATAGAACGTCAGACAGATCCTGAGGAATCTCCACGTAGTGGTCACTGAAATGACTGTTCTGCTCCGGGTCAAGAACCTCAAGGAGTGCCGAAGAAACATCACCCTTATAGTCGCTGCCTGTCTTATCGATCTCATCGAGGAGCATCAGAGGATTGGAAACGCCCGCCTGTCTGAGTGCTGTAGTCAGATCCCCCGGCAGTGCGCCTACATAGGTCCTCCTGTGTCCGCGGATCTGTGCTTCATCCCTTACTCCTCCCAGGCATATCCTGACATATTTTTTATCCAGGGCTTCTGCGACAGATTTCGCGATAGAAGTTTTTCCTGTTCCCGGCGGCCCAACAAGACACAGGATAGGGCTTTTCCCATGTTGAGTCAGATGTCGTACGGCAAGGAACTCCATAATCCGCTCCTTGACATCCTTTAATCCGTAATGCCCCTTTTGCAGGATAGTCCATGCACGCTTCAGGTCCTGGGAATCCTCGGATTTTTTGTCCCAGGGCAGTTCAAATATCGTCTCCAGGTAGGCTCTCTGGATCGTGCTTTCCGCGGAACTGACATTCATTCTCTTGAAACGGTCGATTTCTCTGGAGATTTTTTCCTTGACAGAAAGGGAGGCATTAAGAGAGGCAAGCTTCTCTCGGAAATCCTCGGCGTCGTCACCGATATTGTCCTCCCCAAGCTCCTCCCGTATCACCTTAAGCTGCTCTCTCAGAATATATTCTCTCTGATTTTTGTCAACCTTTATTTTGACCTTGGCCTGCAGTTCCCGGTGAACCTTCAGGACAGCAATCTCATTGGAGAGAATGGCACCGAGAACCTCATATTGTTCCTCTAAAGAGATTGCCTCCAGAAGTCTCTGACGGCGCTGCCAGGGCATAGGCATATGGACACCGATCTGCTCGATCAAACGATCGGCCTTTGTCTCTGAAGCGATCTGGCGGGCCAATTCCCTCCCTATCTTTCCGCCGCAGGCAACATACTCGCCGAAAAGCTCACTGATTCCACGGAACATTGCCTCCTCCATTGTCGGGTCTGTCGCTGTCTCTTCAGAATCCAGCAGCTCTATGCGGGCACTAAGATAAGGGGTTTCCATAACAAGATCCATCAGCTCAGCTCTTTGCCTTCCTTCCGCCAGAACACGCTCCATATCCTGGGAAAGCTTTGCCACCTGACGTATCACCACAAGGGTTCCAACCTGATACAGATCCGAAAAGCCGGGATCCTCCGTGTCCATATTTCTCTGCGTGATGACAAACAAAGTGTGATCCTTCAGCAAAGCATTTTCCACCGCCTGTTTTGATTTTGCCCTGCTGATATCAAAATGGACAACCATCCCAGGAAGAATGGTTGTCCCTCTGAGGGCGACAGTCGGCATTATCATGATCTGATTATCCATGCAAACTCCTGTCCTTTATTCGGAACAACGTATGGAAACAACTATCTGTCCCGGCCAGCCACTGTTCAGGCTGTCTCTGTATTCCCTTTTTTGCGAACCCTGGACTGTTTTCTGGTGACCGGAGCCGGCTCGCCGTGAATCACAAGCGCCTCTCCCACCCCATCCACAAGGTCCTTTGTAATTGTCACTTCACGTATCGTGTTGTCTGAGGGAACCCGGTACATCAGATCCATCAGGATATCCTCCATGATGGCGCGCAGTCCACGAGCCCCGGTTTTCCTCTGAATGGCCTTTTTAGCCATAGCCGTCAGGGCGTCATCTTCAAAGTTCAGTTGTACATCATCCATCTCAAACAGCTTCCGATACTGCTTTGTCAGAGCATTCTTTGGCTCCTGAAGAATGCGCACGAGGGTAGCCTCGTCAAGGCCGTCCAGTGTCACCACCACAGGGACACGCCCCACAAATTCCGGGATCAGGCCAAAACGGATCAAATCCTCCGGCATGACATCCTTGAAGATTTCCCCTACATTTCTTGCTTCCTTCGCCGTGATTTCAGCTCCAAAACCTATGGCCTTCGTATCCTGACGACTCTCTATAATCTTTTCCAATCCATCAAAAGCACCGCCGCAGATAAACAGAATATTGGTCGTGTCAATCTGCAAAAATTCCTGATGCGGATGTTTGCGCCCGCCCTGAGGCGGAACATTGGCCACAGTCCCTTCCAGAATCTTTAACAGAGCCTGCTGCACACCTTCGCCCGAAACGTCCCTGGTGATGGATACGTTTTCCGATTTCCTGGTGATCTTATCAATCTCATCAATATAGACGATGCCATACTGAGCCCGTTCAATATCATAATCCGCAGCCTGAATGATCTTCAGGAGGATATTCTCCACATCCTCGCCGACATAACCGGCTTCTGTCAGGGTTGTGGCATCAGCAATGGCAAAGGGTACATTGAGAAGCCTTGCCAGAGTCTGGGCCAGAAGCGTTTTCCCACAGCCGGTAGGCCCCAGCATCAGAATATTGCTCTTCTGAAGCTCAACATCAAGATTCTTCGAAGCCATGACACGCTTATAATGGTTATAGACCGCTACCGCCAGAGCCTTTTTGGCCTGATCCTGACCGATCACATAATCATCCAGTATCGCATGGATATCCTCGGGCCGCATCAGATTGATATCTGTATCAGATTTCAGCTTGGGATAGCCGTTCAGCTCTTCATCCAGGATTTCATTGCAAACGCTGACACAGCCGTCGCAAATATAGATACCCTCCGGCCCTGAGATCAGTTTTTCTACCTGATCCTCTGTCTTATTACAAAATGAGCATCGTATCCTCATATCCCGAACTTTTCCCTTTCCCTTGCCACCTTTTTCCGCCATTCGCTTTAACCTGTTCCTCTCGTCTGGGTTTATCTCATTTATGAACGACAACCCCATCAATCAGGCCGTATTCCTTCGCTTCCCCGGCAGACATATAATTATCCCTCTCTGTGTCCCGCGCAATCACGTCATAAGGCTGGCCTGTATTTTCGGCCAGAATCTCATTCAAAGTTTTTTTCGTACGAAGGATATGCTCTGCAGCGATCTGAATCTCTGTAGCCTGTCCCTGGGCTCCTCCTGACGGCTGATGGATCATGATGGTGGCATTGGGAAGAGCAAACCTCTTTCCCTTGCTGCCTCCGGCCAGAAGAAATGCTCCCATGGACGCAGCCAGACCCAGGCAGATCGTAGAAACATCACATTTTATATACTGCATCGTATCATAAATGGCCATTCCTGCCGTAACCGATCCACCGGGGCTGTTGATATACAGCTGGATATCCTTTCCCGGGTCCTCTGCCTCCAGGAAAAGCAGCTGGGCGACAGTCAGAGAGGCAGTCACATCGTTGACCTCCTCTCCCAGGAAAATAATCCGATCCTTTAACAGCCTGGAATAAATATCATAAGTGCGTTCGCCCCTGCTTGTCTGCTCTAAGACATATGGCACTAAGCTCATGTATCTTATCTCCTCCTCTAATAGTAAACGAACCAAATTTTTCAAGATCGTTACGATTGAGCCCTTCCGAAACAGAAACCAGGGATCAGACAGCGGAATCCGCAAGCATCTGAATTACCTTCTGGGCAGAGAGCTCCTGCCTCATCTGGTCCTCGGAGCCCTTCATGTACTCACGAACCTTATCAATCTCCATACCGCTCTCCTGGGCGATACGGGCATACTCTGCCTCAAGCTCCTCGTCTGTCACTGTAATGCCTTCTGTCTGCGCGATCTTCTCCAGTACCAGGGAAGTACGGATCCGGCGGGTCGCATTGGGTTTCATGCCCTCGACAAAGCTTTCGATGGTCTGACCGCTGTACTGAAGATACTGATCCAGATTCATACCCTGCATCTCCAGATTGTGGGCATATTCCTCGGCGATATTCCTGGCCTGGGTATCGATCATGGCATCAGGGATGTCCATGACTGCATTCTCCACTGCCTTTTCGACAGCGGCGTTCTCCAGTGCCTGTCTGGCGGCCTTCTCCTGGCGCTCCAGCAGGGAAGCCTTCACACTTTCCCGGTATTCAGAGAAGGTATTAAAGTCGGAGACATCCTGCGCAAACTCATCATTCAGCTCCGGAAGCTCCTTTGTCTCAACCTTCTTGATATTGCAGACAAAAACGGCAGCCTTTCCGGCAAGAGAGGCTTCATGGTAGTCCTCGGGGAAGGTTACATAAACCTTGGCCTCATCGCCGGCATAAACCCCCTCCAGCTGGTCTTCAAAACCGGGGATAAAGCTGTTGGAGCCCAAAACAAGGGGAAAACCGTTCCCGGATCCGCCATCAAAGGCTGCTCCATCGATCGTGCCATTAAAGTCCATCGTGACAGTGTCACCCTTTTCAGCGCCTCTGCCCTCTACCAATACCTTACGGGAATTTTTGTCCTGTTCGCGGGCAATCTCCTGATCCACCTGTTCGTCGGTAACATTCACTTCCTGACGCGGAATCTCGAAGCCCTTATATTGTCCCAGCTCCACATCGGGCTTAAGGGCAACCTCGGCAGTAAAAACCATGGGTTTCCCTGGCTCAAGTGTCACAATCTCTATCTTAGGCCGTGAAACGATATCAAGACCGCAGTCCTTAATGGCGAGACTATACTGTTCCGGAATCAGATCATTGGCCGCATCCTCCAGAAAGATTTCAGCACCATATATTCTCTCGACCATCCTGCGGGGGGCTTTCCCTTTTCTGAAGCCAGGAACGCTGATCCGGTTCTTCATCCGCTGATAAACCTTCTGTATCGCTTTCTCCAGATCTTCTACGGCCACATCAATGGTAAGCTTGGCCATATTCTTCTCCAGTGTCTCAACCTGTAAACTCATATGCTTATGTTCCTCCTGTATCCTATACTTGCTTTTCTGCAATCGATTCAATAGTATAACATAGAGGAAAGAAAAAAGAAACCGTTTTTTTGTATACTTTTGTTTACTTGACGAATCTCCATCAAATGTGTAAAATACCTTCAAATATTTAGTATGATATGAGTATAAAAATGATAAATGAAGGAGGAAAATAATGAAAAAAAAGGGTTATATTTTTCTCGCCGACGGTTTTGAGGATATCGAAGGACTGACTGTCGTGGATCTGATGCGCAGAGCCGGAATCGATATCGTGACGGTTTCCATAAAAGAAGAAACCTCCGTTATCACCAGCCACGGGATCAAAATGCAAACGGACACGGTTTTTTCCTCTGTTGATTTTGACGATGCAGACCTTTTGGTGCTCCCGGGAGGGAAAGCAGGGACCCAGAACCTAAAGGCTTTTCCCCCTCTTGCCGATCTTTTGAAATCCTTCGACGCACAAGGCCGCAGGATCGCTGCGATCTGTGCCGCTCCCACCATCCTCTCCGATCTTGGCTTGCTGAGGGGAAAACAGGCGACCTCTTATCCTTCCTGTCAGCCTCAGATCAACTGTGCCTCCTATTCGGAAAATAAAGTCGTCACAGACGGACATATCACTACCAGCCGGGGAATGGGAACCTCCATCGATTTTGGACTGGCCCTGATATCCTTGCTCCTTGGTGAAGAAAAGGCCACCGAGATAGCTGACTCTATTGTTTACCGGCCTGAATAAAATATGAAAAAGCAGGTTTTTCGCGCAACAGTTTTTCTCCTGTTGCTGTGTTTTCTTGTCAGATACCTCAGCCAGGTGACTGTCCGTAAAGATTCCTATTATAAGTTACATTCTTTTTTTGAAAGAAAGGATGATTTCGACGTACTGTTTTTCGGGATCAGCCATACTCAGGCAGGGATCTCCCCCATGGTTCTATGGCAGCAATATGGAATCACTTCCTTCAATTTCGCTGAATCAAGGTGTGAAATTCCCTTCAGCTATTGGCTGCTGAAAAATGCCCTGGAGTATTCTTCTCCGTCCTTGGTGGTGATGGATATCAGAAGGGCCGACCGACAGGAAATCATAGCCTTGGATGGCTATTCCACCGTTTTTGACGAATTTCCTCTTTCCCTTGTCAAAATAGAAGCTGCCCTGGATCTGTTGCCCACCTGGGATCAGCGTCTGGAGCTTATCCTCCCTCTTTTCAGATTCCATGGTCGATGGAAAGAATTAAATCGGTTTGATTTTTATCATGAACCATCCCGGGAAAGAATCGATATGGGAGGATCAGCCTACAATAACGCGCATCTTTCTGTGGCTGTTCCTGCTGATTTCGAGCTTCTTCCGGTTTCTGAAAAGCATTCTCCCGAAAAGGCTTCAGAAGAATACCTGCGCAGAATTATCGAACTGTGTCAGGAAAAAAACATAGATGTCCTCCTGGTCGAATTGCCCTACCCGGCCGATGCCGAAAGCCAAAAATACGCCAACGGTATCACGGACCTGGCGGCTGAATATGGCATTGATTACCTGAATATGCACCAGATACCAGGGATCGTTGACTTTACCGTAGATATGAATGATGCCGACTCTCACCTGAACGATTCGGGTGCCTACAAATTGACCTGCTTTATCGGGCAATATCTCAGAAACAGGTACCAAATCCCCAGTCATCGCTACGACAACCAGTATAAATGGTGGCATCAAAGATACACCTGGTATTTGTCTCATCGCAACCGCAGAATCAGTCAGCAAAATTCCCTGGAAAACTTCCTGATGTTATCCTCTCATGGCAGTATCGGCAGTCTGATCTATATTCCTGCCCAGGCTGCAGAAAAAATGGATGAGAGAATGCGAAGAATCCTGATGAATCTGTCTGAAGATACGACTGCCATTGATCTTTCCGGGATAAAGGGAGAAGACCTTCTTCTCATCACAGGCTGGCAAAAACAGGTGCTCTATTGCGGGAAGCCGGATCATGTCCCATCCGATCTGTCCGATGAAATATGGGAAAGCCTAAAGCTTTTTCCCGGACAGGGCTCAATCCGTATCCGTATTTCTTCAGAACAAAGCAAACAAACCCAGACCTTCGAGCTGACACCTAAGCAGGAAGATGAAATCTGTTGTCTGACAAAGATTTGGCATTACGGCCAGGTTTACCCTTCTGTTTTTTGTTTCTCGCATGGTGCCTTTTCTCGGTTTAGCGGTCATGACTTATAATTCTGTTTATTTTCTTTTTTTCTTTTTCACATTTGCCCTGTTCTATTTTGTCCTGCCGGGTTCTCTCATAAAAAGAATCGTGATTCTGACGGGAAACCTTTCTTTTTATTTACTGGCTGCAGGATTCAGACCATTGGTGTTCATCACCGGCAGCTATTTTCTTACCTGCTTTGTCGCCCATCGGATCCGATCCGTCTACAGGCTCTGGGAACAGGAAAGCCAAAGCCTTTCATCCAAGGAAAAACGTCTGGGTTTTTCCCAGTGCAAAAAAAAGGTTTTTCCCCTCCTCCTTGTCGGCATTATTCTGATCCTGGGCTCACTTATTTTGACCAAGGCCGTAAGACTGGCAGGAGGCAGTGCAGTAAAGCTGATTGTTCCCCTCGGTCTTTCCTACTATACCCTGTCCTGTACCGGATATTTGCTGGATATATACTGGGGAAAAATAAAGACTGATCCGGATCCCTTTGGCCTGCTGATCTGTATCACCTACTTCCCCATCATCGTTCAGGGACCGATCAGCCGATACGAAAAGCTTCTGAAGCAATTCGAAAACCCACCTGGTTTTGACTATAGCCGTGTCTGCTTTGGCCTACAGCGTATGCTCTGGGGACTCATTAAAAAGAGCGTGATCTCAGACAGAATAAGCCTGTATACCACATCCGTCTTTTCCCATCTCAGTGAGAACGCAGGCCTGGAAATACTCCTCGCTGTGCTGGGAAATGTTGCCCAGCTCTACACGGATTTTTCAGGTTGCATGGATATTGTCATCGGGGCATCCCAAGTGATCGGCATCTCGCTTGATGAAAATTTCAGGGAACCTTTTTTGGCTCTGAGTTCCCAGGAATTCTGGAGACGCTGGCATATTACACTGGGACAATGGTTCCGCGATTATGTCTATATGCCCATTGCCATGCACCCTGGTCATATGAAGAGAGTGGCTGCTGTCAGGAAAAAGTTTGGCAGCAGAGCCGGGCAGGCTGCCGCAAGCGCTGTTCCCATTCTTACCGTATGGATCCTGACGGGTTTATGGCACGGAACGGGTTGGGGATATCTGGCCTGGGGAATCTATTGGGGTCTTTTGATCCTCCTGGAAACGGTTTTTCCGGAAAGCTTTCTCCGTTTTTTTAAAAGAATCGGGTTCGATACTGATTCCAAAGGCTTTCACTGGCTTCTCAGACTCAGGACTCTGATCTGTTTTTCTATCGGCAGAATGCTTACCGCACTGGGTTCTCCCTGGGGGCTTTTCCGCATTCTTGGCAGACTCTTTCATCAGGCCAGACTGAATGTTCTTTTTAACGGCAGCCTTTTTTCCCATGGTCTTGACGGCAAGGATTTCCTTCTTGTTTTGGCAGGACTTTTTCTGGTTTTTTTTACCGATCTCTTTCATGACATAAAGCATACCGATCTCAGAACTGCCCTGGCCCGGAAGCCTCTTCCGATTCGATGGGTCATTTACTTTGGAGGGATTATCTTACTGATTCTGACCGGGATTTACGGATCCAACTATGATCCAGGCAGTTTTATTTACGGTGGTTTCTAAGAACCGGAATTGCCGTCCCCTATGGTTCCCCCCATATACGCCGACCCGCCATACCCGACAGGGTTTTCCGCAGTGCCAGCCGGTAACACACGAAGGCGCCTGGATTATCAATGATAAAAGGATCTTACCCATATGAAACACATTAACCCCTTCAAAAGCCGTGATCTCTCCCGGAGGTTTTCTCCTGTCCTTTGGTCTTTTGCCGCAGCAGTGATAACAGCATTTCTCTTTGCCCTTGTCATGTATCGGCTCGGTCTGTCTCCTTTTGGGGACAGGAGCCTTGCCACTGCCGATGCCGACATCCAGTACCTGGATCTGTTTTCTTATCTTAAGGATGTCCTGGAGGGAAAAAACAAGATAACCTATACCATGGGAAAATCCCTCGGTGGATCAGCCATAGCTGTCTTTTCCTACTATCTTTCCTCTCCCGTTTCCCTGCTGGTCTTCTTTTTTGATAAGTCGGATTTTGCCGCCCTGTTCAATATCATGGTAATGGTTAAGCTTTCGCTTTCTGCCCTTACCTTCGGACTGTTTATCTTTCACCGCTTGGGAAGAGCTGTCAGGGAAAATCCGGCCGGCAGATATCTGCTTCTCCTTCTGTGTATCAGCTATGGCTTCTCCTATTATCATCTGATGCAGTCCAGCAATATCATGTGGCTAGATGGGGCTGTTTTTCTTCCCCTGATCCTGCTCTGCATAAATCGGCTCTGCCAGGGGAAAGGCTCCCTTGGCTTATCCCTTGTCATCGGAGCCGGTATCCTTAGTAATTGGTACAGTGCCGGTATGAACTGCCTGTTCAGCTTTTTCTGGCTGCTTTTCGAAATACTGCTGCGTTTTTCCGGTAAGCTTTTCCGCAAAAAGCATGAATTATGCCGGATCTTATGCCAGTATTTCCTGCATATGCTGCTTGGGGTGGGACTGAGTGCCGTTCTCTTTCTGCCCACCATAGCTGCCTTCCAGGGCAATGAAGAGGGTTCCCTGCAGTGGAACCTCTTTTCGGATCCCGGTTTTTGCGGCAACCCACTTACCGCAGCAGCCAATTACTGTTACGGCCTTGTCAGCAGCTATGGAAGCCCTGTCCTCTATGCCGGTATGCTTCCTCTCATCGCCTGCATCTGTTTTTTCCTTTCACGGCACCAGAGCAGAAGAAAAAAAGGAATCTATGGCGGCTTACTGGCCTTTTCGGTGATTCTGATGCTGTACTGGAAGCCTTTATGCCTCGCGTTCTCTCTTTTTAAGCCGGTCTATAGCTATTGGTACCGTTATTCCTACATGAGCATCCTGGTCATCCTTGTCATCGGGGCGGATTTCCTGGTACATTCCAGGCAGGAGCCTGCATGGCTTCCCATTCTCGCAAGCCTGCTTTTCGGACTTGCCCTTCTTTCCCTGCATCATCTGCTGAAACCGGCGACAAGAAGAGTTCCCGGCAGCAGCCTTGGCCTGTCTTTGACGGTTCTTTTGGGTATGGGGCTACTGCTTTGTTTTTTCCTGCTTTCTTCCCGGACTCCCCACGCCCCAAAGACAAAAATCATCCTTTTGTTTGCTCTGTGTATCGCTTCCTGTGGGGATCTTAACCACCAATGTTTTCTCATGCTGAACGTACTGAATCATGAGAACGCACAGTCCCTTAAAGCTTATACGACGGATACCAATGCTTTGCTGACTGCCCTGAAGGAATATCGTGCCGCCGACACAACCATGAGAATTTCCCAGACCTCCACCCGCATCATGAAAAAAAACCGTCTGACGGCAAATTATAATGAGGCACTTGCCTATGGATACTGGTCTCTCAGTGGATATACCTCTTGTCCTGATGATGCCCAACGCCTCTTCCTTGACAAAATCGGTTACAGAAGCAACGGCACAACCTTTAATATCGTTAACACCTCACTTGCTGCCTGCGATTCTCTGATGGGAGTAAAGTATGTTCTGTCTGATTATCCACTGGAAGGCTATATCAGGATGGATAAGCTTTCTACCGGTGGCAGCAGATCAATCTATCAGAACCCTTATGCTCTGCCCATGGCCTTTGTCGTCCCGGCTTCCCACCAGACAGCCGTCAGGGAATCAGATTTTAATACGGCTTCCCCCTTTGGCTATGTCAACTATCTCTACAGCTGTCTTCTTGGAAAAAAAACGCTGCTTTATCAGCCATTGTCCGGAAAAATCGTGCAGAAAGGGAGCATTGTCCAGGAAGAAAATCATCCGATGGCCTTGAAAGTAAAGCTGCCGGAGGGAAATTTCATCAGCTATGGTCTTTTGCCCTGGTCCAGTCAGATGAACGCCATCCTCGAGGTGGATCATCTGTATCGGATCGGTTACGGCGGATGGCTCTCCTCCTCGGTTTTTCCTATCCCTGCCAGCAAAGTCCCCGGTCATGAAGCTCTGCTTACGGTAAATTCCACCACTCCCTATTCCTTTGAATATGACAACTTTGAGTTTAGTGCTCTTGACCTGAATCAACTGAAAGAGATCAGCTCCTTTTTCACCCGCAGGCAGCCGGATCTGCTTGACTGGAAAAACGGAGAGGTTTTTGTGGAGGTATCCGATGCCAGGGAAGGAGACTCCCTCTTTGTCTCCCTTCCCTACGACAAAGGTTGGACGATCAGCTGCAATGGAGAGACTATCGAAGCCAAACAGCTGGGTATCTTTTATCTTCTTCCCCTACAGAAAGGGGAAAACCGCGTACAGTTGGTATATCACCTTCCCTGGCTGAAGCAGGGGGCTCTTGTTTCTTTTCTTTCTCTTACCATTTTGCTGATCCTTCTATGGAACAAACACAGCCAGTCTCATTCAGACTTTGGGTCCTGATCAAAGGAGATATTTATGGAAATAGAACGCAAATTTCTCATCTCAAAAGATTGTCTGCCCGCAGATTACACCTCCTATCCCTGCCATCGGATCGAACAGGGGTATCTATGCACCAACCCTGTTGTGAGGGTCCGCCGTTCAGACGACGACTATTATCTTACCTACAAAGCCTCCGGCCTGTTAGCCAGAGAAGAGTATAACCTTCCCCTGACAGCAGAGGCCTATGCCCACCTCAGCCAAAAGACAGACGGAATCCTGATCATCAAGGACCGTTATGTCATTCCCTATGAGAATGGTCTTTTTATCGAGCTGGACGTTTTTCACGATACCTATGAAGGACTTTTTCTGGCAGAGGTTGAGTTTCGCACGGAAGAGGAGGCACTTGCCTTCACCCCACCCTCCTGGTTCGGCGAGGACGTTACTTACTCCAGCCTTTACCAGAACAGCCGCTTAAGCAATGGTAAAGTCTCCATTTGACAACCCTGACAAAAAAGAAGTCCTTAGGGACTTCTTTTTTGTCGTTTCTCCCTTGCTTTGCCGAATCCTGGTTGAATCAAAGAAAGCCTTCTGTTATAATAACGGACATGATTTTATAGTAAACGACATGGTTTTGCCGTAAATTCGTGCGCATTCGATAATATAACGATGGAGGTCCGCTATGGATAAAAAAAGACAGAGTGGTATCCTGCTGCCCATCAGCAGTCTGCCCTCCAAATACGGAATCGGCTGCTTCTCCAAAGAAGCCTACGCTTTCGTCGACGCCCTGAAAGAAGCCGGTCAGGCCTTCTGGCAGATTCTTCCCCTCGGTCCCACAAGCTATGGAGATTCCCCTTATCAGTCCTTCTCCACCTTTGCCGGTAATCCATACTTCATCAGCCTGGAGGATCTGATCGAAGAGGGAGTTCTTACCAAAGAGGATTGCAGCAGGGTCAATCTTGGAACAAATCCTGCCTATGTAGACTATGGAAAATTATTTGAAGGCCGCTATGAGCTTCTAAAGAAGGCTTTCGCCAATACGGATCTGTCCGAAGATGAAGAGTATACGCGTTTTGTGGAGGAGGAAGCCTTTTGGCTGGACGATTACGCCCTGTATATGGCCATCAAAACAGAACGCTTTGACAACAAATCCTGGATCGAATGGGCAGAAGATATCCGCCGTCGCTGGGATTACTCCCTGGATTACTACAAGGGAGAGCTGAAGGAGGAGATCGGGTTCTGGAAATACCTCCAATACAAATTCCTCCAGCAATGGAAAAAACTCAAGGCTTATGCCAATGAAAAAGGCATCCACATCATCGGCGATATCCCCATCTATGTCGCTATGGACAGTGCCGACACCTGGGCCAGCCCCTGGCTGTTCAAGCTTCAGGATTCCGGCGAGCCTACCCTGGTGGCCGGATGCCCGCCGGATGGTTTTTCCGCTACCGGTCAGCTCTGGGGCAATCCCATCTACAACTGGGAGGTTCACAAAAAGAGCGGCTATGACTGGTGGGTCAAACGGGTAGAACATTGCTTTACCCTCTACGATGTCCTGAGAATCGACCACTTCCGCGGCTTTGACGAATTCTATGAAATTCCCTATGGGGATGAAAGCGCGGTAAACGGCTGGTGGACAAAGGGACCCGGCATTGACCTTTTCCGCGTACTGAAGGAAAGGCTGGGAGAGAAAGCCATTATCGCTGAGGATCTTGGCTACATGACGGACTCCGTCAAAGAACTGGTAAAGGAGAGTGGCTATCCCAACATGAAGGTTCTCGAATTCGCCTTCGATGAGAGGGATACCGGAAACGCCAACGATTATCTCCCCCATAACTATGACCGTAACTGTGTCGTCTATACCGGTACGCATGATAACGAAACCCTGGCAGGCTGGCTCAAGAGTATCACCCCCGCGGAGAAAAGAAAGCTTTTGGCCTATTTCCAGCTTCCTTCCTATGCCACCGACGAACGGATCTGTAAGGAGCTGATCCGTGCGGCAGTCAGCTCCGTTGCCTGGCTTGCCATAATCCCGATACAGGATTACCTCGGCCTGGACAATAAAGCCCGTATGAATCATCCCTCCACCCTCGGCGGAAACTGGGAATGGCGTCTGTTGCCAGGGCAGTTCTCCAAAAAAGTGCGCACAGAGATAAAAAATCTGTCCCAACTCTATGGCAGGCTGTAACATCCGATTTCCCTCCCCTTTTCAGACGATAGAAAGGAGGCCATCGACTTTGAAAAAGACCGCAGACCAGGATTCGGCTCCTCAGATCAGTGTGATCATGCCGGTTTACAATACAGAAGAATTCATGGAGGAAAGCCTCGCTTCCCTGCTTGCCCAGACCTTCCAGGACTATGAGCTGATCATGGTGGACGATGAATCCACCGATGCCAGCGGTAAGATAGCCGATCTGTATGCCGGACGATATGAGAATTTTTCCGCTTATCACGTCCCCAACGGAGGACCGGGCCGGGCCCGTAATTTCGGCATATCCAAAGCCAGGGGGAAATATCTGGCTTTCATGGATTCTGACGATCTCCTCTTGCCCGGCACCTACGAGACCATGTACCGGTTGGCTGAGCATGACGGCAGTGATCTGACCATTTGTAATGCCAGAAGATGCAATTCCACCAAAAGATGGAATGCCTCTTTGTATGTAACGGTTTTTCAGGATGCAGCTTCCATTTCCCACATCAGGAAGAATTACCACTTCCTCTACGATACGACCTCCTGGAACAAGCTGATCCGCAGAGACTACTGGGAACGTCACGGCTTTCTCTATCCGGAAAAAATATATTATCAGGATATTCCCGTCATGGTTCCCGTCCATTATCACGCCAATCAGGTTAGCGTAGTGCGAAGCTATGGCTATCTCTGGCGGGAAAGAGATTTCACTTCCCGTTCGATTACCCAGCATAAGCGCACCCTGCGCAACCTGCAGGACCGCTTTACCAGCATGGGTTTACTGGATCGTTTTTTCGAAGAGGAGGTAACCGAACCGGAGCTGTTCTTCGAAAAAAACCGAAAGTACCTCACGGTCGATCTGATGATCTTCGTGGACAGCCTGACGACACTTCCGGAGGAGGAAGCCTACCAGATGCTCGACCTCATCCGCGGGCATCTTGAGGAGGCAGGCTACGGTGAGGATCTGTATGCTTCCATCCCCGTTATAGACCAGGTCAAATACCAGTGTGTGAGCAGAAGAGACCTTGCCGGCCTGAAAAACGCGGTGAAACTGCAGCAGGAATCCTACTCCCGGCTTCCTGTCACAGAAGAGGACGGCCGCTTTTATATCGATATCGTCAGTGGGGAAACCCGGCTTCCCCATCAGGATATCACCAGGGAGTTAACCTCCCTTCTTCCCCAGACGGGAATAAAGGAAATCCTATGTACAGAAGAGAAAATTGAAATCCATGGCTTCTGCCTGATCCCCAGAGTGAATATATCGTCCCCGGAAGAACAAGAGGTGAATGCCTGTCTTTGCAATGAGTTCACCGGAAACCGTCTCGGCCTGGTGGTGAAAGCCATTCAAGATCCTGAGCTTACCAAAGAAAAGGGAACTGTCATCGATCCTGTTTCCGGGAAATCCTGCAGCTATTGCTATGACGGCTGCTCCTTCTGCATCCTGATCCATCCTGGCGAACTGGCCGCGGAAAGCCTGAAGGGCTCCAATCTGATCGAGCTGGAAGTCACCAACCGCACTGCCAGGAAAAGAGTCATCCTACGCGGGATCCCGGATGCTCTGAAAAATCAGAAAAAGGGATTCGCTCTGCTGACGCAAAATCTTCAGGCAAGGCTCGATTTCCTGGAGGGAGACCTCTTTTCCCTTCACATCGAAGAGGTCAGGAATACCTTGAAGGATTGTCAGCAAAGAACCTCCCCCTTTGAAGCTCTTTGTCTGAGTCTTGACGCTCCCGCCCAGAAAATGACAGCCCGCCCTGAGCAGAGGGGGCTCACGGACATTACCCTTGACAGGGTCAATGATACTTCTTTCAGCCTCCCCTTACAGGAAATCTCTCCAGGGACAGAATACCTGCTCTATGTCTGTGACGGGGAAAATGAATCCCCTCTGTTTGGCCGAAGGAAAGAGCTTCTTTTTTTCTCCGGCTCAGGCAAAACCTGGATCGTCCGTTCCAATGCGGACCAAATGGTAAGAATCGCCCTGCAAGACCAAATCACCCTTGTTTCCGACAGGATTCAAAGCTTCGGCACTTTGAAGGCTCAGTTCAAAATCCATACCCTTACTCCAGGCCTTCCCACCGCCCCTGTTTCCTGCCAGCTTTGCGTCTTTGACCCCCGGACATGGAAGGATCTTGTTCTGGCCAGGTGTGCACCGGATCCTGAGGGGGGGAATGAATGCATCCGGTCTGCCTTCCAGCTTGATTTTGAGGACAAGGATATCCTCTCCAATCTGTATGAAAGCTATCGGGAGCTTTATGTCCGATATCTGGGACCGGATGGGGAACTGATTTCCCGCCAGCCTCTTTACAGTAAAGATTATTTTTCCTCTCTTGTCGAATTTCCGACCCTGCAGCTGCGCCTCTATCGTCATGGGGCAGGCTTTATGCGGCTTTATATCAGAAAGCTTTGGGCAAGCGCGGAAAATACCAGGGAAAAAAGAGAATTCCTGTATCGTCAGAATTACCCCAAATACCAGGAACTGCCTCTGGATGAAAGGCTGATCCTTTTCGAGTCCTCAAAGGGCAGCTCCTGCAGCGGAAATCCCCTTGCTCTATATCAGTACATTGACAGCCATCTTCCCGATTTTCAGTGTGTCTGGTCTCTGACAGATCCCAGAAGTCCCATTCCGGGAAAGGGAAGGCGGATCCGCAGAGCTTCCCAAGGCTATTATAAAATACTTGCCACTGCAAAGTACATTTTTACGGACTCTGAAGTCCTTGAAGGATTCAGCAAAAGAACCGGTCAGATTCTGGTACAGACCTTACATGGCATGCCCGTGAGAAAGCTGGGTCTGGATCTCTTGCGCTACAACCCGGATGCCAGCGGGGACGACTTTCTTTCCCTGCAGAAGCAGTATCGGGACTGGGATTATCTGATCGTTCAAAGCCGATTTATGGCTCATCAGGCTTCCTCCTGCTTCGGAAGGGATATCCCCATGCTTAAGTGGGGAGAACCCCGGACAGATTTCTATTTTGGAGACAAGGTCGGCCAAAAGGAGGCTCTGCGGCAGAAATTTGGCTTTCCAAATGGAAAAAAGATTCTGATTTATGTTCCTGCTACCCGGATCAAAGGAAAATGGAATTCCGATCTGGATCTTTGTCTTTTGAAACAGATGCTGGGAAAGGAATACATAATTCTCTTATGCCCTGAAGACGGTGGCGGCAGACCTTCCCTTGAGCCTTATCTGGAGGGCTTTGCCTATGATTTCTCCCAGTACCAATGCCGGGAGGAGCTCTTCCTTCTATCCGACATCCTGATCACGGACTATTCCGCCTCTGTTTTTGACTTCTGCCTCATGAATAAGCCTGTCATCTTTTACGGTTTTGATGCCGCTTTCTTCGTTGAGCGTTACGGAGGATTGTATTTTGACCCGGAGAAGCAGCTTCCCGGCCCCCATACCTACTCGACAAGGGAATTAGCCGAAACCATTTCTTCACTTCCGGCATTCTCCAGGCGGCAGTTTGCTTCCCTGATCAAAGAATTTGCATCCTACGAAATTTCCGCTTCAAGTGATAAGATAATAAAGAGGATCATAAAAAAAAGAAAAGGTCTTTTCCATAAAGACTTTTTCAAACGGAAATAGAAAAGGATTATCATGAAAAAAAGGACAAAACAGATCATCGGCACTTTCATGACTCTTCTGCTTACTGTTCTTCTTCTCAGTGTTCTTACTTCTGTCACTGAAAGGAAAGCAAGCCGGGAAAAATATCGGGATTTTTTTACTCAGAAAGAAGATTTTGACGTCCTGTTTCTGGGAACCAGTCACGTTATCAATGCCATATATCCCATGGAGCTGTGGAAGGACTATGGCATCGTTTCCTATAATTTCGGGGGACACGGCAGTCAGATTGCCACCACCTACTGGACCCTGAAGAATGCCCTCGATTATACCAAACCTAAGCTGGTTGTGATGGATTGTCTCAGCCTGTCCTCAGCCAAAAAGGGAAATGATGTTTTTTCCTTTTTCCATCAGGCCTTTGACAGTTTTCCTCTGACCTACAATAAACTCTCAGCCATCTGGGACCTGCTCGATGACCCCGGCCTTGACGAAACCATTGCCAACGGAACTGCCCGGGAGTCAGATGAACCCCGGACAAAAATAGGTCTTTTATGGAATTTTACGGTCTTCCATTCCCGTTGGAACGAACTGACAGAAGAGGACTTTCATGTCCCCAGGGAAAAGGAAAAGGGAGCGGAATCCCGAATCCATGTCTATTCTACCTCCCTCCGAAAGATTCCCTCGGACCAGAAATCTGAGGGAGACAGTGTCGGTTACCGGTATCTGCTCAAGATTATCAAGCTGTGCAAGGAAAAAGGGATAGATCTGCTGCTGACCTTCTATCCCTTCCCCGCCAGCATGGGACAGCAGATGGATGCCAACAGAACCTATGATATAGCCGCCGAGTATGGCCTGAACTACATCAATTTCCTGGATCTGGATATCGTGGATTACAAAACGGACTGTTTTGATGAGAGCTCCCACCTGAATCCTTCCGGGGCGAGAAAGGTCACGGACTATATCGGAAGCTACATTATGTCCCATTATCCTGCTGTTGCGGATCAGCGGAATAATCCTGACTATGCCGGTTGGTTTGATGATTACAAAGAATATGAAGCTCTGAAAAAAGAAAACCTCCAGTCACAGACAAAGCTGGATAATTACCTGATGCTGCTTCGTGACAAAAATATCGATATCATCATGGAGGTCAACACACCGGAGCTCTGGAAAACCAACCTTTACGGGGCTCTTCTTGAGAATCTGGGTGTCGATCTGAATACACTTCCCCAAGACCAGGATATCTATGTTCTGACAAAGGGCGGAGCCGGCGCAGAGTTTTACGGGAGGAAGGCGCTTTTTGACAGCACAGTGAATGTCCCCGGTCTCGGCTCCCTCAGTGTCAGATCGCCTGAGGCGAAGGACAATGATTCTGCCGACGAAAATAAAACGGAAGATACCTACGGCTTTTGGCTCGATGACAAGCTTTTATATGAAGCCCAGAAGAGCCATAACGATGTAGAGGATCTCCGCGTTACCGTGCTGGACTCTAAAACCCATGAGATTCTTGACCATGTCACCTTTATTCTTGCCCTGCATGAGACCAATGGCAGCTACAATGTCAGAGTCGCCCAGACCAATCGGTAATGAATTCGAAGCCGAACAGAGGATAAACGATTATGTCCGAACAATTACCTCCAGCTGTAAATATCGACAGTATATTTCACTCACATGTGCAGAATGGTTTTTTTTTCCTGGATTCTGACCATTTGGAGTCGGTTACTTCCCACCTTTATGGTTTTTCCATTCTGGATGACAGAATCGTGACTGAGGATACCTACCCTGAAGGCGGTTCCCCTTCTTTTTCCGGTGGTTTGGGAACCTATGTACTGGTCGAAAGAAGCGGAAGAAAGATTAGCATAACCCAGGATTACAACGGCTCTTTCGGCCTCTACCTTTTCCAGGAAGGAGATTACTTTGCCCTTAGCAATTCTTTTCTTCTTCTGGTAGATAAACTGAAAAGGTCCCATTTCCTGTCCTTGAATCAGGAATATGCCTATCTGCTCCTCGCGGAGGGCTTCTGTTCTCTTTCCGTGACGGAAACCCTGGTATCCCAGATCCGGCTTCTCAGGCGAAACGCTGCTGTACATATTGACCTGGATCAGAGCAGCCTGACTCTCACCTATACGGATCACGGGGAAAACACGGTTGACGTCACCTCCCATGAAGGGATCGCTTTGCTGGACCGTTGGTTCGAGCGCTGGCAGAGAATCCTGAAATCCCTGGAGAATACTGATTCCCCTATCCACATTGCCCTGTCCGGAGGCTTTGACAGCCGGCTTACCTTTATGCTGGCTCTTAAATCCGGGATAGACCTTAGCCGGGTCAAGGTAAGTTCTTTCCACGACGAGCATCATACCCATAAGGAAGATTACGAAATTGCCTCGCAGATTGCCGACTATTATCATTTTCAGCTTAACAAGGGCAAAAAGAATGCCAGATGCTCTCCCATCTCTGCAGAGGAAACGCTTTTCATCAATCTGTACATCAAACTGGCCTTTCACAGCCAGATGTACTACCACTCCAGTTATCAGGATGACCGTCTGTTCATCATTTCCGGATCAGGAGGAGAATGTCTGAGGGATTACTGGCATGATACAAAGGAAGATTTCATCACCCGAATCCTGAACCGGGCAGCTAAAAATTTCCCGGAAACTGCCCCTCTGTTCCAGGGGCATATCCGGAATGCGCTGGAGCGATCCTTCCGGGAGATTGACAAAACACACCATTTTGATGATCCCAATTCAAAGGATTATTCCCTCTTTCTGTACAGGGAAACCCGTTGCCGCAATCACTTCGGCAAGACAGCCGCCTGCGATTACCTCTTGAACCGCTTTACCCTTTCTCCGCTGCTGGATCCGGATCTGCATCGCCTTAAGCTGACGACAGCAGGCTGTGAAGACAGGAATCTTCTGCTTGCGGTTATTTACAGCCGCTTTTGTCCTGATCTGCTTTCTTTCCGCTTTGACAGCGGGAAAAAAATAAAGGAAGAAACCATTGCCTTTGCCAGGCGGATGCTTTCCGATTTTCCTTATCACGAAAAGAAGGTTGTTCCTTTCACGCTACCGGCTCCCCGGCAGAAGGATGATTCAGCTTTGTCCGTTGACACAAGGTCTTCGGAAAAGGCTTTTGCCGCTTCGGACGTGAAGCTGCCAGAGGCTGATTCTCTCTCCCTTCTCCGAAATCTGGAGCAGGAAACGGGCAGTGCGGAGACAGCCGCGGAGCAATATATGTTCCATATTTTCTCCGGTGGCGGTGTCAGGAATCTGTTTACTCTTCTTTTCCCCGATGAGATTTATTCCTATGCAGCCTGCTATCCCAGCATACAGAATCACTATCCCTACCGTTATGGCTACCTTGTTCTTGGCATTACCAAGTTCCTGGAGGATACCATTGCCAGCCGGAATATGACCGCCGCTTCCCTTACGGATGCTTTTTTCAAACTGGCAGCTTCTCCTGAGGCTGTCAGAGATGAGGATCCTTCGGAGATCCTGAAAAAAATAAAGAATCATATCACAGCCAGGATTGATGTCAATATTCAAGGGTCATCCTATACCCAGCTGGAGCTTCTGCATTGCTCTGACGCCAAGGCCAGAATCACCAATCCTGACTGGTTTCAGAAAAACGGCATCGGCTATCAGATTGAATCCTTTGCCCTGCAGCTTCGCCTCAGGTTTCACTGTCAAAGCGACGGTTCCCTAAGAGTAAAGCTGAGAGGAAAAAGCGTCTTTGACAAGAATAACAAGCGGATTCCCTACTGGATCGACTATACCTCTCTGACCGTGAACGAAAAAACTCAGTTTAAGGGCAGGCGATCTGCCTGCCACGATGCCTCCCTGACTTTCACTTTTCCTGTGAAGGAGGGTGACAACATAGAGCTTAACATGGAATGGGACGCTCATCTGGGGCAATCTCCCACAGAGTAGAGGGCGAGGCGCCGGTAACCGTCAGTTGCCTTCTTCCTTTCGGCGCGCCCCTCCCCGCGCTGCATTCCAACGTCAGTCGAAAAAACTCATAACGCGGCTCTGAGATAGGGTAGAGGAAGACGCAGCCGCACCTCTACCCCCTCCCCGAGCCGCGTTCCGACGTTAGTCGGAATAATTTCATTACGCGGCTCTGGGATAATAAAAGACAGGCGCACTTCCCTTGGGAAGTGCGCCTGTCTTTGACTTGACTCTACCACACTTTGCAAAAGCGTTATTTCTTTTTCTTTAAGAGTCCCTGCAGCATCCATACCGGTGCGCCAACTACTTTGGAAAACTTATATGTACTCGACCTGTTGATGGAATTCAACTGCCTCTTAAGCGCCGCCTCTCTCTTTTTGGAGCTCTCCAGCTGATTTTTCAGGCTGCGGATCTCCCTGTCCTTATCCGGCAGTAAGGCGGCACGGTTATTTGCCCCATCCAAACGGAAGAAGAGATACTCTTCTGCTTCCATTGTCAGAACAGCCTGAAGAAGACTGTAATTATCCGGAGAATAGAAATCCAGCTCTTTCATATCCAGGATATCAAGTTCTCTGAACCACTCTTCCTTTAGCTTTTCATATAGGTTATAGTAGGCCTTTCCTTTGAGGGTGTTCAGATTCCACAGGGAAAAATGTAAAGCATAATTTACAAAATCCTTTTTATACCTTTCATATTTTCCCCAGGCAATCAACTGATCCTTCAGGGCAGTCAAAGCATCGTAGAAGCATCGCCAGCTGCTTTCGCGGCTGACGGAAAGGCTTTCTCCTGCATCCAGCCTGCGGTGATGAGCCAGCACCAGATCAGAAACCGTAATCCGCTCAGCCTTTACCAGGGCAGAAAAAACAAAAAGCATATCGTTGGTTGTACGCTGCTCCTGGAAATACAGGCCGTTTTCCCTCACAAAATCTGCGCGGAACAGCTTGTCCCAGGGCCAGCCCATAAAAGCATTGAATATATTATCTTCGATCTCTTCTCCGGCAAATACCTGCTTCTTGGGAAGAAGATCTTTTTTTATGGTATACTCCGCGCTCTTATAGGTATGCAATGCCTCAATATACTGGTCACTCCTGAAAACAACCATATCTGCCTCTTCCAGATAGGCCTGTTCATAAGAACGACGGATCATATCCGCATCAAAGAAATCATCGGCATCCAGGAAGGCCAGGTATTGGCCTTTGGCCAGCTTCATCCCATTATTTCTGGCCGCTCCTGCTCCGGCATTGGCTTGTGTGACAGCCCGGACCCGGCTATCCTTTTTTTCATATTCCTGCAGGATTTGGTAGGTATCATCTGTTGATCCATCGTCTACACAGATCACCTCCATCCGGATTGCGTCCCGGGCCAGAATAGAATCAAGGCAGCTTCGGATATAGGATGATACATTATAAGCGGGAATGATAACAGAGACCCGAAGCTTGTCATAGAAGGCGTCAGGATCTTTCAGGATGTCCATCAGCATCTTCCACCACTTCGGCTCAAACAGCTCCTCTTTCAGCTTGCCCTGCTCCATCGGCTCCCTGAACTCTTCACAGATATGATGCAGGTATTCTCTCTTCAGCTCCGGGGCGAGCCTGTAATAGGCTATTATACTGTTGCTGAATTTTTTGGAAAAATAAATCCCCTCAAAGCGGGAAAGCAGAACCCGGTCCTGAGATAAAAAATCCCAGATAAACTGATATTCCCTGGTGATGGCGGAAAATTTACCTCGGTCAAACATAGAGGAATTAGGATTGTCCCTCCGGTTCAGATAATAGGCGGCAGGAACAAACCATGCTCTTTCGCAGCGGCAGAAAGTCTGAAACCAGAAGCCATTGTCCTGATAGGAGGCTCCCGGCGTCTCGTTGTGGCGTATCTTCCATTTGTTCAGGAAAGACCGCTGATAGATCCCGCTCCAGGTATTCATGGTCAGCTGAAAGGCATTGACATCCTCAGAAGGATTGACCAGCCTGTTATAATAAGTGGGGTCTGAGCTAAGCCGGAAAACCTTTTTCACCGTGCTGCCATCGTCCTCAACCCGAAAACGGTAAAAATCGGCCTTCACAATCTCCAGCTTTTCTTTGCTTGCTATGGCATACAGCTTTCGATACATATCCATGGGGACAAAATCGTCCGGCTCCAGGATACCGATATATTCCCCTCGGGCTGCATCCAATCCAACATTCATGGAATTTCCATAGCCAGTGTTTTCCTTATCAATGATCCTGAATCGCTTATCCACATTGGCGTATTCTTTGAGGATGGCCATGGACGCATCTGTAGAGCCGTCATTGACACAGATGAATTCCATCTCCTTCAGGGATTGTCTCTTCAGACTGTGAAGGGCCTGGTTGAGATATTCCTCCTGGTTATAGACAGGAACGATGACCGAAACCTTCACAGAAGGGCACTCCTCCATGAAAAACTCGATGGGACGGACCGTCAGTCCGTTGATCTGGGAAACCTTTCCGATCTCTGTCTCGCCTTTTGTCTCCCCTTCTTCTTTTGTTTCGCTCTCTTCCTCTTTCTCCGACTCCTGTTCTTCCTCGATGCTCTTCTTTTCCTGAATATCTCTGAGCATCTTCCTGAACTCTCTCATGAAACGGTAATCCCAGGAATACAGGAATTCTTCCGTGTCTGCCAGGATCTTCCTGCCGTATTTTTTGTCCCCGGCGTAGGTTCTGCACCAGAAAAGAAGATCCTTGAGCTCTCTCTGCAAGGTTCTCTCAAACAACTCTGTCGGAACCTGATCCTCAAGCAGCTGCTTTTCTATGATGCGGACAGATTCAATCTGGCAGTCATAGTGTTCTGCTCTCTTGCCTACAAGGGACTGGCTGTTGTTGATCCGGTGAACCACCAGAATATCCCTGGAAGCCATCACTCTCGGAGCAATCGTAAACATGCGCACGGAGAAGGATCTGTCGTTGACGCAGAAAAGATGGTTAAAGCGGACGTTATGCTCCATCAAAAAAGAACGGCGGTAAATCCCAGACCATGGGGTAAAGCCAAGTTCGTAGCGGGGACTGTCTGTTGCGATCGGAAGAATACGGTTAAAGTCTCCCACCCTCAGCTTATCAAGGGAATAGGTGGAATGCTTTGTCGTGGTTCCAATCCCCTCATCAAAAGCCACAGCACAGAATTTCAGGCAATCCAGGTCGTATTTTTTCGCCTTTGCGTAAATCGCTTCATAGGCATAGTCCAGAACATAGTCATCCGCGTCCATAAAATGAAGGTATTCCCCAGTGGCTATTTCCAACCCATTGTTCCGTGCTGCTCCGGCAAATCTGTTTTCCTGGCAGCGGAGGATTACCCTCTTGTCCTTCTGGGCATATTGCCTGACGATATCCCGGGAGGAATCGGTAGACCCGTCGTCCACACAGATCACTTCTATTTCCTTTAAAGACTGCCCCAGAATCGTATCCAATGTATGGCTTAAATACTGTTCAGCATTATAAACCGGAATGATAATTGATATTTTGGCGGCCATAATTCCCTGCCTCCTTTCCAAAATCATGCTTTCTCCCAGCGGGCGCTTGAGCCGCAGGGAAGGATCAGACCTGTTGAGGACACGGTAAGTCCAATATCCTGCGCTTCAGTTGTCCCCTTGTATCTTTTCATTTCCAAATCCAGCATATAGGACAGGACTGCAGGGGATAACCCTGTCGTATAGGAATTGATAAGGAAAAACAGGGGCTCTTCAGAAAGAATCCGAATGCAGGAACGGATCAGGCCATGGATCATCTCCTCGATCTTCCAGATTTCTCCTTTGGGTCCTCTGCCATAGGAGGGCGGATCCATAATGATCGCATCATATCGGTTTCCCCGACGAATCTCCCGTTCCACAAACCTGACACAGTCATCCACCAGCCAGCGGATGGGAGCATTGGCAAGACCCGAGGCCAGAGCGTTTTCCCTGGCCCAGGTAACCATCCCCTTCGAAGCATCAACATGGGTGACAGCTGCTCCTGCCTTGGCTGCTGCCAGTGTGGCGCCTCCTGTATAGGCAAACAGATTGAGAACCTTTAAGGGACGATGGGCATGACGGATTATTTCTGAAAACCAATCCCAGTTGACTGCCTGTTCAGGAAAGAGGCCGGTATGCTTAAAGGAAAAAGGCTTTAACTGGAAGGTCAGGTCATTGTAATGAATATTCCACTGCTCCGGAAGAGAAAAAAATTCCCATTCTCCTCCCCCCCGACTGCTGCGGTGATAGTGGGCGTCAGGATGCTTCCAACCCTCCAAGCTGCGTTTCGTCTTCCAGATCACCTGAGGGTCAGGACGGATCAGAATATAGTTTCCCCATCGTTCCAGCTTTTCCCCTTTGGATGTATCCAGAACTTCATATTCTTTCCATCGATCGGCTACCCACATACCTTTTGCCTCCGCTTCTTCAGAAGGACAGTACATCAGTCCAGTAATGCTGCTGGTACATATCCGTAAAACGATAGAGTAAAAGTGCTCCCGCATCATCCAGATACGTATCACTGATGATCATATCCTCTGTCACTTCCATCTGCTCTCCTAATAAATAGCTGTCCTGACATTCCCCGTCATAGCTATAGTAATCACACAAAAAATCAAGCTTGTCCCCGACTTCAAGCTCCGTCAGGCCTCTGGCGACTGTCTGTGTCTGCGATTGCCCGTAATTGGTCTGGGCACCCAGGATATAACCGTTGGGATTTTCGTTGTCAAAAACCAGAATCAGGTTTACCCGGATCGTCTCAGAGCCATCAGCCTTTGTCAGCATGGCGGGAACCTTTCCCGTAATGGTATAGCTGTCGTCCTCACCATATTCCGTATGGAGATGATAGTAGGCTACCGGCTGGTCATTGATGGAAATCCAGGTCAGTTCCGTATCGCCTACCAGATTTCCATCATCGTCCCAACTGTAGGTGTCATCAAGTCCTAATTCCACATAGCCCGTCCCCGTATCCACGAAAAGGTTGCGGGCCACATCCTCTACCAAATCCCACTGGTCGTCAGCCAGGGCAATGACCGGCTCTCCCTGGCTGTTCTCCTGCCAGGTCAGCTGAGAATAATCAAAGCGGTTCTGCGCCAGATAGTCCGCGGCAGCATCAATATCGAAGGATCGTCCGCCGAAAAAGCTGGTATCCAGACCTGCCAGACTGGCCAGTCCCCCCAGCAAAGAGGAGCCTAGATCCGGGGCAGAGCTGCCGTAGCTGCTTCCATACCCATTTGAGCCCAGATATCCGTAACCGGAATTGTTATAGCCATAGCTTCCGCTGCCGCTTGTGCCGGTGCTGCCACTGCCCAGCAGGGCGGAAAGAAGATCCGCGATGTCAGAGCCGGATACTGTCTGACTGTAGCCTCCTGAGGAGCTGCCGGAAGTTCCTGTTCCCAAACCTCCTCCCAAAAGACTGCCGAGAAGCGAATCCAGCGGAATACCGGAGCTGCCCGAGGAAACCTGACCACCCAGCTCCAGACTGGCAAATTCACGGATACTGGCTGTAAAATCCGCGTCTATATCCAGAGCGTCATAGGTCTGCACCGCCGTATTCACAGAAGACATCTTCTTGTAGGGGAAATATACAGAAAGCCCGTAAGCACGGCTCATGCCGCTGGAATACCTGTTATATTTCACCGCATTCAGCAGGATGTCCGCCAGATTGCCGGCAGAAGCCGTTCCGATCTTTTTGGCGAAGTCCACAAAGTCAATCTGATCAATGGATGTTGACTGGGCAAACTCTCTGGCATTGTTACGGGCTGTAGCGATAGCCTTGTACTGTCCTCCCCGGATATTGCCAAGAAGCTCCTGAGAAAAAGCAGACATGCCGCTTCCCAGAGTCTGGGAAAGCTCTGCCAGGTCAACAACGGAAAGGGTCGCCGTCTGGCCCCGGCACTGCCTGGCGCAGGTTTGGACAAAATCATCTACGATATTTTTACCGGTATCCAGGGTAGGCTGTGAGGTATTCTGGGAAAGGCTGGTCAGCCAATTGGTATAATACCAGCCGATGCCAGGTTCTGTTTCTTCTGAGGCGATCAGGTAATCCGCATAGCTGCCCAGCATCTGAGCTGTTTCAACTGTTGCCATCAGACAGGCGTCAAACCCCACAAAATCATAGGTAAGACCGGCATCCTTCAGAGCCTTATTTAAGGAGGCGAGCCCCATGGAACCGCTCCTGGCATTCTTTTCATCATATCCGTAGCCGCTTAAGGAGCCGCCGCCATGATCCCAGAGAATCAGATCATAACGGTCTGCGGGATAATTCCTGGCAGACCATCTGATAAAATCTGTCAGAGTGGCAGGATCGGTCATGGCGCCCGTACCGGCATTATCCTTTACGCAGGCCAGACCACCGTCCTTGATCTGATAGATCTGATTGACATTGCTCTTGACGATATTATTCTGCCATCTTTTACAGCCCCCGGTGTAGACCAGAAGATTGATCTTGCCGGACAGAGAAGCCTTGGTCATCTCGGCCAGATCCTTGGTTCCCATAGCACTGCGGGATTCCAGGTCGGTTCCGCACATAAAGACCATAATCGTAATCGTATCTTTCCCGTTCCCCTTGATCTGAGTAAACCTCTCTCTGGCTCTTGAGGAGACGGTCGTATTCAGAAAACCGTTGTTCTCCCCGCTCGGATTTAAAGAAGCATAGGAAATATCAGAGGTGGAAAGAGTCGTCGCGGTCTGAGAGGAAGCCGTGGAAGTACCTGCTGTGCCGGACGTAGTCGTACCCGAAGAGGAAGAATATGAGCTCTGGGTACCGGCCGGGCTGGTGGAGCTGAATGTTCCTGATGCACTGCCTGAGGATGAGCCGCCACCGGAACCACCGCCTAATAATCCGCTCAGACCTCCTCCTCCTCCCAGGAAAAGAACGGCGAGAATGATGATCAGCACCAATGGATTCATCCCTGAATTTCTGCCGCTTCGTGTTCCGCTCCCTGAACTGCCGCTGCCGGAATTTCCGAAGGAAGAGCCGCTATGAGGCCGGGGTACACTGCCGGAAGGTCTGGAACCACCCTGGGGACGATGCGCCCCCCCCTGTGATCCCTGGGAGCCGCCCTGCGATCCTGGAGCCTGATGGGGAGCAGAGCCTTGCGCTGACCCGTTCGAATCTTTCCTGCCAAAGGGATTTGAACCGGTTCCCACCGGTCCCTGTCCGGTACCTTCCCCCCTCAGAGAAACCCCCTTTCCTTTACCGGTTATATTTTTCTTTCTGCCTGACGGCCTGTTGTTTTGTTCCATTTTGATACCCCCTTCTTCCTGCCTTTGCGGAACATCCACTCATGGGAATCGCAATGATCGTATGCACATATAAGGTTACTATAACATACTGAAATTTCAAAGACAAGTAAAGCTCGCAGCGGGTGCGAGCTGCTGAGCTGAGTAGTTACAGCAATGGGTAACTACTCAGCACTTTGTGCTTCGTAGTTACGGCAGAAGGCGCAGCTCCTATCGTCGCAATGGAAGTGCGCCTTCTGCTCTCTGACCATTCTGACACATACGCAGCTCGCAGCGGGTGCGAGCTGCTGAGCTGAGTAGTTACAGCAAGGGTTCCTTTTGCATTCTGGTATACAGATCATATAGAGGGGAGCCCGTTTTTCCCCGGGCAGGAAACTGTCCTTTTTCAACCATAATAGAATGGGCTCCGCAGGTGTTGATCAGGCGGGTGCCGCTGGGGTGAAGTCTTTCCCTCTGAAAATGGCCATAGGCTTTATGCACATGGCCATGAATCATGTACAATGGTTTATACCGCTTCACCAGATGATCGAAGCAGGCGAAGCCCCTGTGGGGAAGATCCTCCTGATCCCCATAGCCCAGCATCGGCGAATGGGTGAGAAGAATGTCGAAGCCGTTTGTCAGCATCAGATTCGCTGAAAGCCTGGCGATCCTCCGCTTCATTTGGATTTCTGTATACATATAGGGAGGAGTAACCTCCTTATATTTCATACTCCCCCCCAAGCCCAGAATGCGAAGTCCATGGAAGTTAAAAACTGTGTCCTCGATACATTCACAGCCAAATGGGGGATTCCGTTCATAGCCTGTATCATGGTTTCCGTGAACATAGAGCAGAGGAACACCTGCCATTGTCACCAGAAACTGCAGGTAATCCGGATGCAAGTCCCCTGAAGAAAGGATGAGATCATACCCCTTCAGCTTATCAGGCGTATAAAAATCCCATAAGCCTTTATCTTCCTCGTCAGCCACACATAATATTCTCAGACTCTCCTGCTCCATTTTATTACCCTTCCCCTGTATCTGACCCATGATGAGTAACGGTTCAGTCTTGCATTTACTCTTATTCTTCCATTACGCCGCTGACCTTCAGTATATTTTTTGTACTGTCATAGAGTTTCCATGTTTCCGGGATCTCCCCAATGATATTGTCATTCAGCCAATCCATGCGGATAATCTCCTCCGAAGTAAGGATTGTCCCTTCCTCTGCCCGGATCACACCGTCCTGGCTCCTTAAGGAGCCTTCAAAGGGAACCAGTTCTCCCTTGATCAACAGGCTTCGGAGCATTTTCATCAGTCTGCTGGAATAAGGAGAAAGCTTCTGGGAGAGAATCACATCTATGACACCGGCTGACATCCCATACCAGTAATTGATGGATTGTCCCCCCTTGGGAAGGGTTGCCTGAAAGCTTCCGTCCAATACCATACCGACGATAAGATCGTAGTATTTTCCCCACTGCCAGATAGGAGCAGCCAGCCTGATCAGATTTCCGTCCTTGTTCTGATACAGACCGTATTCCCGTTCCGGCAAATCGGGCCGGATAAAGTCAGGGCCGGAAATGGTGGAAATATTCTCCCAGGTGAAATCCTGCTTCCAGTCCACTCCTTTTTGCGTAGACCATTTCAGCAGGATCTTTGCTTTCGGACGGACAAGGGCGGCTCCGATAGCGAAAGCATTGATATTGGCAATCAGGCCGTAGGCCGGCATATCTGCCACATAACCGATCACATCCGAATCACTGATGGTTGCCCCCAAAGCCCCCATCAGAAATTTTGCCTCATACATCCGGCTGTGGTAGGTCCGGACTGCGTTATGAGAAAGATTGACCGAACAGTTCAGGACACTCACCGATGGATTTCTGATCGCAAAGCGGAGGGTTGGAGCCATCATGGAGGCGGAAGTCGTAAAGATCAGCTGGCATCCCGCCTTCTTGGCATCCTCCAGAGCTTTCTCGACCACATCATCCGTCATACAGTCCACATAGGTCCGGGTTTTTACCACTCCATCGTATTTATCCTCAAGCTCAAGCCTGCCCAGCTCATGACCGTAAACCCAGCGGGAGTCCTCCGGACTGCGCTCATAGAGGAAGGCAATGTTCAGTGGTTTGTTTTCCGTATAAGTCAATGCCCCGGAAAAAAGCTTTCTGACTCCGGATTTCACGGCATCGACCTGTGCATCCTCAGGAACCTCCAAAAGCTCTATACTGTCCTGACTGGTCTGTGTCAGAAGCTCCTTCCAGATCCGGGACAGTCTCTTGCTGATGGTATCCTTTGATTCATAGAGAAGACTTTCCAGGGAATAGATCTCCAGGTAGAGAAGGAAAGCATCCCCTCCTGTCATGGAAAGCCGGTTTCCTCCTTTTGCCTCAAAGATATCGGAAAAGGTAAGAAAGGCAGATTTCAGCTTCTCCACTGCCTCATCCGGCCAGGGATTCTTCAGATCAAAGCCGACAATCTTTGCCAGGGCGGCATATCTTCCTTTTTCGGAAAATGTGATCTCAAACAGATGTGTCACCTGATAAAAATCCACGAATTCATAGTAGAGTTCCACCTCCGGATCACCGTTTTTTTCAGGCAGAATCCTGGTAACACTGGCGGAAATCGAATAAGCTCCTACATATTTCAGAACGGAAACCCTCTTGTTTCCCTCCTGAACATAAAAACGATTCATATACTCATAGGCCAGAATAGGATCCCGCAGACCCTCGTTCAGCTGTGCGTTACAAAGATTGGACCATTTACTGGCAAATTCCGATTTTTCCGCCAAAAGCGGCATAAAGCCCGGAGAAAAGGCAGTCTGCCTGCCGGCGGTCTTCGTGCCGGCCACCATCCAAAGCGGAATCTCCGTCACCCCCAGACTGATCTCATTTTTCTGACTGCCGGTATCCAAAAAGTCATCCAAAGCCGGCAGATAGGGATAACGCCCCTCCGAAACGGCCTTCTTGTATTCTTTTTTTGCTGTCTGGTGTGCTTTTACATAATCTTCTGACATACAGCCTCCTGCTCACTGTACAAGCTGTCCTTCATGGAAGAGTGGCTCCATCCTTCTGACAGCTCTTCGATCATAAAAAAATCACTTGCCTTATCCGTGCGCATCCTGCCGAAAGGGTATCGGTAACAGCAAATTGCATTTGCTGTTACCGATAAGCCTGCAGCGGCATAGATATAAAGCAAGTGATTCGTCCTTGTCTGTTTGACCTTAACCTTTTTTAGTAATGCAGATACACTCTGTTGACATAGCCCTTTGCTTTCAGCTTCGGAGAGTAGACATACCAGTATGTTCCATTCCCGTCACTGAGGAATTCAACTGTATCACCGGAATAAAGCTTTCCTATCACATTGCTGGGTTTATATTCCATGGTAGAGCGAAGAGCCAGATACCCCTCCGGTACAGAGATAGTATAGTAGGTGCCGACAGAACCGCTGGCATAGTCATTTCGCAGATAGCTAAGGTAATCCTTATTGACATAGCCGTATGCATCATGCTTGGGTGAGTAGACATACCAATAGGTGGAATTTCCGTTCTTCATGAAGTTGACGGTGTCGCCGGTATACAGCTTACCGATCTCATTGGAAGCATCAAAGGACATCGCACTGCGCAGGGCCAGATAGTTTCTGTCAACAGAAACCCTGTAGGTAGCTCCTGTGATCCCGGTACTGCCAGTTGACGGCTTGGTTCCTGTCGATCCTGTCGCTGGGTTTTCTTTAAAATAAAGATAGGAACAATTCACATATCCGTATTTTACCAGCCTGGGAGAATAAACATACCAGTAATCTGCGTTGCCGGCGCTCATGTACTGAACGGTATCGGTATTGTAGAGCTCCCCTATGATATTGGCATCATTATATTCCATACTGGTGCGAAGAGCCAGATAGCCGGAAGCCACATTGACCCCATATATGCCGTTTGTCACCGGCGCCGGCTTGCCGGAAGAAGAGGAAGAGGAAGAAGTGTATGTTGGGCCTGAACTGCCGGCATACACCAGATAGGAGCTGTTGACATAGCCGTTTCTTCCGTACTTTGGAGAATAAACATACCAGTAAGTACCGCTGTAATCCAGGACATCCACCGTGTCGCTGTTATAGAGCTCACCGATCTCGTTCTCATACGCATAGGCAGGAGCCGTACGCAGAGCCAGATAACCGGAAGCTACATTGACCCGGTAGGTATTCGTCCCGGCATTTACGCTGACTGCTCCGGCCAGGGGCAGGAACCCTGCCGCCAAAAGAGAAAATGTCAGGGCCAAGGCAACCAGAATAGATGCGAATCTGTTTTTTTTCATAATAGCAACCTCCTTCTTTCCTGAAGTATAACATGTCACTAGTGTTTTTTTCAGCCTCTGACAATATAGTACAATATCATGGCAATCAGGCTGTAATAATCAGTTATTTTACCCAATGAACTGTTGTTCCTCTCAGGTCTGATTGACATCCAGACCAAATTCCTCAGGAAGAAAGCGTGGAGTGACATTCTCACGTGTCATGATCACTGCCGTAGCCAGCCTGGTTCCGATCTGACAGGCCTCTGCCAGTGATTTGTGATAGGTAAGGCCAATGGCAATCCCGGAAAAAAAGGCGTCCCCTGCCCCTGTGGTATCGATGACATGCACATTCTGGGCAGGACAATACCCACTCACTCCCGGCATCTGGGCATATACTGCCCCTCGCTCCCCCAATGTCACAACCATACGGGGGATCTGTGCGTGCCGGATATGCCACAGAATAGACCGGCTCAGCTCCTGGGGATCCATACCGGAAAAATCATCCGAAAAGAGAATACCGGCTTCCTGCTCATTGCATACCATACAGCTTGTCCTTCTAAAAAGATCCCTTCTTTCCATGGCCAGGGAAATATTGGAAACCACGGCATAGACTTCCTTATGGTATTTTTCCGCCAATCGAAAGATTATTTTCAGGATATGGGGTTCCATGTCAATCTCTACGACCACGGAATCGGCCTGGGAAATGATATCATCTCCTTCCTCCTCCATGATACGGGTAATCTCCTCCAGATCCGGTCTCTTGGAGATGGAAGCGACCACATCCCCGTTATTGTCAAAAACAGCCAGCCAGGTCCCCAATCCATCCTTGGTTCTTCTGATATGAGAGACATCGACCTTATGCTGAACCAGCTTATCCAACACATCCGAACCAATACCGCTTTCGTCCACCAGGCTGACAAAAACCGGTTTCAGCTCAACATTTGCGATATCCTCTGCCACATTTCGGGAAACACCTCCATGAACCTGTACCACCTTTCCGGCGTTTCTTCCCTTGGGGATATACTGTGCCAACGGATAACCCTTGATGTCCACAAATACCGCGCCTATCACTGCTATGCCCATCCGACCCTCCTATTACAGTTATCCCAAATCCCAATTGAAATGATCATAAAGCCGTCTGCTTGCCTGAGCGATCACTGTCTGTGCCAGCCCTGTGGCCGGAAGCTCTTCTGAGAGAAATACAAGAATGAGATCATTTTCACATGAATAGAGAATTCCGGCGTCATTCTCCACATCCGCCAGCTCTCCTGTCTTGTTTGCGGTCTGAACCTGCCCGGGAAGCTGCGCAGGGATCTTGTTTCGTCTTGTCTGACCGGCCAGAAGGCGGAACATGGCAGCCTCCTTCTGAGATATTTCTTTTCCTTCTCCCTGTCCGACATACCCCCTCCGGTACAGGCGATATAGAAATTTGCCGCAGTCCAGGGCAGAAGTATAATTATCCCCATTCTCCCGACCCTGCAAAAGAAGTCTTCCCATAGAGGTATCCTGGTAGCCATGATCTGCGCAATAATCATTCACTCTTTGCATACCAGCTTGGGAATCCCCTTCTCCCAGCCATGTAACCAGCTGGTTTGCGGCTTCATTATCACTGATCGTAATCATAGAAGTAAGAAGCTGGTCCAGCGCTTCCCTGCCATAGACCGCTTCCAGGCTCTCATAATCCTCATAGACTGCTCCCATGATAAAAAGCTTGATGAGACTGGCAGCCTGCATGGCATGGTTGTTAAGAACCGAATAAGCGGAACCATTAAGGTCACAGACAAAGACGGACCAGACCCCACCTGCCGTCGTTACAGTTTGGTATGCCATCGCTGCTGCCTGGGATGCATCAGGCCTTCCTTCCCTGGTATTAGCCGGGTCAATCTGACCGGTATCTGCCGAATGAATTTCGGCGGGCTTTTCCGACATCAAGCCTTCAATCTCCTGAACCCCGACAGCGTTTACTTCTATCTCTTCAACGGCTTTTTCCCCTTCCTGGGAATCTTCTTCTGTGGTTTGCCCTTCTAAGCTTTCCTCTTTCCGGTTTTTATGATCTGTTTGGGGCAGAAGCTTCTCCCCCTCCGAAAGCTCACCCTCCCCTGCTGGGGCAGGGGTCTTCTGCCTCATTTTCTCCTGCCCGGTCAAAGCCTGATCTTTCTGCCTCGCGCCAGGAAGCACGAGGGCAAATACCGTATAGGCCAAAATACCTGCCAGGCATAGGATCAGGAAATAGGGCAGACGGATTCTCTTTTTTTTCAGATTTTTCACCATTCCCTCCATAAGGCACTGTAATCCGTGCGCATCCTGCCGCATGGGCCTCGTCTTCCGACTCGGCCGGCGCGAAACGAGTGCCACACCGGCACTCAGCGCCGTCAATTGGCGATGCTAAGGCACTGTAATTAAATAACTTAGCCATATGACGCAGTATTCGTGAGCATATGCAAGGCGGAGGAAGGCGGCGATGCGGGCATCGCCAACTGACGACAACGCGGCAGATGCTTGCGAAGACAAGTCAGAGGGCGGAGGAAT
>JAFWGA010000010.1 GCA_017515325.1 Blautia sp.
CTTCCGACTCGGTCGGCGCTAAACGAGTGCCACAGGCACTCAGCGCCGTCAGTTGGCGATGCCCGCATCGCCGCCTTCCTCCGCCTTGCATATGCTCACGAATACTGCGTCATATGGCTAAGTTATTTAATTACAGTGCCTAAGCGCATGGATTTGCTCAGGAAAAAAGGACGGCAATGTGCTGCGAAGGCGGATCACGCAGCACATTGCCGTCCTTTTGGCTCTTATGTACCTGATGTTCGACCCCTGATTCAGGCAAAACCATGGGAGGACGAGTGAGTGAAGCTCGAACCATGGACGATGGGTCGAAGGATCATATGATACTTCTTGCTGCATACAGGAGGTATGCTCGACAAGCTGCATTATAAAGACGGATTCTCAGAATTTCAATATCGGAGGGCAAAAACGTTATGCGGATTCTGAGGAAGAGCTATGCAAAAACGGTGGGAAGGACAAACCCCCAGGGGAGATCGCCTCGGGAGGTTTGCTGTTTTGACAAGTTTTCATTGCATTTCCCTTTATGAAATGGTATCTTATACATATCAGCCATTACAAAGCTTGTTGATAGTAGTTTTTCTAAAAATATTACCAAAACTCTATGGAGGATAGAAGGATGATTTTCGGCAATATTCATGTAAAGGAAACGGAAGCCGCTTTTTCCCCGACCTTGCGCAAGGCGCTTGACATTATCCGGACGACAGACACCACAGAAATGAAGCCCGGGAAATACCCTCTTGACGGGGATAATCTGATCCTGCAGATCAATGAGATGACCACGGAGCCAAAGCAGCAGCGCAGGGCAGAGATCCATCGCAAGTATATTGATGTGCAGTACATGATCCATGGGAAGGAACTGATCGGCTGCTACCCGGATGCCGGTGAAGATACCATTGATGAGGATAAGCTGGACAGCGCAGATATCCGCTTTTACACCTACCGCGAGGTGCCGGGAGAGGTGATGCTTCCTATGACGGATGGCTGCTATGCGGTCTTCTTCCCGGAGGATGTGCACAGACCGGGATGCCAGATGGACGGCCCCTGCGACGTAAGAAAAATCGTTCTCAAAGTAAAGGTAGATACTTTATAATTTCCTGGAGAAAACCCACAGTATAATTGCATCTTGATTCGGATACAAAGCGCAAGCGCTCTGTTCCGTAGTTATGATCACGAACGAATCGCTGCGCATGGATATGCTGCTTCATACAATATTCCAACCGGAATGATTCGAAGCATCTATCCTGTCGTCCTTAGAATTACGTGCTCTGCAAGGACTGCAGAAGCGTAAAAATACATTTTCTTTTCTCAGAAAGGAGAGACACTATGAAGAAGGTTTTCAAAATGACAGCTGCCGCATTCCTGGCAGCAGCAACGGTTTTCGCAGGGGTAGGCAGTCTTTCGGTCTCTGCTGCAGATCTGACCCTGATCATCGCTTCCAATGCAACGGATCTGACCAACCCCTACAGCTATGGTCTCGACAAGTTTAAGGAAGTGGCTGAGGAGGTCTCCGGCGGAGCGATCGAGGTTGTGGTTCATAAGGGAACCCTTGGCGAAAATGAGTCTGAGCTGGTAGAAAAGCTCACCATGGGTGCTGCCGACATGGTTGTCTCCTCTCCTGGATTTATGACAGCCATCGGCGTTCCGGAAATCGATATCTTCTCCCTCGAATATCTGTTTAACAGCTTCGACCACTGGGAAGCCTGCCTGGACGGCGATTTTGGTGAGGCGATGCGTGAGATCGTTCTGGACAAAACCTACAATCAGTTCCGTATCATGGGCTACTGGTCCTCCTCTGTCCGCGATGTCTATGCTAAGCAGGCGGTTACTTCTCCTGAGGATCTGAAGGGTCTCAGCATCCGTACCCAGTCTTCCTCAGTGCAGCAGGATTTCTTCAAGGGCTGCGGTGCTATCCCGACGACGGTTGCATGGGGCGAGCTGTATCAGGCTCTTCAGCAGGGCGTTGTTGACGGCGCGGAGAACGACTATACCAATCTGACTCTCAAGGAGCATCACAAGACTCCCAATGGAAAATATATCTCTGAGACCCATCATGATTATACAACCAGGCTCTTTTTGATGGACGGCAACCGCTATGACGCCCTGACAGATGAGCAGAAGGACTGGATCAACCAGGCTTGTGAGGCAGCTACCGCAGAAGAGCGCGAAATCACCTATAAGATGTTTGAGGAGTCCAAGGAGAAGGCCATCGAAGACGGTGCTGTCATCACAGAGAATGCTGACATCGATATTGATGCCTTCAAAGAAATTGCTCTCCCGATTCAGGATGATTTCGCTGAGAAGAACAACATGACCGAGCAGCTGGCTATGATCCGTGACGCGGCATAATCCGGGATGGTATCCAGGCTTTCATAGTGAACGAGGAGAACAATCCGTAGGAATCATTTTTTGCAGTAGAATCATGAATATTCTAATCTGCAGAAGGAACCTGTGACTGGTCAGTCACACAAATTCCTGTTTCCCAGGAATTGTCGCTTGCGGCAGGACAGGAGTGAGAATCCGGTCCTGCCGCAAGATTCGGTAACCGTCTTTTTATTTTCCTTTCGTGGAAGAATGGAGATACGGTTGCCTGGAGGGTAGACATGAAAAAAATATTTGACATGATGCAAAAGATTCAGATCGCCATCGGCGGAGCATTTCTTTTCGTCTTCCTGGTGTCGGTAGTGATCCAGATGGTCTGCCGTTATATCGGGGTTGCCGCTATGTGGACGGAGGATGTCTCCATGTACTCCTTCATCTGGGCGGTCTTTATGGGAGCGGGCGCTATGGTTCATTCGGACGCGCATTTTGCTTTCACCTCTGTCAGAGATTCCATCAAGAGTGAACGGGTTAAAGCTCTGCTGCATTTGTTTATCAGTATCATCATGCTGGTTTTTGCTGTTCTGATGGTAAAGTATGGCATTCAGGTTGCCAAGCAGTTCTGGAATTATCGCTGGATCAATATTCCCCAGTTTAAGAGGGGACCGACCTGGATCTGCCTGCCGCTTTGCGGTCTGACCTCTTCGATATACCTGGTAGGGCATATCATTGAGGATATCGGCAAGCTCGCGAAGGGAGGAAATAGCTGATGTTAGGTGCCATACTGGTATTAATGTTTGTCGTTTTTGTAGCAATCGGCGTGCCGATTTCCTTTGCTTTGGGCGTGGTCTCCTTTACCGGAATCGCCTGCATGCCGACCATCCCCAATGCCGTCGTCTTCACAAAGATGTTCAATGGCCTGAACAGCTTTACCCTGCTGGCTGTGCCGCTCTTCATTCTTGCCGCCAACCTGATGAACGAGGGCGGTATTACAGAGAAGCTGATCGAATGCATCTGTGACCTGGTCGGTCACAAAAAGGGCGGCCTTGCCTATGCAAACGTTCTGGTTTCCATGGTTTTTGCCGGTATTTCCGGGTCCTCCCAGGCTGATACCTCCGGTGTCGGCAAGATTTTTATCCCTGCGATGGAAAAGCAGGGATATGACAAAGGAACCTCAGTCGGCGTAACGGCGGCTTCCTCTACCCTGGGATCGATCATTCCTCCGTCCATCACCATGGTGGTATATGCAGGTATTGCCAGTGTGTCTACCGGAGCGCTTTTCATGTCCGGTATTGTACCCGGCATCCTGCTTGGCCTTGCCCAGATGTGTGTCGTCAAGGCAAATTCAAAGAAGAAGAATTTCCCCCAGAGCGAGAAGGTTCCCTTCAAGACAGCCATGAAACATACGTTGGTGTCCCTGCCGGCTCTGATGACTCCCATTATTCTGATCGGGGGTATCGTATCCGGCCTGTTTACCCCGACAGAATCGGCTGCCTTTGCCTGTATCTATGCCCTTCTGGTAGGCATTTTCTTCTATCGTTCCATTAAGGTCAGCCGTCTTCCCCACATCCTGGTAGAGACCATGAAGATGGCTTCCCTCTCCCTCTTTGCGCTGGCGACGGCCAATGCTCTGGGTGAGCTGTTAAGCTATTATCAGCTGAACCTCATCGTCCAGAATTTCTTTACCAATCTTCCTGGCGGAAAGCTGATTTTCCTGTTAGTGGTAGTGGCTTTCTTCATGTTTGTCGGTACCTTCATGGATGCGGTACCGGCCATGATCCTTTTTGTGCCGATCATCCTGCCGTCTGCAACCGCCCTTGGCATCAGCCCCATCATTCTGGGTCTGATCATCGTTGTGACCCTGGCTCTTGGTCTGGTGACACCACCTTACGGCCTCTGCCTGCTGCTGGCATCCAGCATCAGTGGGATCAGTATCGAGGAGGGCTTCTGGGGAACCCTTCCCTATTTCCTTTCCTCTGTCCTGGTACTTCTTCTGATGATTCTTTTCCCGGATCTCTGGCTTGCTATCCCGAAGTTCGTATTCCCGGGACTGTTCTGAGAAAGAGTAACCGTTCAGTCTCAGCTGCGCCTGCAGCCTTGGGACGGCTGCAGACTGGACGGTTACCGGTTTTTTCACTCATATTTCAGGAGGTTTTTTATGCAGATCGTTTATGATTTAGGAAATGGACTCAGGCTGATTGATCTTTCCAAGCTCATTGATCCGGCAACCGAGACAAGGCGCTGCAAACTGAATCGGTTCAATACCGGCGGCCCGATCCCGGATTTTCATACCAACTTTGATATCATGAGCCATCTGGGCACCCATGCGGAATGTCCCTATCATCATGATGATAACTGGCCGGATGTGACAAGCGTTCCTCTCAGCACCTTTGTCGGCCGGGGGGTATATGTGGATTTCAAGGAGACCTGCAAGCCCAATTCCCACATTACCGCGGCAGATCTTGACCGCGAAGCTTCTAAGGTACGCGAGGGGGATATTGTCATCATCGATTCCGCCTATAAGCTCACTCCCTTTACCCCGGATACCAACACGGAGAAGGACAAAAGGCTCTTTGTCAATGGGGAGACGGCAGAATGGTTCCGCGCCAAAAAGGTCAAGGGCGTAGGCTTCGGGGATGGGGTATCCATCGAGAACTGCAATGAGGATGTGAAGCCTTTCCATGATATTCTTCTGGCGGACAATATCGTGTTTATCGAGGTGCTTAAAAATCTCGAACAGCTTCAGAAGGATGTCTTCTTTATGTCTTATTCGCCCCTTCCCATCAAAGGACTGGATTCCAGTCCGGTTCGTGCCTATGCCATCGAGGGGATCGCGGAATTCTCATGATATGAGAATGGGAGCCTCCGGCAGGATAGATCGTCATCCGAGGGCATGGCGTCAACTGACAGGACTGTGTCAGGAGAGGAGAGGATAGATGAAAATAGCAGTAATTGGCGCGGGGGCGATGGGTTCTATCTACGGAGGCCGTCTTTCCCTGCATAATGATGTGTGTCTGATCGATACGAACGCAGAAGTGGTTGGATGGCTGAACGAGAACGGGCTCAGGCTGGAGGAGAATGGCGAGGATGTCCTGTTTCGCCCTAAGGCTATGACGGACAGCAGCAGCTTTGGCAGGGCAGATCTGGTGATCCTTTTTGTCAAGGCTTTGTTTTCCAGGGCTGCTCTTTCCTCCAACCGTCATCTGATCGGACCGGATACTTACCTTCTGACCCTGCAGAATGGATCAGGTCATGAGGATATCCTGGGAGAATTTGCCGATCAGGAGCATATCATTATCGGAACGACAGAGGATCAGGGAACCGTTCTGGGGATGGGGCATATCCGTCATGGCGGCGTGGGCAATACCAATCTGGGCATGCTGGTGCCGGATAACAAGGGAATCCTGGAAACCCTGAAGGAAACCTTTGATTCCTGCGGGTTTCATGTCAAGCTTCATGACAATATTCAGCAGCTGATCTGGAACAAGCTTTTTACCAATGTATCCCTGAGCGCTCTGACCGGCATCCTTCAGGTCAGAATGGGCTTTATCGCAGGCAACGAGCATGCTGATGCCATGGCCAGGAGACTGATTCATGAGGCGGTTGAGGTAGCCCATGCCATGGGTCTTACCGCGGACGAGGAGGAGCTGATTGCTCAGGTGGAGGCTACCTCTAAAAGGACACCGGAAGGAATAACCTCTATCTGCGCTGACCTTGCCAATGGCCGGCGGACAGAGGTGGATACTATCAGTGGGTCTGTGGTTCGGGCGGCAAAGAAGTACAATGTGGAGGCACCCTGTCATGAATTCCTGGTTCATATGGTACACGCCATGGAAGAAAAGGGATTGGGTCAGCTCTGACGGAAGGGTGACAGAAGAGAGATAAAGAGGGAGGTTCCGGTGTCCATCCGTTGGATGGACACCGGAACCTCCCTCTATGCTTTATCCTTTTGTTTATCTTTTTATCCTTTGACGGCTCCGGCTACCATGCCCTTGATGATCTGTTTGCTGAAGGCAAAGTAGAGGACAATGATGGGAGACATAGTGATCAGCATAGCTGCCATCTGTTTCGGATAGTCAGATGCGAACTGACCCTTAAACTGGGTAAGAGCCAGGGGGACGGTCTGGAGGGCAACGTCTTTGATCAGGACCAAAGCGAAGGAAAACTCATTCCAACAGCTGAAAATCTGGATGATGCCGACCGTAACCAGGATGGGCTGGCAGATGGGCAGGATGATCTTCCACAGAGTATGGGAGAAGGAGCTTCCATCGATAGCCGCTGCCTCCTCCAGGGAAACCGGAATTGTTTTTACATAACCCTCCACGAGAAAGATGCCCATGGGAAGCCCGAAGGAAACATAGGGCAGCAGCAGGGTGAACCAACGGTTGGAAATCCCGCAGCGCTGGAAAACAATATAGATGGGAACCAGCAGAGAGTGAATGGGGATCAGCATGCCCATGAGGAACATAATGTAGAGGACACGGTTGAGTTTAAACTGTACCCTGGCCAGAATATAGCCTACGATAAAGCTGAAGGTCAGGATCAGGATGATGGAGATTAAGGTGGTACGGACGGAATTCATCATGGATTCGCCCAGGTGGTAATCACTGTTGGAAAGGATCCTCTGATAATTGATCAGGGTGGGCGCTTTGGGAAGACCGATGATATCTGCGTTAAACTGTCTCTTTTCCTTGAGGGAGGAATAAACCATCCAGACAATGGGGAAAATACAGGACAGCGAAAAGATCCAAAGGATCAGGTTCATGAAAAATCCGCCGACTATCCGTTTGCCTTTGCCGTTTGACTGTTCTTTTTCCATGGATTACGCCTCCTTTTCCGCTGTCAGCTTGTTGATCAGGAATTGGGAACCGCCGATGACGAGAAGGGAGAGGACGAAGATGGCTACAGAAATACAGCTGCCGTAGCCCATGTTGCTCTGGCCAAAGGAGACCTGATAGCCGTACATGGCCATAACCATCGAGGCGTTGCCCGGCCCGCCCGCCGTCATGACATAGATATTGTCGAAGGCCTTCATATTGCCGGCGATACAAAGGGTGATACAAACCAGGAGGGTATTTTTGATCAGAGGCATGGTGATGTAGACAGCCTGCTGGAAGCCATTGGCTCCATCAATCTCGGCGCTCTCAAAAATCTCAGTGCTGATAGAGGCAATAGCCGAAATCAGGATGACCATATAATATCCGATATACTGCCAGATCAGAGGGATTGTCACCAGAAGCATGACGAGCTTGGAGTTGCTCAGCCAGGGCTGGGTCAGATCAGCCCTGCCGATCAGCTTCAGAAACCAGTTCAGGATGCCGTATTTGCTGTGATAGATCATGTTCCAGATTAAACCGATACAGACTGCGGCTATGGTGCTGGGGAAAAAGCCGAAGGTACGGTGAATGGATTTAAACTTGACCAGACGGGAATTGATCATCATGACAAGGATGAAAGCAATACCGATCTGACCGATGATACAGGCTACGACCAGGTAGATATTGTGGCCGAAGGCCTGCCAGAAGGTGGAATCGTTGTAAAGCTGTATATAGTTGGCCAGGCCATTGAAGATCTTGTTGGGACCACCCTTCCACTCAAAAAAGCTGAAGACCAGAGCCGTGACCAAAGGGACAAATACGGTAAAAACGAACATGGCCACCGGGATGAAAAGGTACCAAAAGATCGTTTTCCCTTTCGGCTTGATGGTTTGAAGCATAGGGAATCTCTCCTTCCATAAAAAAAGCCGCCCCGCCCACCGCAGGGACAGAGCGGCTTATCATACGATAGATTACTGAAAAGTCCAGGAGTCCGGGCTGAAGGCTTGGACGACGGACTGTTTTCTCAGTAAAACTCCTTCGGATAGCAGGATCAATAGTTTGCTTCGTAGGCTGCCTGTGCGTTGGCGGCTACCTCTTCGGCTGTGGTCTCTCCGTTCATCAGGGTCTGCAGGTCGGTATTCACAACATCCCATACAGCGCTGTTGATGTAGGAATCATAGATCTCGCACTTTTCGGTATCGACATAGGACCAGTTGTAGAAATCAGCAGTGATCTGATCGAAAGCGCTCAGGTCTACTTCGCCGGCATCGGTAAGTCCGCCGAGGGCATAGTTCTCGGCAACATAGCTGGAGAAGGCCGGTCCGGTCACTTCCTGTGCAAAGTCGATGGCTGCGGCAAGCTTGTCGGGATCGTCAGCCAGAGCGGAATTGAAGGCGACAGCATAACCAAGACCGATGTTCTGGGAATCCGGAGCAAACTCAGCGTCTGCCGGCTGGGGCAGAACAGCAAAGCCGATGTTGTCGAACTTCTCAGGATCGTCATCCTTGAGGGCTGCCCAGATATAGGATTCATCCCAGTTACCGCCGATGAAAGCAGCGGCATCGCCGGAGATGTAATATTCACGGGCGTCTTCATTGGTGACGGCGTTGTAATCGTCATTGAAAATATCGGTATCGCAGAAGAGATAACGGGTTTCTTCGAGGGCTTTTACAAATGCTTCATCCGTAAAGGCCGCACCGGATTTGTCAATCAGACTCTGGAACCAATCCGGACCGGTATAGCGGTTGCCAAGAGTGGAAAGGAAGCAGGAATTTGCCTGCCATTTGCCGCCGTTACCAAAAGCGATGGTGTCGATTCCCTGCTCGCTGAAATAGGCAGAGGCTTCTTCAACCTCTTCCCATGTGGTGGGGAAGGAATCGAAGCCGGCTTCCTGCCACATGGCCTTGTCATAGATGACAACGGTGCAGGTGCCGCCGGTCAGGACGGGATAGCCGTAGATGCTGTCGCCGACCTTGAAGGGGGTAAAGTAGTTCTGGGCATAATCATCATAGTAAGGAGAAGCGGCGATGATATCGGTAAGATCCATGATCAGACCCTGCTCTGCCCACTGCTTGGTATTCATACCCTGAAGCAGGAAGACATCAGGAAGGTCGCCTGCAGCTGCAAGGGTTGCGATCTGGGTCTTGTACTCTGCATTGGCCAGGACATTCTCTACCAGGTTGATATCCGGATGAGCTTCATTCCATGCGGCAAGAACAGTACGGAATCCGTCAGAACCGCCGTTTCCTTCAGACTCTTCTGAAGTGGAGAAATGCATGACATTAAGGTCGCCGGCGTAAGCAAGATCAGATTCAGCGACGTCTACTGCCGCAAAAGCCGGGACAACGAGGGATGCTGCCATGACGGCTGCCATAGCGATACACAAGATACTTCTTTTCTTCATAGTAGAATCTCCTTCCGCTTTGGTGTTTTTTTACAGGGTGCTTTAAAAACATGCTCCGGTTACGTGAAAATTATATAACGGTTTTTATTTCATTTCAAGGGGTAAACAAAAATTGTATAAAAGCACCCTTGGGTTCTGGTAACGCGTCCCTATTCGTTCCGGAGTATTTCTAAGGCGGATTTCCCGCTGATCTGATGATTCAGGAGCCACGCGTAGGAAAATGCCGTCATTGAAAAAGGCAACGTGACGACTCGGCGCTTCGTGCTTTGATATTCTTGATAAAGATGCAATAGAAAAGGGAAGAGCAGATATGGTATAGTATTCCATATTAGCATGAAATGGGTTGATGCGCGCCAGTGGCAGGCGTTTAGAAGCGACCAAGCCGGGAGGCGGGACCGCTTGCGCGGAACAATCCGTAGGAATCATTTTTTTACAGTAGAAATGAGGGGGCAAAATGATTCGTGAAGTGGATATCGGGGATATTTCTGACGGAAAATTTTATCAATATGATGATCTGGTAAAGGTGGGGTGTTCGGACTGTGAGGGCTGCTCGGCCTGTTGTCATGAGATGGGGGCTTCTATTCTTCTTGATCCTTTGGATGTGCACCGTCTTGGTCAGTGCCTGGATCGGAGCTTTGACCAGTTGCTGGACTGGGTGATTGAGCTCAACATAGTGGATGGCCTGATTCTGCCTAATCTGAAGATGTCTGAGGAAAAGGAAGCATGTCCTTTTTTGAATCAGGAGGAAAGGTGCAGTATCCATCCATACCGACCGGGTCTGTGTCGATTGTTTCCTATGGGACGCTTTTATGAAGATGGCTCTTTCCGGTATTTTCTTCAGAAAGGACAGTGCAAAAAGAAGGGGCGCTACAAGCTGAGATTGCGTCAATGGCTGGATACGCCGGATTTGATTTCTTATGATGCCTATATCACCGAATGGCATTATTTTATAAGGAAAGCGGGAGAAGCTGTCTCTCTTCTGTCGGAGGAGGAGCAGAAAAAGGTCTATCTGTATGTGATCAGGCTTTTCTATGAAAAACCTTACTCAAAAAGGTTTGATTTTTATGAACAGTTCCGGGAGAGACTGATCGAGGCAAGAGAGGTGCTGGACGTTTGAAGGGGATATAAGACCATAGATTTTTTCCGGGAATCACATTCCTTCTGCCGTACCAGGAAGCACAAAGTGCTGAGCAGCTGCTATATTATTGTGGCAATATGGTCCGCTTTATGCTATACTATTCCTAATTCTTTTCCGATGGACTGAATGGTAACGAAAAATCTACACATCTATCTGACAAATAAAAACGGATGAATGATTTATGAAGAAAGGAGTACATTATGGCAAGAGAAATTGACAGAAAGGGTTTTCTTAAGGCGGCGGTTGCAGGTACCGCTTCCGTTGCGGCAGCAAGCCTGCTTGGAGGAGCTGTGTTTGCCCAGGATAATGAGGCTGAGACTGTCAATGAATTTCAGGGAAAGAAAAAATTTGCCGGGATCGGCAGCGTCCGCAACGTGACGGAGGATATCTATTATATCGGAGCCAGCGAGAAACGCACCCAATTATTTGAAAATGTGTATCCGATCCCTCGCGGTGTTGCCTACAACTCCTATGTTATCCTGGATGAGAAGACAGCCCTGGTGGATACGGTAGACCGTTCTGTCGTTGGACAGTTCTTTGAGAACCTGATCGCCGTTCTGGGGGACAGACCTTTGGATTATCTGATTGTCGATCATATGGAGCCGGATCACAGCTCTGCCATCTCGGAGGTTCTGGTGCGCTATCCGGAGGCTAAGGTAGTCTGTACCGAGGCGGCGGCAGCCATGCTGAACAATTTCTTTGCCTGTGATATCTCAGACAGGTCTGTCATCGTGACCGAGGGAGATACCCTGAGCACAGGCAAGCATACCCTGACCTTTGTCCTGGCCCCCATGGTACACTGGCCGGAGGTTATGATGAGCTATGACGATGTCTCCGGCATTCTTTTCAGTGCCGATGCCTTCGGCAGCTTCGGTGCCCTGAACGGGAATCTTTTTGCCGATGAGGTGAATTTTGAGACAGAATGGCTGCCGGATGCCAGACGCTACTACACCAATATCGTTGGAAAATATGGCAGTAATGTTCAGGATGTTCTGGCTAAGGCTGCCACTGTGGATATCAAAATGCTCTGTCCTACCCATGGCCCTGTCTGGAGGGAAAACCTGGGCTGGATTCTGGACAAGTATGACAAGTGGAGCAGCTATACGCCGGAAGAGCAGGCCGTCATGATCGTCTATGGATCTGTATATGGAGGTACAGAGAGTGCGGCAAATATGGTGGCTGCCCAGCTTTCCAAGAAGGGGATTGCCAATGTGTCTGTCTATGACGTTTCCAAATCCCATGTCAGCGAGCTGATTGCAGAAGCCTTCCGCTGCAGCCATATCATCCTGGCATCCATGACCTACAATATGGGAATCTTTACCCCGATGAAGAATTTCCTGCTGGATCTGGAGGCTCACAATCTTCAGAACCGTACTTTCTCCCTGATCGAAAACGGCAGCTGGTCCCCGGCAGCCGCAGACCTGATGAAGGAGATCACAGACCGTCTGGCCGGAAGCAGATATGCAGGCGAAAAGGTCACCTTCTTCTCCTCACCCAACAACAACACCTACGAAGAGCTGAATACCCTTGCCGTCGCCGTCATCGATTCCCTTTCCGGCGATGGGGCTGAAGAAGCTGAAGCCGTTGAGAACGCTGCAGCAACCAGGTGGGTCTGCACAGTCTGCGGCTATGTATATGAAGGCGAAGAGCTTCCCGAGGATTATGTCTGCCCCATCTGTGGCGTAGGCGCTGACAAGTTTGTGAAAGAGGAAGAAGAATAACATTATGGCAGACGACAAAGTAATCTTAACTTTGTCGTCTGCTTTTCCGGATTTGAGTCGCTTTTGGCGGCTTTTTTTAAATCAATCAGGCATAGTATAGGAATAATCTTTATGAAAAGAATTCTTGTTATATTGTTTACAATAATCGTATGCGCTTGGTTCTCATATTCAACTTTTGCTGCTATTAGTCAAGAAGATACTCAGAAATATAGTTCTGATGAAATAACTGATAGAATAAAGGCGGGAGAATATTTTGAAGATGATGTCGACTTACCAGATTGGTTTTTTGATGAAGTGAGAGCGGCATCTTCTGAATCAAATAAGGAAATAATATGGGAATTCTTTCTTAATAAAGGCTTATCCAGAGCAGGCGCATCAGGAGTACTAGGTAATTTAGAATGGGAATCATCTTATATGCCTAATAATTTGGAAGGCGCTGCTAACAAAAAATCAGGAATGACAGATGTCGAATTTACTTCAGCTGTTGATAACGGTAGCATTGGGAGAAGTGAATTTATCAAATCTAGTAGATTTGGTGTTTACAGCAACGGATCATATGGATATGGTTTGGCTCAATGGACGTATCCAACACGTAAGGCGGGGCTATATGATGCTGCAAAAGATAGAGGAACAAGTATAGCTGACATTTATATGCAACTTGATTATATGTGGGATGAAATGAGTGGTTCTCTAAAGGAGTATCTAATGAATACTTCTGACTATTCAGATGCCTGTGTGGAATTTCATAATGAATTTGAGGGCTCTGCTGATGATGCAACTCGTATAGCAGGAAGAATAAAACTGGCACAAGCAGTTTATGAAAGCCATCCGGATAATCCATACACAATTATAAATGATTACCCAGACAATTTCTGTGCATGGATTTTATCATACCATAAAGGAAATTCATGGATACATATCCAGAATAATAATAACTATGCAATTGTTTCCGAACAGGGACATGATGACAATGACCTGAGGAACCGATGGCATTTTGTAAAACA
>JAFWGA010000058.1 GCA_017515325.1 Blautia sp.
AATAACTCCCTTGATCCCAATGCCGCATTCGCTCAGGAAATCAATGATCTTTTGCATAGCCTTTGCATCGACAAGACCGCCCCGATAAACATCATATGTTACAGGCTTCCCATCTTCTGTAACCGCATAAGTAAAGCTTATGATGTTGATATTCTTTCCGGATTTTGCATGGCCTTTTTCGGCAATATCAACACCCTTGCTCTGACAGTCATCATTTGAACCGTCGATGCATAGCCACACACACTCAACCCCGTCTTCTTTGCATTGAAGAGCCCAGCGCTTACGGAAAAGAAGTTCAAGTTCTCTTGTCATTTCCTCTTCAAATAAGCGGGAATACCAGGTATCGCTATATGGAACATAAGAAAACAAAAGCTCATTACGCATTCTGTGTGCGAAGCCTGCGGCATCATCCGTATGATGGATAATGGAATACATAGCGTAATCAACAATAGCAGAGGCCTTATCTGTGCCGTATACATTGTCCAGAATATCTTTGATGCCGATTTTTCTGTTGATTGCATGGATGGCGGTGAACATCCCAATATTCTTCACAACAGGCTTAATTCGCTCTTTTGATATCTTTGCCCATTCAAATGGGAATATATCCGCATATTGAGATGTAGGATGCATCTTCGTGGTGCTTCCTGGAACCTGATGTCCAATGGTCGTACGTTGAGGACGGGCATATCCTTTTTCTCTGTCATAAGGTGCCTGGAGTACATATTTAATCAGGGCGGGTTTGCCGTTCTTTTGCTTTTCAATCGTTACACGTTCTTTTGGAATGTCTACTTCAAAATATCTGTAAACGGCTATAATTATTTAATCCTACACATTTTAACTCAGCCCATTTAGTACTAAGTTATATTATAACAGATTAAATAATTATTTGCAAGTAACAAATCAAGAAAAGCCTTAACTTCCTGTGTTTTTTAACCCTCGACGAGACTTGCGGTCATCACTCGTCCTCGTCAGGATCATCATAATACTCGAGTTCTAAGCGTACATCATCTATCATATATCCCAAATCGTCTGATACGCCATAACCCAGAGGATCGGCAGTAGATATGAGGTTTTCGAACTCCGCTTCATGGAGGCTGAAAAACTCCGGATGCTGTTTTGCATAATTCAGGAATTTTTCGGCCGATGATTCAAGGCTGTTGTAAAATCTTTCTCCAAAGTCACCATAGGCGGCACTGAGCTCTGCAGCTTCAGTTGCGAAAGCAAGATGCATCAGAGCTTTCGTGCCTTCGTCTACAGTTCTGCCGAGGTAGTCTTTCAGTCATGACGTCCTTTACTGGTATCTGCAGCAAGCAGGATGGCGCATCTGGTTCGGGCATTCACAGAAGATGTTTTCTTCTGAAAACGCATGATCGTTTTTCGCTCCCGATGTGAGAGCATGACATGGAAGGAACGTTCTCTTGCCATAGAAATCCTCGATCAGAATGTAAAGCCTCGTTGCAGCAAGTATCTCATCTTACTCTTTTCGGGTGAGCTGGCTTTGTAAGGCAATGACCTTACTTTCCAGTTCCCGGGATTTTGATGTGAGACTTTCAAGGGACTTTTCAATTTGATGGATTTCTGACAGGATATCCGTCACGGCTTGACTGATTTCTCCTATGTCTGGTAAATGGTGAGCTTGTTCTGTAGGATCAGCTACCTTTATGTTGAAAGGAACATTCCGCGATGGACGTCCTCGTCGGGCATTTGGGATTATATTTCCTTCTTTATCATACTGGCCGATACAAACTTTTTTCTGGACTTTTTTCTGTTTATCTTCGTTCCAGATATAAGTTGTATCATAGGCGTAGTAGGTATCGGTATGTTTGTTGTAAGATTTTGTAATCGACATGCCTTAGCCTCCTTATGCTAATTATATAATATAATAGCATACGCAAAGGGCTTTGGCAATATTATTTTAGCTTATTTAGCATTTTGACGCCAGGTTTAGCATTAAAAATGAATGAGACGCTACAATAGTCTTTCGGAGTGAAATTTGATATAATTCCCTTATTATCGTTTTTCATAAAACGCACAAAGGAGTATACCTTCAAGAAAAACGGCGTAGCGCAGGACCGTGTTAATGGAGTATCGGCAAATGCACTCGTGATGCCGATTATCGTGGCCATTTCCATCCTGCACATCCTGATTATCGTTGTGATTCTTATGATCAACTCGGCGAGCAGCAATCTGTCTGCCATTACACGTAAGGAGAAAGAAAAAGCACGCATATTATTGCCTGAATTGTTAAAGGGGGTTGACAGATATGCTATATCGTCCTACGCTCAGACAGACAGATAAAGTCTGCCCTTTTTTGTTTGCTTAGAAGTTGTATAAAATAGGCAGATTGTATTTGCGGGTATAGTCAGCTGATACAATGTGCTTTTTTACTCTATTTGGTAAGATTTAAATGCGTTTTCCTGCTGAAGAGAGGATGGTGTGTGCTATCTTGGGAAAAAACAGAATACCAAAACACCTGTTTATACCATTGTTTTGCGCTGTTGGTACGATTCTTTTTTCTCTCATGCCTGTTTTGGCTGATGATGGAAATGCATTAACGGTCGGTGTGCCTGCGGACCGATGCCCGGTATTCTACCAGGACGCCGATACGGGCGAGATTATTGGCATTGGCGTAGATTTAATGCGGGCTGTTGCGGAGAATGCCGGGTACGATGTATCGTTCATTCGCATCAAAGAAGCAACACTGAAAGAGGCTTTAGATCATGAGGCTTACGATGTCGTCATGCCTTTCGGAAGTGCTATACAAAGCGCATCCGGAAAGCCAAGCATTGTTACGGACAATCTGATACAGACGCCATTTACCCTTGTCACCAAAGGCAATGGAGACCTTCCGCAGCTCAACGATCTTCATGTAGGAATGCTTCACTCCCTTGCAGCCGGGGCAGAAACTGTTGGGCAGCTATATCCGGGAATGGAGATCACTTTGTATGAAACCATGCCCGACAGCGTGAAGGCGCTCCGGGCTGGCGAGGTGGATGCTCTGCTGCATAATTCTTATGTTTGGAGCTATGTGCTGCAAAAACCTTCCTATTCCGATTTAAAAGTCCAGCCTGGTGCGATGTTCTCTATGGATTTCCGGGCCGGTACTTTGGACACACCGCAGGGACATGAGATCATTGACCGCCTGAATGGCGGCATTGCCGAATTGACTGATACACGCAGGCAGGCCATCACCTTGGACTATACCTCCCGGAAACTCTATCAATATGGATTTTCAGATTACCTTTACCAGTATGGACTGATCATGCTGTTAGTCGTGCTGCTTATTATAGCGCTGATAGCTGTCGCTGTACTGAAAAACCGTGCGATCCGTGCGGTGCATGAGGAGAAGCTCCGTCAGTTGGTCGACCATGATCCACTGACGGGGGTGCTCAGTTTGAATGGATTCCGGAAACGCGCTGAGGAATTACTGCGCACCCACCCCGACACGCCATATCTGCTCGTTTACGCTAATATCAGGAATTTCAAGTTCATCAACGACAGTCTGGGTATGTCTTCCGGGGACGAGCTTCTTCGATCCTGGGCAAAACGGACGCAGGCGACTCTTTCAGATGAGGAAGCTATGGGACGCGTTACAGCAGACCGGTTTGTTATTCTTCGCCGTAACGGAGGAGATGAAGAACTGCGGAAAGACGACCAGGAGGTGCTTGCTCCGGTACGGACCTATTTTATTGACCAGGGCAAGGAGAACCGGGTGCTGTTATGTGGAGGCATCTACGTGGTTGCTCCGACAGACCACCAGCAGATAAACATTGACCACATGATGGACTGTGCCCGTATGGCGGAGAAAAAAGTCCGCGATACCAGAAATGAAGATGATCGCAGAAGGAGTGGAGACCCTTGAACAGGCAGAGTTCCTTCATGACCGGGGCTGCTTTGAAATGCAGGGTTATTATTTTTATAAACCTATGCCTGTAGAGGAATTTGAGAGGATAATGAAAGAAGCTGCTGACCGTCCTTACGAAAGATAACCAGCTGGGCGATAATTCCGGGGCATGAACCGGGGATACCGTGGAGGGCCGCATATGGGAACAGTATACCATTTCACCGAAACAGAACTAAGATTTATTGAGAAACAGCCTGCTCCGCTTGCTGTTTATCAGTTTGTGGACAGGCATGTGTATACGCTTGCCCTGTCTGATGGATTCCTCAGATTATTTGGTTATACGGACAAAGCCGATGCCTACCGCCTCTCAAACCAGGATGCGCTGATCAACACCCATCCCGATGATGTTGGGAGAGTCAGGGACGCCGTCCATCGTTTTGCTGTGGAGGGCGGCAGGTACGAGGTGATCTTCCAGGCAAAGATGCACCAGAGCCAGAGGGAGGACTGCCGAATTGTCCACGGTATTGGCGAACATGTTTATACCGATACCGGCGTGCGCCTGGCATATGTATGGTTTACAGATGAAGGCGAATTTACCGATGATGATACGCAGGCTGCGACATTGAACAGAGTGTTCAATCATGCACTGCATGAAGATAGTTTCCTGAAAGCCAATTGCTATGATAATCTGACCGGGCTCCCCAACATGACGCATTTCTTCTCGCTGGCAGAGGAAGGAAAGGCAGCCCTCAAGGCAAAGGGTGGGAAGGCGGTGATCCTTTATATGGATCTCGACGGTATGAAGAGCTATAACGACAATTATGGATTCGCGGAAGGAGACAGGCTGCTGAAGGCGTTTGCGCAGGTTCTGGATAAGACATTCGGAAATGAGAACTGCTGTCATATCAGCGCTGACCGCTTTGCCGTATATACCGAAGATGCCAGACTGGAGGATGTGCTGTACAGGGTTTTCGTGGAAGCGGAAAGGCTAAATGGAGGGAATTCACTTCCGGTCAGGGTTGGCATCTATTATCCGGACAGCATCGAAGAAGTTACCGTGAGCACAGCCTGCGATCGCGCAAAGATGGCCTGTGACGCAATCACGAAATCGGGTGCATCCAGTTTCAAGGTTTACAGCAACCGTATGCGCAATGAAATCAAAAAACGCCGGTACATTTTGTCACACCTCGACAGGGCAATTTCGGAGAAATGGATACAGGTCTATTATCAGCCGATAGTCAGGTCGGTCAGCGGGAAAGTATGCAACGAAGAAGCTCTGGCCAGATGGATTGATCCCTCAGAGGGCTTTCTGTCCCCTGCTGACTTTATTCCGATATTGGAAAATGCGGGCCTGATTTATAAACTTGACCTGTTCGTGCTGGAGCAGGTGCTGGAGAAAATCAGGATCCTGGAAAATGCGGAGCTCTATATAGTGCCCCAGTCCATCAATCTTTCCAGGTCCGATTTTGACGTCTGCGATATGGTGGAGGAAATCCGCAAAAGAGTGGATGCCTCCGGAATCAGCCGGGACAGGCTGACGATAGAAATCACAGAGAGCATTATAGGCAGTGACTTTGAGTTTATCAGGACGCAGGTTGAGCGCTTCCGGAACCTGGGGTTCCCTGTCTGGATGGATGATTTCGGAAGTGGATATTCCTCGCTGGATGTCCTGCAAAGCATCCGGTTTGACCTGATCAAGTTTGATATGAGTTTCATGAGGAAACTGGATGAGGGTGACAGTGGTAAGATCATCCTGACAGAGCTTATGAAGATGGCGACCTCCCTGGGCGTGGATACCATCTGCGAGGGCGTGGAAACTCAGAAGCAGGTTCGTTTCCTGCAGACGATCGGCTGCGCGAAGCTTCAGGGGTTTTACTACCTGAAGCCTGTCCCGTTTGATGAAATCCTGGAACGGTATAGAAAGGGCATCCAGATTGGATTTGAGAATCCTGGGGAGACCGGCTATTATGACACAATGGGACGGATCAATCTCTATGACCTGTCGTTTATGGCGAATGTGGATGACAACGTGCTGCGCAATACCTTCGACACGATTCCAATGGGAATCGTCGAGGTCAGGGAGACCGGAGACAGGATCCGGTTTGTGCGCAGCAATCAGTCCTTTATTGACTTTATGCGCCGGAAAGCCGGCTTTGGTCCGGACGACAACGCAGAGTACACTGCACCAATGACCGGAACCGGATTTATGAGGATGATTGAGGAATGCCGCATGGGCACAGACCGCGTATTTATCGACGAGCAAATAGAAGACGGGTCTGTTGTCCATTCTTTTGCCCGGCGTATTATCGCAAACCCTGTTACCGGCAGTATTGCTTTTGCCGTTGCCATACTCTCAGTTGACAGGCCACAAAAGGATAAGTTTATCATGGAAAACGGCGGGCTCATTCAGGAGAATGACCAGTCTGGGAAAAAATCTGGTGTTACACAAAAGATTACTCAGCTTCAGGAGTCTGTCTCTTCCCTTTTGAATAACATGCCGGGGATGTATTTTACCAAAGAAGCCGGAACAGGGATATATCTGGCCTGTAACCAGGCCTTTGCGGATTATGCGCACAAGGAGACGCCGGAGGGTGTAGCCGGCCTGACGGACTATGAAATCTTTGACCAGGAGACAGCGGTGCATTTCGTGGAGGACGACAAAAAAGCCCTGGCCATGGACGCACCGTATGTGTTCTTCGAGGATGTGCCGGACGCCGCAGGTTGTCAAAAGCAGTTCCAGACAACCAAAATGAAATTCATCGACAGCACTGGCAGACAGTGCCTGCTGGGAATGTGCCAGGATGTGACAGAGGCATTCCGGATCAGGCAGGAAAAGGATGTTTACGACCAGGTTACCGCAAGCCTTGCCGAACAGTATGATACGCTGTACTATATAGATATCGAAACCAGCACTTATCTTGAGATCTCATCAACGGATGAATACAAAAAGCTGAATGTGCCGGCGACCGGGAATGACTTTTTCGCCGAGAGCAGAAGAAGCATCCGCAAATACGTGCATCCTGAAGATCAGTATAAAGTGATGCGTCTGCATTATAAGGACGTGATGCTGGACAACCTGAAAAACGCCCATTCTTTCTCAATGAACTGGCGCCTGGTGGTGAACGGACAGGTCAGGCATATCCGCCATACAGAGATCCTGTCCAGGGACGGGAAGCACATCATCGTCTGTATCAGGAATATTGAGGCAGAGGTCCAGGCGGAGCGTGCCCTGAGGGAGGACCAGAAGAGGAGCGTTACTTATACGCAGATCGCTGAGAGAATGGCGGATCATTATGACATGATCTACTACGTTGACTGCGAAAGTGCTCATTACACAGAGCTCTCCGCGAAAAAGAAATCCGGTGTATTTAAGATCCAGGATGAGGGCGAGCATTTCTTTGAGACTGCAAGGAAAAATGCGGACAGGCTGATATTTGCTGAGGACAGGAAAAGGATCAAACTGTTCCTGATAAGGGATAATCTGATTTCACAGCTTGAGAACAGGCGGCGGCTGACTGAGGATTACCGTATGGTCGTTGATGGGGGAAAAACGCAGTATACACGTATGTCAGTGACGTATTCCTCCGACAAGACACATTTCATTATCTGTGTGGAGAACCGGGATGAGGATGTGCAGAAGGAAAAGGAACATCTGGCTGAACTGTCCATGGCGAATGAGATGGCCCGGCGCGATGAACTGACACACACGAAGAACAAGACGGCATACCATGAAATGGAGAAAGTACTGCAGGGACAGATAGAAGAAGGGAGTGCTTCCTTCGGTATTGTGGTCTGTGATATTAATGGCCTTAAAAGGATCAATGATACAGAAGGACACAAAGCGGGAGACAATTATATCAAGACATCCTGTATGCTGATCTGTAAGATTTTCCATCACAGTCCTGTATTCCGGATCGGAGGGGATGAATTCGCTGTGATCCTTCAGGGGAAGGATCATGCGAACAGGGAGAGACTCCTTTCCAGCCTGAGACGGCAGGTGGAAGAAAATACCCGCATCGGCGAAGGACCGGTTATAGCCTCCGGGTTGGCGGAATACCAGCCGATTTCTGACCGTTGCGTGGAAGATGTATTCAACCGCGCTGATAACCGGATGTACAAGGACAAAGTCCGCCTGAAGGAACAGAAACTCATCCAGGAGAGCCATTTTCTTAAAGAGAGGGAAAATATCCGCACGATCAGTGAAGACAGGCGCGTTATGCTGGACACGCTGTATAAGGCGTTCGAGGTGGTCTCTGAAGGAACTTATGTATACCTCTGTGATATGAAGTATGATTACTCCCGCTGGTCTAAAAACGCGGTGGATGTATACGGCCTGCCATCTGAGTACATGTACGGTGCCGGGGATATCTGGGAAAACTGTATCCACCCGGAGGACCGGGAAGTCTATCACAAGGGCATTGAAGAGATCTTCTCCGGGAATGCTGCGGGACATGACATGCAGTACCGCGCGAAACGCCTTACGGGAGAATACGATGTTTGTACCTGCCGGGGCGTTGTGATACGGGATCCCTCAGGTGTACCGGATTATTTTGCCGGCACCATTCGAAACCACGGCATACAGGGGCATATCGATGAACTGACCGGACTCAGGAACCAGTATGGGTTTTTTGAAGATCTGGATGCCTATATCAAGAGGGATTCACGGATCAGCGTGGTTCTGTTCGGTATCAGCAGATTCTCCGAGATCAACGAGATGTACGGGTATCATTTCGGCAACCGCGTACTGCAGATCTATGGGAGGGAAGTTTTCGAACGGACAGGAAACACTGGCCATACCTACAGAATAGACGGGACAAAGTTTGCAGTGATCAGCAACACGCTTTCCATCGAAGAGATGAATAAAGAGTATGAGAGTTTCCGCGCATTCCTTCATGAGAGTTTTCAGGTAGATGGCAGGAAGGTCTTACTTGACCTGCATTGCGGCGCACTCCGCGTGGATAGTTTCGATACAGATTCCCAGACGGTCTATGCCTGCCTGAATTATGCCGATGAGGAATCCAAGCTCCACCAGCAGGGAGGTCTGGTAGAATTCCATAATGACCTGAATGAAGAAAACCATCAGCGGCTGGAAAAGATTCATTCGATCCGTGCTTCCATTATGCATGGCTGTGAGGGCTTTTATCTTTTCTATCAACCTGTTGTGGACGCGGAAACGGAGCGGTTGATCGGAGCAGAAGCCCTGCTTCGCTGGGAAAATGATCGGTATGGCCTGGTTTCTCCGGATCAATTTATCCCGATACTGGAATCGGATCCTCTGTTCCCGGAGCTTGGTGAATGGATCATCAGGGAATCTATCCTTGCGGCAAAGCATGTTATTTCTCGGTTTCCCGGTTTTATCATGAATGTAAATCTGTCCTATACGCAACTGGAGAAGCCGGACTTTGTGGATATGGTGATCCGGATCTTAAATGAACTGGGGTTTCCGCCTGAGCATTTATGCCTGGAGGTGACAGAGCGGTGCAGGCTGCTGGACATGGAGCTCCTGAAAAATAAAGTAATCGATCTGAAATCCAGGGGGATCCTGGTTGCGCTGGATGATTTTGGAACCAGGTTTTCCTCCATCGGTATCCTTAAAGAAATACCGATCAACATTATTAAGATTGACCGGAGCATTGTGCAAATGATAGAGGAGAATGATATAGACAGAAAGATTGTGAAAAATATCGCTGATCTTGCTTCCATCTTCAACGCAAAGGTATGTGTTGAAGGAATCGAGACAGAAGGAATGAGGGACATTCTGAAGCTCTATCAAGTGGAAAGCTTCCAGGGATATTATTATGCGAAACCTCTTATGCTTGAACAATTCCTTGAGTGGGTGAATTCATCAATATCATGGAAGATAAAATAAACCGTGCTATCCGCTTACTGGATCGGCCAGATGATGCGGCAAATCCACAAGATTGACCCTGGCGCTCTGACCGGAAAGGAAAGCCTGTTCATATGAAAAAAGAGATAAAAAGAGATTATTTTTGGATCATACTTTTTTCATCGATACGTTGTTTATGGATGTCCTTCACTCCTCAAAAGGGAAAATGGCACTGTCTCTGTTTTGGGCAGTGATGATCCCGTCACGTTTTCTCGTCGGGCGCTTCTCGCACCATGCGAAAGCAATTCTGGTCACATCCATTATTGCCATCCCCTTTACGATGCTTCTGTTGGTGACCGCTTCCAGCCCTGACCTGGTCATGCTGCTGTGTGTACCGCTGGGTTTTGCGAGCGGTGCCATCTATCCCAGCGTTTTGACTATATTAATGCCATTAGCCGGGAAGCAAACAGCCACAGCAACAGGGATTATTACAGCAACAACAGGAATAGGCGGTGTCGTTTTTACAGCCATGACGGGTTCTCTTGCAGACGGTTTCGGTATGCGTGCCGCAATGCTCGTATTGGTGAGCTTTTTTTCGTTGTCTTTGCTGGCAGCATTGGTTGTGATAAAACAGAACAGGCAGGAAACAGGATGAGATACCAACTTGATTTCTAAAAGATAATAAAGAAAGCGGGATGACTCCATGAGAATAGTTTTTTCAATAATCTTCATAGCCTTAATTGCTGCATTAATAGCGTGCTACAGGAATGTACACAGATCAGAGAAAGCAATCGCTTCTTCTGTCGGACTCTTAATCTGCGCATTGCTTCCTCCGCTGATCGGAAATTTAATCATCATAGCGTCTTCGGAAGAAACATTATCAACGATCGGTTATTACATCTATTTTCTTGGAATGGACGCAGTCATGTTCGCACTGCTCAGGTTTACGTTAGACTATTGTGCAATTTCGGGTACGAAGCACAGGAGGTTCTGCGTAATTGCCTATATGCTGCTGGGAATTGATGTTATACAGTATGCTGTCAACCTTTTCACGAAACATGCGTTTGGAACGGAGCCGATAGAGGTTAGTGGAGCAATATACTATAGGCTTAAGCCTTATCTGGGACAATCATTTCACCGAATTGTGGATTACGGTATTCTTGCCGCTGTAATTATCATATTTATCATCAAGACGATTAAATCACCGAAAATCAACTCGGAGAGATACTCCGTAATTCTGGCGGTGATGATCATTACTACGGTTTGGGAAACGGCTTATATCTTTTCAAGAGCCCCCATCGACAGGGCAATGATCGGCTTTGGCGTATTCGGGCTGCTGGTATACTATCTTGCATTGTTTTACAGACCATTGCGTCTGCTGGACAGCATGCTTGCGAATATGGCCTCTGAGATACCGGAAGCGCTGTTTTTCTTTGATGCAGGCGGACAATGCATCTGGGCAAACCCTTCCGGAATAAGACTGGTGAATGCACAGGAGGATAACTATGAGCCGGTCGCAAACAATCTGCGGGAAATGTTTGGTGACTATATGCAGACAGTCTCATCCCAGCATGAGGTTTCAGTGGGAGAGCAAACCAGGAGCTATGTTCTGGAAATGCACAATGTGACAGATGAGCGTCAGCGGCCTGTTGGATCGTTCCTGAGTGTCCGGGACAATACGCTTGAGCAGGAAACGCTCCAGCAGGAAATTTATAAAGCCACACATGACAGCCTGACAGCTCTGTATAACAGAGCCGGGTATGACCTCCTTCTATCCAACCTTGATTTGAAAACAACGTGTTTGCTTCTGATCGATGCCGATAATTTCAAAGCAGTCAACGACACCCATGGCCATGAAACCGGTGATAAGGTTCTCCAAAAGATCGCTGAAGCGATCAGGCACAATTTCCGGGCAGAAGATTGTGCGTGTAGAATAGGCGGAGATGAGTTTGTGGTCTTCATGGTGCATACTGGTGACAAACAAAATGATTTGATTGTTTCCAGGATTGACAGGATCAATGATGAATTGGCAAATGCAGGCGATGGATTGCCGCCTGTCTCTGTTAGTGCCGGCATAGCGCACGGAGACGAAGGTGTCGAACCAGTACAGTTGTTTGAACGCGCCGACAGGGCACTATATGAAACGAAAAATCGAGGCAAATGTGGATATACATTCTACATAGAGAATTCAAAAGCGAATTAATATTTCCCGGATACTTCAATAGATCTTACGGATGATTGGCAGACGTATGAATTCACATTTGAGGTAACTGCCGAGGATGATGACAACGGACGGGTAGAATTTAACATGGGTAAGACTGGTTCCACGGCCACAATCCATATCAGAAATGTACGGCTTGAGAAAAACTGATGGAAAAACAAAAATGAGGTAAAGAATCAAAAAGCTCCCTGTATGGAGAGGAACCTTCTCCGTGCAGGGAGTTTATGGTTCTTTCTACATAAAATATTTTTCACTTTTTTTGTAACGAATCTGAAATTCGCACGTCTAATCTATGAAACCGGATGAAAAGAGGTGATGATGTGGCCAGGGAAGAGACAGAAAAACTGTACGAGGCATATTGGGTGTACGTAAAAATATCTGGCATTTAAGAAACGAGGACGGTGGATTACACCGCTCCCGTTTTGCAAAAGTGTTCTTTTAAAATGTAGAATCGGTCAACAGGGTGAGGGAAGCCATGGAACAGATTGGCAGCAAAACATGCACAAAATGTAGTATCTGATTTTGTGAAATAAGACAAATTTCATATAAAATATCAAGAATTTTTTGCTTTTTACACAAAATTGTTAAAGAAGGGAAAAAGTGGGCCAGACTGGGCCAGAAAGCACAATTCAAACAATTCAAAAAAAAGAAGCGGAAGCCCTGAAAATAAAGGCTTCCGCAACTCTCAAACCATGCAGGAGATGGGACTTGAACCCACACGATCTTGCGACCACAGGCACCTGAAGCCTGCGCGTCTGCCAATTCCGCCACTCCTGCATTTCAGTTCGCTCTCTCGCGACTGCTTGCATATCATATCGCAAAAGCGGGTTCCTGTCAATAACTTTTTTAAAAAAATTTTTATTTATTGTTAGCGCACGAATTTACATTGTAATTCTCTCCCTGTCGTTTTATACTGATTCACACCAAACAGTAAAGGGGAAACAGAAGTATGATGGGAAAAGTATGGCTGGTTGGCGCTGGCCCCGGGGATGCCGGACTGATGACCCTGCGGGGAAAGGAAGTGCTGGAGCAGGCGGATGTCGTGGTTTATGACGCTCTGGTGGGCCAGGGCATTCTCACGATGATTCCGGACAGGGCAAGGCTGATCTTTGCGGGGAAGAGGGCAGGGAAGCATTTCCTGAAGCAGGAAGAAACAAACGAAGTGCTTCTCAAGGAGGCTTTGGCAGGCAATAAGGTGGTCAGGCTCAAGGGAGGAGACCCCTTTCTTTTCGGCCGCGGGGGAGAGGAGCTGGAGCTTCTGACCCGGCATCAGGTTCCCTTCGAGATCGTTCCAGGGATTACCAGTGCGATCGCAGTGCCGGCTTACAATGGGATACCGGTTACTCACCGGGATTTCTGTTCCAGTGTACACGTGATCACTGGCCATAAAAGAGCATCGCAGTCCTATGATATTGATTTTGAAGCCCTGGTTCGAACGAAGGGGACCCTGGTTTTCCTGATGGGGATCTCTGCCCTGCCGGATATCTGCCATGGATTGTTGAAGGCTGGTATGCCTGCCCGGATGCCTGCCGCCGTCCTGGAGAAAGGTACCAGTGCCGCTCAGCGACGGATCTGCGCCACCCTTGGCAGTCTTGAGGAGGAATGCCAAAAAGCCCAGGTGAATACTCCTGCCATCATCGTGGTGGGAGAGGTATGCTCACTGGCCGAAACCTTCTCCTGGTATGAGAAAAGACCTCTGGCAGGAGTGAAGGCTGTGGTTACCAGACCCAGGGAGCTGGTCTCCGGTCTGGCACAGCTCTTACGCCAACAGGGGGCTCAGGTGCTGGAGCTGCCCTCCATTCATACTCTTCCGATTCTGACAGACGAGGATACCCGGCGCCATCTCCGGAAGCTTTCAGAGGGGGAATATGACTGGCTGGTCTTTACCAGTCCCAGCGGGGTAAGGATTTTTTTGGAAAAGGTGAAAGAGCTACAGGATTTTCGCGTGATGAGTAAGGCTCGGTTTGCCGTCATCGGGCAGGGCACACAGAAGGAACTGGCAAAATATGGCTTCAGAGCGGATTTCATTCCTTCTTCCTTCGATGGAGAGACCCTGGGGAGAGAACTGGCGGGCCTATTGCCGGCAGGAGCGGGCGTGCTGATCCCAAGGGCATCGATCGGCAACCAGGAGCTGGTCAGAGCACTTCGGGCAGTGGAAGGGGTTCGGATTACAGACTGGCCTACCTACCGGACCGAATACGTTTCTTCCCGCGTGATAGATATTAAGGAACTGTTTGAAAGCGGGGAAGCGGATTTTGCTGTCTTCACCAGCGCGTCCACGGTCCGGGGCTTCGCCAATAGCGCAGGGGACCTGGATTTTACGAAAGTGAATGCGGTCTGCATCGGACGCCAGACCTGTCAGGCTGCGCAGGAGTACGGCATGAGAACCTGGACGGCACAGAAGCCTACCCTGGACGATCTGGCTGCCTGTGTAGAAAAGGCAGCGCTTGAATTGAGGCAGAGGTAAGGCCCTCTCAGAAAAAGGAGCCCGGCGTGTACGTCTGTATCGTACACGCCGGGCTCCTTTTCCCTGCTGCTTATCCCTCGATGGAGATATATTTCTTTTCTTCCACTTCTCTCTTGACTTCCTTGGGGAAGGTGATCTTCAGCACACCGTTATCATACTTTGCGTGAATATCCTCATGGGTGAGATCCTTGCCTACGAAGAATGTCCTGGAGCAGCTGCCGGCATAACGCTCTCTGCGCAGATATTTGCCATTTTCGTCCTTGGTATCCTTATCATCGGTACGGGAAGCCTCGATGGTCAGATATCCGTCCTTCAGATGCAGCTTCATCTGCTCTTTATCAAATCCGGGCAGATCAACAGCCAGCTCATAGTTGCCGTCCACCTCACGAATATCCGTTTTCATCAGAACCTTTCTCCATTCATCGGCGGAAGGACGATGGGGCTCTCTCATTGCGGGAAATCTCATAAAATCATCAAACAAATCTTCTCCAAAAATACTCGGTACTAACATGATAAATCCTCCTTTTATTCTCTGCACCTCTTAACGAAGATGCCTTTGTTTACATAATTTAGTGAACCAGGAGCAGGCTTGAGCACAAATCCCTTCCTGGACTTTTCCTGCCGTGGCTTTGCTCCTGTGTTCTGGTGTTACTATACCACCTGTTGTTAGCACTGTCAATAGGTGAGTGCTAATTTTTTTATTTTTTTTGAACCCCGCATTGTCTGTATCTCATCCGGAGCAAGAAGCATTTTTAAGGCTCTCTCTTCTATGTCTGTTTTTATAGGAAAATGCGACCTGTGCTTTTGTTCCCCGCACAGGTCGAAAAAAAATTAGCACTCAAAGCTTGACGGTGCTAACAAAACATGCTATATTCAAATTGTCATTAAGAAAGGAGGGGAACCTATGAATATCAAGAAATTTACTCAGAAATCTCTGGAAGCTGTTCAACAGCTTGAAAAGGTGGCTTATGAGAATGGAAATCAGGAGGTCGAGCAGGAGCATCTCTTGTATGCGCTGCTTACACAGGAGGACAGCCTGATTCTTAAGCTGATCGAAAAAATGGAGATAAATAAGGAATATTTCCTTCAGAGCGTTCAGCGCGCTCTGGATGCTCGGGTTAAGGTCTCTGGAGGAGACCTGCATATCGGCCAGTATCTGAACAAGGTCCTGGTCAGTTCGGAGGATGAGGCGAAGGCCATGGGAGATGAATATGTCTCCGTAGAGCATCTTTTCCTCGCCCTCATTTCCAATCCCAGCCCATCAGTCAAAAAGCTGTTCAGGGAATTTGGGATCACCAGGGAGCGCTTTCTGCAGGCTCTTTCCACTGTGAGAGGGAATCAGCGGGTGGTAAGCGACAATCCCGAAGCTACCTATGATACTCTGGTAAAGTACGGTGTGGATCTGGTGGACAAGGCCAGAAACCAGAAGCTGGATCCTGTCATTGGCCGGGATTCCGAGATCAGAAATGTCGTTCGTATTCTTTCAAGGAAAACCAAGAACAATCCGGTTCTCATCGGTGAGCCAGGCGTCGGCAAAACGGCTGTGGTGGAAGGCCTTGCCCAGCGGATCGTGGCCGGAGACGTGCCTGAGGCATTAAAGGAAAAGACCATCTTTGCCCTGGATATGGGAGCCCTGGTGGCAGGCGCAAAGTACAGGGGAGAATTCGAGGAACGGCTGAAGGCTGTTCTCGAGGAAGTAAGAAAGAGTGAAGGGAAGATCATTCTCTTTATCGATGAACTTCACCTGATTGTAGGGGCGGGTAAGACCGATGGGGCTATGGACGCCGGAAATATGCTGAAGCCTATGCTGGCGAGAGGAGAGCTCCATTGCATTGGCGCCACCACACTGGATGAATATCGAAAATATATAGAGAAGGATGCCGCACTGGAGCGGCGTTTCCAGCCGGTTATGGTGGATGAGCCGACCGTAGAGGATACGATCTCCATTCTCCGTGGCCTGAAGGAGCGGTACGAGGTCTTCCATGGCGTAAAGATCACCGACAGTGCCCTGGTGGCCGCGGCAACCCTTTCTCACCGCTATATTTCGGACCGCTTCCTTCCGGACAAGGCAATCGACCTGGTAGACGAAGCCTGTGCCCTGATCAAGACAGAACTGGACTCCATGCCCACAGAGCTGGATGAACAGCGCCGTAAGATCATGCAGCTGGAAATTGAGGAATCCGCCCTGAAAAAAGAGACGGACAATCTGAGCCAGGAGCGTCTGGCAGCTCTCCAGAAGGAGCTGGCGGAGATGAGGGATACCTTCAATGCTCAGAAGGCTCAGTGGGACAATGAAAAGCATGCGGTAGAACGGCTGCAAAAGCTGCGTGAGCAGATTGAGGAAGTCAACCGCCAGATCGCCAAAGCCAAACAGGAATATGATCTGGAAAAGGCTGCCCAGCTCCAGTATGGTGAACTGCCCCGCCTGATGCAGCAGCAGGAGATCGAAGAAAGCAAGGCGCGGGAGGGTGGCCAAAAGCTGGTACACGAAGCAGTCACGGAGGACGAGATTGCCCGTATCATCTCCCGCTGGACCGGAATACCTGTCACCAGATTAACCGAGGGAGAACGCGCCAAGCTTCTGACCCTGGAGGATCAGCTTCACAAGCGGGTGATCGGACAGGAGGACGGTGTCAGACGTGTCAGCGACGCTATCCTCAGATCCAAGGCCGGCATTAAGGATCCGACCAAGCCTATCGGCTCTTTCCTCTTCCTGGGTCCTACGGGTGTCGGCAAGACTGAGCTGGCAAAGGCTCTGGCGGAAAATCTCTTTGACGATGAGCAGAATATGGTCCGTATCGACATGAGTGAGTATATGGAGAAGTTTTCCGTCTCCAGACTGATCGGAGCGCCCCCAGGATATGTCGGCTACGAAGAGGGTGGTCAGCTGACCGAGGCAGTACGCAGAAAGCCTTACAGCGTTGTTCTTTTTGACGAGATCGAAAAGGCTCATCCGGATGTCTTCAACGTTCTTCTTCAGGTGCTGGATGACGGCAGGATAACGGATTCTCAGGGGAGAACCGTGGATTTCAAGAACACCATCCTGATTATGACCTCCAATATCGGTTCGCCTTATCTGCTGGAGGGAATTGACCAGAATGGGGAAATCCTGCCTGAAGCAGAAAAACGGGTCATGGATGATCTGAGGAACCACTTCCGTCCGGAGTTCCTGAATCGTCTGGACGAGGTGATCCTCTTCAAGCCATTGACCAAGGACAATATCGGTATGATCGTAGATCTGATGGTTCAGGACATGAACGCCCGCCTGGCCGATCAGGAGCTGAAGCTGGAGCTGACAGACGAGGCAAAGCATACGGTGATAGAAAACGGCTACGATCCTGTTTACGGAGCCCGTCCGCTGAAGCGTTATCTGCAGAAATATGTCGAAACCCTGGCGGCAAAGAAGATTCTTTCCGGAGAAGTACACACCGGCGATATTCTGCTACTGGATTACCAGCATGGGGAATTCCTGATTGAAATCGTGAGTCATAGGGACGGTTCTCATGACTCAAAATCTGATACCTCAGTATAAAAAGTATGAAAGCGGCCTTTTTACCCGGACATTCGGGTAAAAAGGCCGCAGTTTTTTTCCACTTCACATTCTCTCAGACAAAGCGATGCATTTTTCAATGCGGGCTTTGACGATCTCAATGTCCGGATACGGTTTGGGAATGAAATCCATGGCTCCCATCTTCAGGCACTCCAGCTCTGCCTTCTGATCGACAGTCACGACGACCACGGGGACAGACCTCAGCGTCTGATCCGCCTGCATCCGGGCCAATACCTCCTGACCAGTCATGTTCGGCATGACCAGATCAAGGATAAGCAGCGAGATTTCATTTTCCCGATTCCGAAGCATTTCCAGCGCTTCAAGACCATCGGTTGCATAATAGATCTCATAGTCGTTACACAGCAGTTCTCCCAGCATTTCCCGGTTACACGCAATATCATCGGCAATCAGGATATGTTTCTTGGTTTTGCGCTTTGGCATTTCAACACTGGTAATGGCACAATACCCAGGATAAATGATCTGGCGTGCCGTAAAACGGAAGTGCCTGCCGTTCAGAGGATGATCGAATTCACCTTCAACGATTTTACCATCCAGAGCCGCGCTCTTGACGTCCTGATACCATTCATCCCCAAGAAACGGGAAAACTTCCCGTACAGTGTGTCCGAGCAGCTCTTTTGCTTCATGGCCGAAGAGATTCTCATACTGATGGTTGACATAAAAGAAAACTGCATCGTAACGGCCGCTGTTCTCTGCGTAGGTCACATGAAACACCGCATAGGGGACGGGAAGGTCGTCAAACATGTAAAAGATTTCCAATGCATGATCGATACGGCTCTCCGCTGAAATATTCTGATCGTAATCCGCGTGCAGGCGCATTTCCGTGTTCTTGTTTTGTTCCTCGATATTCAGGTACTCCGAATAAAGCGCATAGCCCACGGAGAGATACAAGGTGACCGGCTTTCCGTCAATTTCCCGGACAGAGTTGCCGATCGCTTTTATCTTTTTGCGGAGCTGATGAGCCTCTTCGCGGTTTTCGACCTGCTGCAGCACGGTAAAATTTCGTCCCGCATATCGGCCGATGGCACTTCTGGTCCCGAACCCTTCGCTGAGCGCATGTCCAAAGGCGCCCAGAACCTTATCGCCAAAGTCGAAGCCATATTGTTCGTTGAGTGTGCTGAAATCGTTGATTTCGATGTGGATGCGGACAAAATCTGTGCCCCTCAGATAATACTCATCCTGGAAAGCTTCTGCTTCTTCTGCGATTCCACGGGAATTGAGCAGCCCGGTGAGAAGATCCCGCCGCGAGTTTTCTCTTCCCCGCTGGTCATTGATGTCCAGCGATTCCTTGTCGATGAAACAGCCAAGCAGCCCTGTGATTTCACCATTGACGTCATAAAGCGGTGCCTTACTGGCCAGGATTGCTTTGTTTTCTCCATGGCACATACAGTTTCCGGGCATATTCAGGAAGGTAACACCTTCATGGATGACCTTATATTCATCGTTCATATAAAGATCGGGATGCACATGCCAGCCCAGATCTTCATCATTTTTGCCGATAATCTCTTCCGCAGATGCAAACCCGTAAAAGTCCAGAAAGGCCTGGCTGGCACCGAGGAATCGGCGATCCCGGTCCTTCCAGAAAAGGCGGAGCAATTTCGAACGGATCAGATTGTTCCAGAGCTGGTCCGCCGTATAGGACCCGTCTTCATACAGCTTCGCCTGGCTGCCTGAAACAATGAGGTTTTTTGCAATGTCATGAATGTTCCGGACGAGCACAAAAAAATTATCGTCATCGATTCTGAGCAGGGTATACTCCTTCCACGCATATTGTCCATGACGGACGTTGGAACGGAAGGCCTCAGAGAAGCTGATGCTTCCGCTTTCCCGCAGCCGGAAAGACAGATACACCGGATCAAGGATACGGACAAACCGATCCCTGTCCTCCGGATAAATATATCGCAGGGAATATTCCTGCGCCAGCTTTTGGATACCATGCCGGTTGGAAAGCAGGTCTTCTCTGGTGTCAGTGTAGAGAGGCCTGATACTGTCTTTCTTATAATTGATGAGCGTAATGCGCTCATACAGAGCATAGATCTGGCGGACGGAGTCGTCCAGATACTCGGTTTTTTCCGACTGCGTATCCTTTGTGAGATTGGTAATGGAGATGAGAACACAATATTTATCGCTGGTCTGAATCATACGACGTGCTTTGATTTCGAAATACTGTTCGTTAATCGTAAAGAGCATCCTGCCGTCCCCATTGACCTTGACGGAATCCATCAGATTGATCATATTCCGCGTGAGCATGTGATAGGGCTGAGGCTGGCAAAGCATCTCCTGGGTGAATACTCTGGTAAACATGCCTGCGCTGTGCGCGGTATCCTCAAATGCCGTATTATAAAAGAGTATCCTGAAGAATTCGGCAGAGAATTCTGCCAGGGCCAGCGGGATACTGTTGAGCTGCCTGGCTGTGCTGATGGCATTATATTCTGCCCTCTTCATAAAGGGAACGGCGCTTAGATAATCGATTTTTCCGATTTCATCGTAATAATGCCGATCATGTGGAAGCTCAATCCGGATTCCCTGCTTCTGTATATGCGCGATGGCCTTTTCGTAGGGCATGGGTTTCCCGAAATAATAGCCCTGCACTTTTTCACAGCCGATATCACGCAGATAGGCAAACTGCTCCTCAGTTTCGTTCCCTTCCACGAGAGTGTGGACATCGATGACCTTGGCCATTCGCACGATGGCAGCCACGATTCGTTTTGATCGAAGATTGAAGGGCTGCAGAAAACTCATATCCAGCTTTAGCTCATCAAAGGAAAATTCCTTAAGAACGTTCAAAGACGAATAGGCACTGCCGAAATCATCCATCCAAATCTGATAACCCGCCGAACGGAACCGTTCCACGATTCTCATCAAGAGATCCTTTTGCTCGGCCATGACGCTCTCGGTGATTTCAAAATAGACAAAGTCGTGTGGAATCCGGTAATCGCTGACAATGTCATCCACGATCCTGAAAATGTCACACAGCGTAAAATCGAGTCGGGAGAGATTCACGGATACCGGGATGGGTGTCTCCCCGCTGGCAATGGAGCTCCGGATCCTGGCGCATACCTGTCTGAGGATTTCGGCATCCAGCCTGTAGATCATTCCTTCCTGCTCCAGTACAGGGATGAATTCATCCGGCCAGATCATGCCGATTTCAGGATCGATCCAGCGGGCAAGCGCCTCAAAGCTGCACAGCTGTCTCGTGGAAGTGCGGATGACCGGCTGGTAATAAGGCTGTATGAATCTCATCGCAAGGGCTGCTTCAAAGCTTTCGATAATGTGCATGCTCTTGTTCTCATCCATGAAAAGCTGTCTCCTTTGTATAGTATGCGTGCGAAGTAACTGCGGAATCATGCCGCTTGCAGCGGCGTAAACTCGACCTGGTAAATATGAACCGGAATGCAGACATTTTGTTCGTTTACCATAAGTTGAATGTCCGTTCGCTCACATTACAGTATAAGGTATTATCTGTGCTGCATCAAGTGTGAATATGCCGGGATCAGGGCTTTTTCTATACAGGGTAGAAAAACGGAACAGAGTTTGTTATAATCACTTTACTGTCATAATACGCGGTTCGCAGCGTGCGGGCTGCCGGCCTTGTAGTTACACGGAGGCAACAATGGAAAAAGGAACCGGCTTGAAAAACAGGGTCCCAGAAGGACTGCCTTGTGGTCAGTTTGTTTATAGTGCTGAGGGAGATCAGAGTATCCTTTATGCCGACAGCAATGTCGTGCACCTGTATGGATGCCAAAGCTTTGAAGAGTTTATCGATTATATCGGCAACAGCTTTCACAATATGGTTCATCCGGACGATTTAGAGACAGCGGAGCATGCCATTAACGCTCAGACGCTGGAGAGCGGGCATCGGCATGATTATTTAAGATACCGGATTATCACTAAACAGGGCGACATCCGCTACGTTGAAGATTTTGGTCATATTGTCTTTGATGAAAAAGGACACGCTTACTACTATGTCTTCATAGCCGATGTGAAGCAGGAGGAATATGTCAACGAATATTACAACAGCTTTGCCGAGGGGCAGATCGACGCCATGAACTGGAAGGTGGATCACCTGACTGGCCTTAAGAATATTGTGGCCTTCCGGGAAGAACTGGAGAGCTGCGCCGGCTTCCCCGTGACAGAGATGTGTACCGTTGTGGTCTTCGACATCATCGGCCTGCAGAAGGTAAACCGTAATTCCGGAAGAAACGAGGGGGACAATCGCATCCGCTCTCTGGTACAGTCGGTTTACAGTCACATGCCGAAGGACAGTTCTGCTTATCGCGGATATGATGCGGAAATCATTGTCGTCTGTCGGAACATGGCGGAAAAGGATGTCATCAACCAGATCAAGGAAACCGTCAGGTCCTGCCATAGCCGGGTCTTTTTCGGGGTCGCCTCAACGCTTGGGGCAATTATCAATACCGGCAGTTCCAGAAAAAAGGGTACCGTCCTGCAGGCGCTGGAAGAAGCACAGTATGATCTGAATGTGAAAAAGATGCTCCATGAGGAGTCCGCCAGATCTCAATCCCTGACTTCTCTTGTCCGGGCCCTGGAGGAGGTGGACCAGGACACGGAGGAGCATGTCATGCGTACCCGCAGTATGGGCATTGCGCTGGGAAAGCGCCTGGGCTTGTCTGACGCCCAGCTAACCACGCTTGAACTGTTATGTCTTCTGCATGATATCGGAAAGATCGCAATTCCTCTGGAAATCCTGAATAAGCCGGGAAAACTGACGGATGCAGAGTGGGCGGCCTTGCGGTCTCACGCCGACAAGGGCTATGAGATTGCCCTTGCGTCAAAGGAATTGAAGCCCATTGCCGAATATATCAGGTATCATCATGAGCGCTGGGACGGAAAGGGATATCCGCTGAAGCTTTCCGGTGAGGATATTCCGGTGTTGTCGCGCATCATCTCCATCGTTGATGCCTATGACGCAATGGTCAATGACCGTTGTTATCGCAAAGCCTTGTCCGTGGAATACGCGATGAAGGAAATCTCAGATAACGCGGGAAAGCAGTTCGATCCAGACATGGCAGGGGAATTTCTGGAATTGCTGCTGGAGAGTCCGGAGCTGGCAGTGGGCAAGAAAACAGGGGCCGGAGAGGTGCGGGTGTTCAGGACAAGCGCGGAGCAGAAAGCAGAGGCGGTCAATACGCAGCCTGTGATCTTCTGCGAGTACGAGCTGGATGTGGAAGACCGAATCATTGGGGCTGATCCTACCTTCGAGGCGATTACCGGTTACTCGCAGGATGATTATCTGGGGAAAATGAGCCAGTTCGATCTGATACCGCCGGGAGACCTGGACGACTATCTGGTGCAGGTCGGGAATCAGTTCTCGAAATCAAATACGGCTTTGCTGCGGCATCGCATTCAGCGTAAGGACGGTACAATCCTCAGTGTGATATGCCATGGAGAACGCCAGTTCGATTCCGCGACCAGAAGCTTTAAGAGCACCATTCAGATCTATGAGGTGGGTGACGAGAAGGAGAAATCCGTACACAGGCGGCAGGAAACGGAAAGAAGCATCCAGGGAGAGGATACTGCCGCAAGGGAAGCCTACGAAAAACTGCAAAGCACCAGCATCATGTATAGTCATCTTGCCCACGCACTGGCCCGCGGCTATACGGATCTGTACTATGTCAACATGGACACGGATGAGCTCATCGAATTCCACACCGATGACGAGAAGGGCGTGCTTACCGAGGCACGGCGGAGCGCAGATTTCTTTGAGGGCTGTGTGCGCGACGCCAGGCTCTACGTTTATCCGGAGGACCAGGAGAAATTCATAAAGGCCATGAATAAGGACCATCTCTGTGCCGCCCTGGATCGGTTCCGGGTGTTTGAGATGATTTACCGCAGAAAGAAAGAAGGAAGAATCTTCTATGTGAATATGAAGGTTACCCGGATGGAGGACGATCAACGAGTGATTGTCATTGCCGTGTCCGATATCGATGAGCTGATGCGGCAGCGTCAGGCGGAGGAACGGATCCAGGAGGAGCGGATCATCTACGCCCGTCTTCACGCTCTGGCCGGCAACTGTATCTGCATTTACGTTGTGGATCCCGAGACAAATCAATACCGTGAATTCCATGCAACCGACAATTATGCAGAGTGCTTTGCGCAGGAAAAGGAGGGATCGGATTTCTTCGAGAAGGTTCGGAAGGCTGGCCTCATCTATAATTACCCTGAGGATCTGAACCGTTTCCTTTCTGCCTTTACCAGAGCGAATGTGATGGCGGAGATCGAACGCAGCGGTATCTTTACCCTTGGATATCGTATTTTAATGAAAGGGGAACCACTTCATGTCCAGCTGAAAGCTGCCATGGTAGACGAAAAGGAAGGCCCTCGTCTGGTTGTCGGTCTCTACGACATCGATGCCCAGATACGACAGGAGGAAGAATTCAGCAGGCGCCTGGAGCAGGCACAGGTCCAGGCCAATATTGACGCTCTGACCGGGGTCAGGAACAAGCATGCTTTTCTGGAAGCCGAGGTGAAAATGGATCTGCAGATTAAAGAGCATCGTCAGCCTCCCTTTGCCATTGTGATGTTTGATGTGAACGATCTGAAAAAGGTGAATGACACTTTCGGACATCAGGCGGGAGATCAGTATATCCGTGATGCCTCCGAAATCATCTGCAATATCTTCAAGCACAGTCCCGTATTTCGCGTTGGCGGTGATGAATTTGTCGCGATTTCCCAGGGGAAGGATTATGCGGAGATCGAGAAGCTGATCAGAGAAGTGGCTGATCACAATGCAAAGGCATCCGCCGCCGGTGGGATTGTGATTGCCTGCGGGATGTCGAAGCATCAGAACGATGAATGTGTGGCCGTCGTTTTTGAGCGAGCCGATCATAACATGTATGAGAACAAAAATGTCCTGAAATCATCCGGAAAGAGAAAAGGAACAGAGTAAAAATCACCGCATCATGGGAATCTCTTTTCACCTGACAGGGAAAAAGCCGTCTCCTCTCTCATGATATAAAGAGGAGACGGCTTTTTGTAACGGAAGAGTCAGCACTTTGCACTCCGCTGCAAGGTGAGTATCGCTATGGTCGAACAAAGAATGGAACAAAAAAACGAACGAAATGATGAATGAAATGTTGAACAGGACACGGGAATTGTGTATAATAAAACGTGGTTTTCTATGACATTTTTGGGAAATGCGTAACTACGAAGCACATAGCCCTGAGTAGTTGCATTTGTTTTTTAAGAATAGGAGACAGGACATGAATCAATCAGAAAAGAAAGGCAACGGCGGGATTTCTATCCACTTGATCCATGGAATCATGCTGGTCTGTGCAGTGGCTATCGTGTCGCTTCTGGGGGCATCCACATTTCAGTCCTCAAGCATGTTCACCACTCTGTCCAACGAAGCCGGCAACTATATCGTCCGTCAGAAGGCAGCGCATGATCTGATGGAGGCCTCTGACTACCTGACGGAGATGGTACAGCGTTTTACACAGGACGGAGAAACACGCTATCTCAACAATTATTTCGAAGAGGCTCTTGTCTCCAAGAGGAGGGAAGCGGCCATCTTGGCCATGTCGGAAAACGAGGCCGATCAGAGCCTGGTACAGCAGCTGAAGGAAGCCATGGAGGAATCCATGACGCTCATGTACCGTGAGTATTATGCCATGAAGCTGGTTGTTGATGCCAAAGAGATTCAGGACTGCCCGGATACGATAGACGCGATAGAGCTGAAGGATGAGGATGTCTTCCTGTCCCTCGATGAAAAAATGGAGCTGGCGCAGGATATGGTGATGGGTATCGAGTATTATGCCAGCAAGGACAGGATACGCACGAAGCTGAAATCCGCGCTTGAGATGCTGGATCAGTCGATGTACAATACCCGCCAGAATACAGGCGCCGAGATGATGCGCCAGCTTTCCTTTTACAGAATCATGCTCATCATTTTTACCTTCCTGCTGGTTCTTCTGCTCGCGGTGGTTGCAGGCTTCTGCACGATTCCTCTCATCCGGGCTTCCCGTAGTATGAAAAGAGATGAACCGATACCTGTCGCCGGCGCAAAGGAATTCAGGAGACTGGCTGAAGAATATAACAGGATGATTAATTCCGGGGAACCATGACCGTTGATAGAAAATGATAATGAACATTCCGCGGTGCATAGCACCGGAATTGCCGGGTAAGGATGTCGGAAACCGGCATTTTTAGATGAGGAGAATGCTATGCTGAAAAAGCACTGTTATGTGGTTTTGCCTGTCCTGATCCTTGCTTTGGCAGCTCTTGCCTGCTCCTTGCCGGCTGCTGCCGAAAATGAGCAGGCTGATGAATATGTGGAGAATGAGTGGAATTTCGTGGACGAAGCTATGGATATCAGCCAGGGTATTCCGGATCAGGCTACCGGCATCCTGGGGCGGATCGAGAGAAACGGTGTTCTGCGAGTCGCGGTTCAGCCTGATCTGGCGCCCTATATCTGTACAGATCAGGACAGGAACTCCGACGGAGCCTTAAAGGGTGCGGATATCTGTCTGGCCAGTCTAATCGCGGAGCGGATGGGGGTAGAGCTGAGCATTCTGGAGCTGGATGCCATGCAGATCCTTCCGGCACTGACAGAGGAGCAGTGTGATCTGACTATTTCCGCCGTTTCTTTTACGCCGAGCAGGGCTCTGAACTATACCATGTCAAAAGGGTATTATTATCCTGAGAGCGAGCCGAATATCAGCTTCCTGATTCATAAAGACTCTCAGAGCCGGATCAGGGATCTGGCGGACATGAAGGGATGCGTGATCATTACCCAAAGCAATTCTCTGGCTGAGACCGTCGGGACGGAGCTTTTGCATGATTATCTGGAATTCCGCCGGGTTTCTTCCGTGAAGGCTGTTTACGAAGCCGTGGAAAAGAAAACGGTGGATGTGGGCATTGTGGATATCAATATCACCAGGCTTTATCTGGAAAATAACCCCGATTGTGGACTGCATGTGATGGAGGATCTGGTCTATTCTCCGGCCAGACAGTACCAGGGATACAGAGTTTGCGCAAAAAAAGGGGAAACACAGCTGATTGCTTTTGTCAATGGTGTAATCGATGAGATTCTGGAAAGCGGTGAATATGAGAGCTGGCTTGAAGAAACCATGTGACGGAACAGTTATGATTACGGAAGGAAGAAAGCAAGTGAAGAAAGAAAGGATACATACACTGTTTTTTTCCCTGCAGATTTTGCTCTGTCTTTTCCTGAACTGGGGAGGGGATCGGATCGTATCCCGCTTGAACTGGCCTGTCTGGCTGGACTCAATAGGAACGGTATTATGTGCTTATCTGCTGGGACCATTTTGCGGGGCGGTTGTAGGGGCAAGCACAAATATTCTGGGGCATATTCTCTATGGGATTTCCATGTATTATAGCCTGGTCAGCATCCTGATTGCCGTGATTGTCGGCTTTGCCGCCCGGAAAAACAAACTGAACACCCTTCTGGATATCCTGAACGTCAGCGCTGTTCTGTCTCTGGCCGTTACCGTGGCAGCTTACCCTATCAACCTGCTGATCAGCTCAGGCAGCACGGGAAACAGTTGGGGTGACGCAGTGATCGGTTTTTTAAGAGGCATGGGAATTCCTTCCTGGGCCGGTCTGCTGGTGGGGCAGCTGTATGTGGAATTGCTGGACAAGCTTGTCATTCTGCTGGCACTCTTTATTGTGACAAAGCTCTTTCATCTGGTCAGAAGACTCACGAAACGATTTCCCTTCCACAGGCCGGAACAGGGAGCCGGATCAAAGCAGACCCTGCTTCTGTTCCTGGGAGCAGGGCTTTTGTCCCTGGCAATAGGATCGGCTCACGTGACGCAGGCCGGGGAGGCAGATGTCAGCTACAGTGATTACGTGCAGACGATTTATTCAACATCCAACGGCCTTCCCTGTGGAGAATCCAACGATATCGCCATGACCGGAGACGGAATTATGTGGGTGGGGACCTATGCCGGTCTTTACCGCAACAATGGGCAGGAGTTCCGCTGGATGGACAGCTTTGATTCTGTCCGCAATGTCAACTGCCTCTATGTTGACGAAGAAGGCAGACTTTGGATCGGAACCAATGACAAAGGCCTCTCCATCATGATCAATGAAGAGGTGGTGAATGTGATTGATGAAAGCCAGGGGCTGCCCTCCAATTCCGTCAAATCCATCATCCGAAGCTCCGACGGGTATTACTATGTCGGGACTGCCGGCAGTATGCAGGTTCTCACCCTCAACTGCGGTCTGAAGCGGCTCAGGACTCTCTCTGAAGTCAGCTATGCGGAACGGCTTGCCGCGGATCAGAGAGGAAACGTCGCCGCGGTCAACAATGATGGTGTCCTGTTTCTGATGAGACAGGGACGGATCCTGGTTTCCGGAAAGCTGCCGCAAAACGGCCCCCTGTATAAAAGCTGTACCTTTGACCCGGACGGCATCCTTTTGGTGGCGACTACCGGTGATGAGATTTATCGGTACGATATCAGCAAGGATACCTTTGAGCCTCTCGATGTCATAACATGTCCGGGACTGGCTACAATAAAAACGCTCTGTTATCTGGATAACGGAGATCTCATTGTCTGTGCGGACAACGGGATTGCCTGTATCGACAATGAAGGGACTTTTGAAAAAATCAATACCAACGAGTTTAACAATTCCATCGATCATATGCTTAAGGATTATCAGGGAAACCTGTGGTTCACCTCCTCCCGCCTTGGTCTTTTGCGCATGGCGCCTTCGGATTTCCGTGATATCTACAGAACGACAGGCATGGACAGCAAGGTGGTCAATACCGTTGTCCGGTGGAATGACATTTACTATTTCGGTACCGACAAGGGAATGGACGCCGTGGACCTGAAAGGAAGGGAGGCTTTGAGTGACGCCGTAACGGAACGCTTCTCCGGTCTCAGGATCCGATGCATGATCGTTGATTCGCAGAACCACCTCTGGGTCTGCACCTATGGAAGCGGGCTGGTGGAGCTGGAGCCGGATGGGACAGAACATCTCTACAACAGTGAAAACGGTTCCTTCGGAAATCGTGCCAGAGTAGTCAGGGAATTAAGAGACGGGACGATTCTGGCAGCCGGGGATACCGGCCTGAGCTTTATCCGGGATCATATCGTGGAAGACACCATCAGCCGTTCGGCAGAGAGAATCAGCAGCATGGTGCTGACGATCACGGAGCTGGAGGACGGAAGGATTCTGGCCGGTACAGACGGGGACGGGATCGCAGTGATCCAGAACAGAAAGGTAGCCAGGATGCTGGACACCAAGGACGGATTGGGCAGCGCAGTGATTCTCAGGACGGTGCTGGATCAAAGCACCGGTGGTGCTTTTGTCGTGACAAGCAATGGCCTGTGTTACATGTATGCAGATGAGACAATCCGCCAGCTCAACAATTTCCCCTATTTCAACAATTATGATATCTGGATTAAAGATGGGGAAAGCCTGTTTGTGCTTTCCAGCGCGGGGATTTACATCGTGGACAGAAAGGAGCTGCTTAGTGGCAAAGACGACCTCTCCTATGACCTTCTGAATACTCGCCGTGGGCTGAGCGGAAGCCTGACGGCAAATGCCTGGCTCTGGTACAGTGAGGAAAGTGGGGAATTGTTTCTTCCCTGTGATACAGGCGTATTTGCTGTGAATACAAACAGCTTCTTCTCCAGCTCAAATGTCTATCGCATGGCTGTGACAGGAATCTGGATGGAAGGCAGATTCCACCGCATCCGGAACAATACCTCTGAGGTGATCCCCAGGGGAACCAGCAGGATTGAGATTGTCCCGGAGATTATCAACTATACAGTCCAGGATCCCTATGTCGGCTACATGCTGGAAGGCTTTGACACAGAGTGGACGATAGTGCCTCAGAATCAGCTGGGATCCATTACCTATACCAATCTGCCGACGGGGGATTTTGCCTTCCATCTGGCGGTTTTTGATAATAATCAGGAGAGGGTATTGGCCCAGCGCACGTACAAAATCTCGAAAGAGATGGAATTGTATGATAACAGCTGGTTTATTCTCTATATCCTTGTGCTTCCCATGTTCACAGTATGCTGGCTTTCCTTCTCCCTGCTTAAGAGACATGAAATGAAGATCAAAGCCCAGCTGGACCAGGCCAATCGGCAGATCGAGATGGGCAAGCAGACGGTGATCGCCATAGCGCGTACCGTCGACGCAAAGGATGAGAGAACCAGTGAGCACAGCAAACGCGTTGCCATCTACTCCAAACAGATCGCAGAGCGGCTGGGCCTGGACGAGAAGCAGTGCCAGGATATCGAATGGGCTGCCCAGATGCATGATATCGGCAAAATCGCCATCCCCGATGCCATCCTGAACAAGACCTCCCGGCTGACAGACGAAGAATATGCCATGATGAAATCACATACCACCCGCGGAGCGGAGATCCTGAAGGATTTTACCCTTTTGGATCATGTGATCGAGGGAGCGGAATATCACCATGAACGCTATGACGGAAAAGGATACCCCAAAGGGCTGAAGGGAGAGGAGATTCCTCTCTATGCCAGAATCATCGGGGTTGCGGATGCCTTTGACGCTATGACGGCCAATCGTATCTACCGCAAGCAGATGGATTTCGGTTATGTGCTTGGGGAGCTGGAAAAAGGACGCGGAACGCAGTTTGATCCTCAGTTTGTGGATATCCTCCTGCAGTTGATCCATGAGGGAACGATAGACCTCAATAAGATCTATCACGTATCGGAAGAGGATGCTGCCGCAGCGGAAAAAAAGAAACAGGAAGAAGCGGCATCAGCCAGACAAGAAGCTGCAGTCAGCGCTGAGGCTGCAGAGCAGGGGAAAGTCGGAGCAGACGCATCGGGTCAGAAGACGACGGAGCAAGGGGGGGAATCATGAAAAAAAAGCATATCCTTACGGTACTCATCTGCGCCGCTGTCCTGCTGTCTGCCGCCTTGATGACCGGATACTGGAACGAAAAGACAGTCAGCAGGGCGCTGGTCGTGGGCTTTGTCTATTCGGAGGATGAAAGCACGCCCTATACCGCCAATTTCGTCCAGGCTCAGCGCAGACTGGAGGAGGAATTCGGCGATAAGGTGAAGATACTGACCAGAAGCAATGTTCTCAGCGATGATGCCGAGCGCCCCATGCAGGAGCTTGTCAGAGAAGGCTGTCGGATTATTTTCATCAATATGGATACCGATATTCCCGTCACCCTGGCCATGGAGCATCCGGAGGTGGAATTCTGCCAGATCTCCATGCCGGATATCACTCTGGAGGGTACAACGGAAAATTATCATACCTTTAACGGCGAGATTTATCAGGCCCGCTATGTCAGCGGAATTATCGCCGGCATGAAGCTGCGTGAGCTTCTGGACACCGGGGAGCTGCTGCCCAGGGAAGCCCTGGTGGGCTATGTGGGTGCCAATTCCAGCACAGAGGTCATATCCGGCTATACCGCCTTCTTTCTGGGGGTTCAGAGCGTAGCGCCCGAGTCTGTCATGAAGGTACGCTATACCGGAAGCTGGAGTAATTTCAGTGCTGAGAAAGAAGAGACCAGGAAGCTGATCGATGAAGGCTGCGTGATCATCGCCCAGCATGTCAATACCATGGCGCCGGCCATCGTCTGTGAGGAGGCTTCCGCTGCAGGGAAAACCGTATATCATGTGGGCTATCATCAGGGAATGATGGATGTAGCGCCTTCCTGCGCTTTGGTCAGCATCAGGACCAACTGGTCTCCCTATGTTCTGGAGGCTGTGCAGGCAGTTATGAATAAGCAGAATATCGAGAAAAGCGTAAAAGCAAACGTCCATGGCAGGGATTTAAGCGCAGGCTTCGAAAGCGGCTGGGTCGAACTGCTGGATCTGAACGATACCATCGCGGCATATGGCAGCCAGGAGAAGGCCGAAAAGGCTATCGATAGCTTGAAAAAGGGAAAAACCAAGGTTTTCTATGGAAACTATACCGGGGTCAACCCCAGAAATTCTTCAGACACCATTGATTTAAATACGGAATTTATAGAGAATCAGAATTCATCCAACCCCTCCTTCTCTTATATCCTGGATCGGGTTATTCAGGTAGAGAATTAAGGACAAGGTAACTGTTTGACTTTTGTGATGTGGGAGGAGGCAAACAGATATGAAACTGTTTTATCCTGGTAAAGTCATCATAAGCTTTTTGTTCCTTTTTGCCCTCCTGCTTTCCTCTGCGGCCTGTTCCCTGGAACGAGGGGATTCTGCCCTGCAGCAGGAACAAACCACGGAACCAGATATTTCCCACTTCCTTGTTGCTGTGGAAGACGAACCGGATACCGTGGATTTTCAGTGTACTACCATCCATTATACCATTGCTCAGAATGTTTTTAACCGGTTGGTGGAGATGGAAGGCAACGAAGCCGGAGGTATGGATATTCTCCCCTCCCTGGCTGAGTCCTGGGAGGTATCCGAAGACGGACGGGTGTATACCTTTCACCTCCGGGAAAATGTCGCTTTCAGCAATGGGGCGCCTCTGACCGTATCGGATGTGCTTTATTCCTTTATCAGGCTCCTGACTCACCCGGACTCCTGCAATCAGGATATTCTGGATGTGGTTGTGGGGGCGGAGGAGCTCATGGATGGGAAAACCTCGGGACTGGAAGGGTTTCAGGTTCTCGGTGAGCATGATTTCTCCATCACGTTGAAACAGCCATTTGAGGCTTTTTTGGCAGGATTGTCCATGCCAGGGGCTTCTATCATGGATGAAGAAACCACCAGGGAAGCCGGCCCTCGGTTCGGACTTGACCCTGCCTGGACCATAGGAACGGGATCCTTTATCCTCCGGAAATGGACACCGGAGGTGGGAATGCTTCTAACCGCAAATCCCAACTGCTGGCAGGGACCTCCTGCCTGTGAAGGACTTGACCTTCGTTTTCTGACAGAGCCGGAGGAGATTCAGAACCTGTTTGACAATGGTGAGCTGGATATCCTGGATTTGGATGAGGTAGGGGACTATGCGGAGTTTTACATTCACGGAGACATCTATCAGGAAAGATTATTCCGGGTTCCCCGCATTGGTATCGTTTATATTGCCCTCAACGAAGCGACTCCCCCGCTTAATGACGTAAAGGTCAGAAAGGCCATGCAGCTGTCCCTGAACCGTGCCATCCTGCTGAATGTGGTATACAGTGGATTAGGAGCTGTGGAGAATGGGATATTTCCTCACGGCTTGTATGGCTTCAATCCCGAGCTGCCTGAGATTCCCTTTGACCCTGATGAAGCCAAAGCCCTGCTTGCCAAGGCCGGATACCCTGATGGATTTGATCTGACTGTTCAGGTCAAATCTTCCTCTACCCAGTGGGAAATGACCCTGATGCGGCTGGCCGCCTCTATGTGGGCGAAAACAGGCATTCGGGCAAGGATTATCGTCCTGGACGAGGATGAATTTATGAGCCTTCGGAAAAGAGGTGAGATTACCTGCTATACGGCTATGTGGACAGCGGATTTCAATGACCCGGATAATTTTATCTATACCTTTTTCGGAAACCGCGAGAATACTGTGAACCGCAGCCTCTGTTACCCGAACGAAGAGATTATGGGGCGGGTGAGGGAAGCCAGGAGCATTACCGATCCGGAAACACGCCTTGCTGAGTACAGGGAGCTGGAACGAATCATCATACAGAAGGACGCTGCCTGGATTCCTTTGTTTTCCCGATTGCGGGTGTATGTATTATCCGAGCGGGTGGAAGGTGTCCAGGCCTCCTGGAATGGTTCTGTAAAAAACAGGTATCGGGATGTCGTCATCAAATAAATGAAAAAGATTCCTTTTGCCGAAGTGACGGAACCCCCATCCGAAAACAGTTTGTCAGACCAGAACATGCGTTCTGCGAGGAGAGATGATAATGCATTCCATTCGAATCAGAATCACGGTAATTACCATCGTTGCAATCATCACGACTATTCTGTGCGTGTTTGCGGCGTCTTTTGCTACGCTTAGAGCGGAAAACAACCGGAACTCTGTGGAAAAGATGAGCCTGATTGGGCAGGATACAAAGAAGTCTATCGAGAAATATACAGAGAGTATTGAACATGCTATTGAGATGATCACCAATATTGCTTCGGATTCTCTGGACAGAGTGATTCTTGCCGAAAACGGAGCAATCGGATCGAATGAGAGGCCGGCCGAACGTGATCCTGAGCAAAAAGCACGGCTGGATACTTATCTTACAGGCTACTGTGCCGGGATTCAGGAAATCTTTACCGGTATCGCAAGCCATACGCATGGAATCATTTCCTATTATTTCTGTATAAATCCGAAGATCAGCGGGACAGTCCACGGCTTTTTCTTTTCCAGAGTCGGCAAAACCGGCTTTGAAGAAAAGGAGCCCTTGGACGCGGCTCGGCTGGATCCTGATGATACAGCCCATAACACCTGGTATTATACTTCGATACAGCGTGGACGTCCCTCCTGGATAGGCCCCTATACCGCCCAATCTCTGGGAGAGCTTTGGATTTGTTCCTATACTGTCCCACTGTATCGGTCAGGTACCTTGATTGGCGTGATCGGAATGGACATTCCTGTTGATATTCTGATCGATCAGGTTGATTCGATACGGGTCTATGATACAGGATTTGCCAGCCTGCTTGAAGAAAACCGTGTTCTTTACCATCCGGAAAGAGAATTCGGGAGTGTGCTGGAGGCTTCCGATCTTCCCTTCAGCGAGGAGCTTTACAGGCAGGACAAGAGCGGAGACGAGCTGATCCGCTATACAAAAAACGGAGAAGAGCGGCAGCTGTCCTTCTGTACCCTGACCAATGGCATGAAGCTGGTCATTGTTGCCCCCACAAGGGAAATCAATGCGGCATGGCTCCGGCTTGTCAATAACAACCTGTTGATCACAATGGCTATTATCATTGCTTTTGTTGTGATCATCATGCTGGTGATGCGGGCAATTACCCGCCCCTTGTTGCTGCTTACCGCAGCCTCCCAGAGACTGGCCGATGCAGATTACGATGTTGACCTGAACTATCAGAGACGGGACGAGGTTGGTACCCTGACCATCGCTTTCAAGAAGATGCGGGATCAGATCAGACAATATATTGATGACCTGAATCGTCAGCTTCTGACCGACAAACTGACGGGGCTGCCAAATGTCAGACATTTTTTCAGACTTGCGGCAGCCGAGAGAGAGCGCTTGCTTGAGCAGGGCAAACAGCCCGCTATGCTTTATTTTGATATTCTGGGAATGAAGCACTACAATCGGCAGTTCGGCTTTGAAGCGGGAGACCGGTTGATTTGTGAATTTGCAGGATTCCTTTCCCGGCATTTCGGCCGGCAGAATGTCTGCCGATACAGTGGGGATCATTTTGCGGCGGTAGCTGAGGAGCAGGGGCTGGAGGAAAGCCTGGAGGAGTTTTTCCGGGAATGCCAAAGCGCAGACAGCGGGAAGCCTATTCTTGTCAAAGCCGGAATCTATCCCTACAGACTGGAGGACGTTGACGTGAATGTTGCCTGTGACCGGGCAAAGCATGCCTGCGACCAGAACAAGTCGCTTTTGGCTTCCGGTTATTCCTGGTTTGACAATAATATGTTAAAGCAAGGAGAGCTGTATCGCTATATCTACAATAATCTGGATCGGGCTTTGTCTGAGGGCTGGATTAAGGTGTATTACCAGCCGATTATCCGGGCCGCGGATGGCAAGGTTTGTGACGAAGAAGCTCTGTCCCGCTGGATCGACCCTGTCATGGGCTTCATTTCCCCAGCCGATTTTATCTATGTGTTAGAGGATTGCAGACTGATTTACAGACTGGATCTGTATGTGCTGGAGCAGGTTCTGGAAAAGATGAAACAACAGGCTGAGGCAGGTTATTATGTCGTGCCCCAGTCCGTCAATCTATCCCGTTCCGATTTTGATGCCTGTGATATCGTGGAAGAAATCAGAAAGCGGGTGGATGACGCTGGAATGGATCGTTCTCTGATCACCATCGAAATTACGGAAAGTGTAATCGGCAGTGACTTTGACTTCATGAAAAAACAGGTTGACCGCTTCCGGAGTCTTGGCTTCCCGGTGTGGATGGATGATTTTGGGAGCGGATATTCTTCCCTGGACGTGCTCCAGCAAATCCATTTTGATCTGATCAAGTTTGATATGAAGTTTATGGAACACTTTGATGAAGGGGACGAAAGCAAGATCATTCTGACAGAGCTGATGAAGATGGCCTTCGGTCTCGGAATGGAAACCGTGTGCGAGGGGGTGGAGCAGGAGAACCAGGTGGATTTCCTGCGTGAAATCGGCTGTACGAGGATTCAGGGATACTATTATGGCAAACCCCTTCCCTTCGAAGGAATTCTTACTCTGCTTGAAAAAGGGTTGCCCTTGGAATTTGAAAACCCGGCGGAGTCGGAATACTATGCTGTTACCGGCCGGATCAATCTTTATGATATGGCGGTACTTCTCGATGACAATGATGAAAACCTGCGGCACTATTTTAATACCCTGCCTATGAGCATCCTGGAGGTCAATGGAAACAAGGTGAAATATTACCGCTGCAACAAATCATACCGTGACTTTTTGCAGCGCACCTTAGGTGTTGACCTCAGAATAGAAGAAATGGATTATTTAGCCATGCCTGAGGGAATCGGAATAGCGTTTATGAATGCAGTGGTCCAGTGCAGCAGGGGCGGAAAACGAGTGTTGGTGGATGAAAGAGTCAATGAAGATACTACGATACATGCTTTCGTCCGACGAGTAGCGGTCAACCCGGTTTCCGGAACGGTGGCTGTTGCGGCAGCAGTTCTCGCAGTGGTCAAAGAGGGAGAGAATGCAGGGACCAATTATGCCCAGATTGCGAAGGCTCTGTCTGCGGATTATGTGAATCTCTACTATGTAAATCTTAATACCGGGAAATTCACGGAATATAATCCCGATGCAGCCAGAGAGAATCTTACCTTAGAGCGCCATGGCGAGTATTTCTTTACCATTAGTCGCGAGGAGGCAAAACAAAAGATATACAAGGACGATCAGGAGTATTTTATCAGCGCTTTTCATCGGGAAAATATAGAGAAAAATCTTGACGAACAGGGGGCGTTTACCCTTACCTACCGTTTGCTGATCGAAGGGAAACCAACCTATGTCACGATGAAAGCCGTGCGTATGCCTGGAGATCGGTCGCACATCATTATCGGTGTCAGCAATGTGGACGCGCAGATGCGGCAGAAGGAAGTACTTGCCCGGATTCAGGCGGAGCGGGCTACCTATTCCAGGGTCAGCGCCCTCACACAGGATTACATTTGTATCTATACGGTTGATCCGGAAACCAATCAGTACACAGAGTACATTGCAACAGAGGACTACGCCGAGCTTTCCTTACCGAAGGAGGGAGATGATCTGTTTGCCCAGTCCCGTATAGAAAGCGTCCGCTATATTTATCCCGAAGACCTGAGGAAATTCCAGACTCTGTTTACCCGGGAAAACATACTGGGAGAAATCCAGAAGAATGGCATTTGTGCTTTTCGCTATCGGATGCTGCTGGATGGCGAGCCGACCTATGTCGGACTCAAAGCCGCTCTTGTGGAGGAAAATGACGGTCCCCAGCTTATCATCGGGATCAATAATGTTGATGCACAGGTCACGCGGGAAATGGAGTATGAATTGCAGTTGTCAGAGGCACGCAGTAAAGCAAATCTTGATATCCTTACCGGAGTGAAAAACAAGAATGCCTATGAACAGATGTCAGAGTCATTGTCACGGCAAATCGAATGGGGACAGTCCGTAAGATATGCGATTGTGCTATGCCAGGTAAAGAACCTTGCCCTTGTAAACGAAAGCAAAGGCAGAGAAGCAGGGGATCAACTTATTCGTGAGGCCAGTACCCTTGTCTGCGAAACCTTTAAGCACAGTCCTGTTTTCCGAGTGACAGGAGACCAGTTTGCTGTCATTGCACAGGGCTATGACTTTGATTACGTGGATGTATTGTTAAAGAGCCTGAGAGCGACAATCCTGAGGGAAGAGCTGCCTGTTTCCTGCGGAATGGCGAAATATGATGAAACGGAGGGAGTATCTGCCGTCTTTGCCCGCGCGGAAGGGATCTGCCGTGGAGAAAACAATATTGATGATACTATAGGATGCGCACAATGATTTATCAAAAGAAAGGGGAATATCATGGAATTCAGAGAAGTCATCAAAGCCCGTTACTCATGCAAGAAATATTCAGGCCGTCAGGTTGAGCCAGAGAAACTGACAGCTATTCTCGAAGCCGGCCGCCTTGCGCCTACCGCAAAGAATCTGCAGGAACAGCATATCTATGTTGTTCAGTCGTCAGAGCTTCTGGCCAGGATTGATTCCCTCACCCCATGCCGCTATGGCGCTCCGACTGTCCTGGTTGTCGCCTTTGACAGGAACAATGTCTTTACCTATCCGGGTGGAAAGAGGGATTCCGGGGTTGAGGACGCAACCATCGTAGCCACGCATATGATTCTGGCAGCCGCAGATGAAGGAATAGACAGCTGCTGGCTCAACTTCCTTGACCCGGAAAAGGTGGCCGAAGCCCTTGGCTTACCGGAGAATGAAGAGGTTTTAATGCTCCTGGATCTGGGATATGCCGCAGAAGGCGCCGGCCCGCTTGCCAATCATGCAAGCAGAAAGGAATTAAGCCAGACGGTCAGCTATCTGTAAGGAGAAAGGCGTATCTGCGGCAGCGGCATTCAGCGCTGTTCGCAAGATCGAGGATATCGGCCTGCTGCCCGGTCGGAGCATTGCTTCAGCCATTACGGCTTTTATCGCGCAAAACAAAGGCGCGAAGGACGACAAGCGCGTGGACCAGGGCTGCAATCGAGGGCTGAGCCTGGAATTCGCTGTGGGTCTGGCAATGTGCCTTGTGGTGCTTTTTCTGAGGCGTCCGCTCATGACGTTGTTTACAAAGGATAGCGATATCGTTGAAAACGGTGTGCGCTACTTCAACATCATCGGCTTCTGCTATTGGCTGCCCTGCCTTACCAACGGGCTTCAGGGCTATTTTCGCGGCATCGGCCGCATGACCGTTACGCTGTTTGCGACATTGACACAGATTTCTGTGCGCGTGCTGGCTACGGTATTGCTGGTGCCTGTTATGATGATTCCAGGGGTCGGTCTGGCCTGTGTGCTGGGCTGGTGTGCCATGCTGAGCTGGGAGGCGCCATTGCAGCGGTATCTGAGAAAAAGTACTCTCCGGAAGCGCATCGATGAAACAGAAAATTAAGAAGTGTTCTGCTGTTGATGCATAAAATGTTTGTTTAGAATATAATAAACAGACAAATAAGCTAATTCACAAGAAAAAAACTTAAAATAATGCTTGACAAATAAAATATATTGTGATATAGTAACATCATCAAAAGAAAAGAAGAAAACAAACAAACAAATAAATCAAAGAAACGAGGTATAGTCCAATGCGCTAATAATGAAATACCCCGAAATAATTGAATAAAGGAGGTCAGAAATGAGATTATTTGAACCGTTCTGAAGGGCGTTCCAATGACGAGAAAGTTGGAACGCCCTGTTTTTTTATGGCAGGGGCGCCAAAAGGAAGATGTCTTCTGACGGTGACCGGCGCCCTGCCGCGAGGTAGAGCTGCCGTAAGGAGACGTCGTAAGCCAAGAAAGAGAGGAATCTGTTATGTCCGACATGATCGGCAATTCCAACAGGATTACAAGGCAGTATCTGGATTCACTGCTGATTGAGACCAGGTATATGAATTCTGCCGTCCCTGATTTAAAGATGGAGCTATATGGAAAGGTATTTGAATCTCCCATCATGACAGCGGCTTTATCACATCTGGATCATTTCATGTATGAGGGGGCGACATCACAGTATGCGGAGGGAACGGCCAAGGCAGGCGCCATCCTCTGGCTGGGAATGGCGGAAAAGAAGGAAGTTGAGTTGTGTGCTTCCACCGGAGCAGACATGGTAGAGATTATCAAGCCATACTCTGACAGATCCCTGATCAGCCAGAAAATCAGGCATGCCGAAAAGCTGGGGCTTTTTGCGGTGGGGATTGATATTGATCATGCCTTTGCTGAGGATGGCACACTCGATCATGTCGATGGATATGAGATGGCACCTATTACGACAGAGGAATTGTCCGGAATCTGCTCCTCGACGAAGCTCCCGGTTATCGTGAAGGGGGTTCTCAGTCTTTATGATGCCAAAGAGGCTGTAAAGGCCGGCGCAAAGGGAATTGTCCTGTCTCATCACAACAATCGGATAGAGTACGCGATTCCACCCTTGAAGCTTCTTCCTGTCATCCGTAAGGAGATTCCTGAAGACATCCCGATTTTTGTGGATTGTGAGATACGGACTGGCATGGATGCCTTCAAAGCGATTGCTCTTGGGGCTACGGCAGTGTGTATAGGAAGACCGCTCATGACTGCCATCAAAAAGGACGGCGCTGAAGGCGCTGCAGCTTATCTGATGAAGGCAAATGATGAGCTGAGAAAGGTGATGGCCTACACGGGATGCCGGGATCTTTCCCATATCGATGCGAGTCTGATCCTGAGTAATGGGTTGTGAATGTGAAAAAAGCCTGACTGAACAGTTGCCATTGTTCAGCCAGGCTTTTGTTTTCTGGCGCTATTTTTGATCATTTGGTGATTCATTTCTCATTTCTTTTCTTCCCCCCATCTGTAAAACAGCAGTATCATGCCCCCGCCTTTTATAGGCATACGAAGCGACGGTGGAATCATATATCGACATCGCGGCGGAGAATCCGGATATCGGCATCGCTCCTCTTCCCGTGTTTGAAAAGCCGGCTACCATCGGCTGGGCAGCCTGCTGTGAGATGTCAGCCTCTACCGAGCATCCCCAGGAGGTATTTGACTTCTTCCGCCTATCTTTATAATACGCTGAATGCTGCACGGTGTGGGGCAGGTTCTGATGGATCTGGTGGAGCACCCGGATTATATGCATGCTCTGGCCAGGAAGCTGACGGACATCTTTCTGGATAAGGTGCGCCAGTATGAGGACCTGAATCTCTTTGAAGGATATCAGGATTCGGTGCACTGCACCAGTGCCTACAGCAGCCAATTGCCGGGAAAGGACTGTGACGGGGTTCATTTCCGGGCTAAGGATGTCTGGGGGAGAGGTGCAGCCCAGGTTTTCGTCTCCGTGTCCCCGGCTATGCGGGAGGAGTTTGACATTCCCTATATGGCAGAGGCTATGGAGCCCTTTGGACTGGTATATTACGGATGCTGTGAACCCCTGCACAATCAGATCGACATTATCTCCCGGATTCCGCATCTAAGGAAGGTCACTGTGACGCCCTGGGCGGATTATGATCTGGCAGCCGAACAGATCGGGAAAAAATATGTTTATTCCGCCAAGGCATCTGCTGCAGCGGTAGCGCTGGATACCTTTAATGAGGATCAGGTTCGCGCTGAGCTGAGGAAGATAACCGACGCCTGCTGCCGCAACGGATGTCATTTTGAACTGGTGCTGAAGGATGTCAGCACGGTCTCCTATCATCCGGAGCATCTTCAGAGATGGGAAAAAATCGCAAGGGAATTCATCCCCGAGGATTGAATTTTCGTGGTGGTTTGTTATATTCTTATGGGGTCAGTAAAGATTTCGACCTGTGCGGTTATGGAAAGACTCAGCCTCTCGGCGGAAAGGGAGAATAAGCATGGATTTCAGAAAGCTTGCGGAATATCTGGACACTTTACCAGAGGCAGGAGTTCCTTCCTGCGATATGGTGATTTATCAGGATCACAAACCCATTTTTCGACATATGGCGGGCTTCAGGGATGAGGAGCATACCCAGCCTTTGCGCGGGGATGAGACCTACTGCCTGTATTCCTGCTCCAAGCTGGTTACATCCTGTGCGGGGCTGCAGCTGGTGGAAAAGGGGCTGCTGCGGCTTGACGATCCGGTGAGTCTCTACCTGCCGGCTTATGAAAAGCTGACAGTCCGGTCGGAAAAAGGAGAGGTGCCGGCGAAGAACACGATGACGATCCGGCATCTGTTCAGTATGCAGAGCGGCCTGAATTATGAGCTGAAGGCTCCGGTCATTCTTGATCTGCTGGAACGCACTAAGGGATATGCCACCACGCGGGAGATTGCGGATGCGCTGGCTGCGCAGCCACTGGAGTTTGAACCGGGGACAGATTTTCTTTACAGCCTGAGTCATGATGTGCTTGGGGCTGTGGTTGAGGTGGTGAGCCGGAAAAGCTTTGGAGACTATCTGAAGGAGAATATTTTTGACCCGCTGGGACTTGGGACAATCGGTTTTCGGATGAAGGCTCCGGACAGACAATGTGCCCAATATCGCTGTCGGGAAGAAGATGGCAGGATAGTCCCCATTACAAAGGACGTCGCAGACCACCGGCTTAGTGAACGCCATGAGAGCGGGGGAGCCGGCCTGATCAGCGATATCCGGGACTATATTACCTTTGCGGACGCCATGGCCTGCGGCGGTGTCGGAGAACAGGGGGCAGCCATCCTGAAGCCGGAGACGATCCAGATCTGGAGTGCCAACCAGCTGGTGGGCAAGGCGAGAAAGAGCTTCGACGAATGGAACCGCCAGGGATATTCCTACGCACTGGGGGTCAGAACCAGGGTGGATCTCAGCAAGGGAGGCAGCGGGGCGATCGGGGAATTCGGATGGGACGGCGCCGCCGGTTCCTGGACCATGGTTGATCCTGTGCTACATCTGAGCGCCTTCTACGCGATGCACGTCAAAAACTTTGGCTATTCTTATGACGTCATCCATCCTACCCTGCGGAAAATGATATACGAAGGGTTGTGATCCCTTTACTACTTGTTGACGGGGGGGCTGTCCGTATGGTAAGATGACAATAATTGTACAGTCATGTATGATTCCAGTGTATAAAGCCTGTTTCCACGTCAGGCTTGCCGCCGTTGGGGGCGGATTGTGGGAGTGTCTGGACGGAATAAACCGTAGGAATCATTTTTGGCAGTTGAATCATGAACGACCTGGGCAGCACGAGCTTCGCAGGGGATTGCGAGGTGTGTGCAGAACAGTTGCAGATGACCTCAGAAAGAAGTAAGGGAGGGGCCTGTTTTGGATATCATTTCCATGATTTTGTCATTGCTTTGCGGCGTAGCGCTCTTTATGTACGGTATGTCCCTGATGGGAGACGGACTCAAGAGTGTAGCCGGTGATAAGCTGGAGTCCTTTTTATACCGGATGACCAACACACCGCTAAAGGGCATGGCCCTGGGGACGGCTGTAACATCTGTCATTCAGTCCTCGTCAGCCACCACGGTGATGGTCGTTGGTTTCGTTAATTCCGGTATGATGAAGCTTAGCCAGGCGATCAGCATCATTATGGGGGCAAATATAGGAACCAGTATTACAGGCTGGATTCTCTGTCTGTCCTATATAGAAGGAGCCGGAGGGGTAACAAAGCTGCTCTCTTCTTCTACGATTGCCGCGGTAGCGGCGATAAGCGGAACGCTCATCAGGATGATCTCCAAGCGTTCGGCCCATAAGCATCTGGGCAGTATCCTGCTCGGCTTTGCCATTCTGATGGTTGGCATGCAGATGATGAGCGCTGCCGTGTCTCCTCTGAAGGAGAGCGAGGTCTTTACGGAGGCCATCACTCTTTTTTCTAATCCCATCCTTGGTATTGTTCTGGGTATCGGTATGACGGCCATCCTGCAGAGCGCATCTGCTTCCATCGGTATTTTGCAGGCTCTGTCCATGACAGGCGCTCTGACCTTTTCGGCAGTATTTCCGATCATCCTGGGTATCGGCGTAGGAGCCTCATGTCCGGTTCTGTTTTCTGCCATCGGCGCAAACAAAAACGGTCAGAGAAGCGCCATCGTTTATCTTTTGATCAATGTCATCGGTGCCGTCTTGTGGGGAGTCGGTTTTTACGCGGCAAATGCTGCCTTTTCTTTCCACTTTATGGATTTGACAATGGGGCCTGTGCTGATTGCCCTGGTCAATTCTGTCGTCCGTGTCGTCGCGGGATTTCTGCTCTTCCCCTTTATCAGACAGATCGAGAAGGCGGTATGCGTTCTGATCAAGGATTCTGCCGAGGATATCGAGGATCAGCAGGACAATGCCGATTTTGACCTGCTGGACGAGAGATTCCTCCTGTCACCGGCGCTTGCCCTTGGCCAGTGTAACCGTGTCATCCTTGGCATGACGACGAAGGTGGGGAAAAACGTATCGAGGTCTTTAAACCTGATTCTGGAATATGTGGAAAAGAAATATGCCAAGGTTCAGCGCAAGGAGGATCTGATCGATAAGTATGAATCAAAGCTGGGCGCTTATCTGACGGTGCTTTCGAAGAAGGAAATGAGTTCTGAACAGAGCAGGCAGACTATGTATGATCTCAGAGCAATCGGTGACCTGGAGCGGATCGGGGACTATGCATCTGCCATAGCCCATGTGACAAAGGAAATGCATGAGAACAATATCAGCTTCTCTGCGGAAGCAAGGCAGGAGATGAATGTGATGATCGAGGCTGAGAGGGCAATCGTGAAGAAAGCCTTGCTCTCATACCGGGAGAATAACCTGGAAGAGGCAATACAGGTCAAGCCTTTTGCCGCTGCGATCAGCAGTCTGTGTGAAATCCTGAGCGCCCGTCATATTTACCGGCTTTCCATGGGGGAATGTGACCTGATACAGGGAAAGTCCTTTACCGAGCTGCTCAACTTTTTTGAGCGGATTGCTTCCCATTGTGTTGTTATTTGCGGCATTGTCAGAAGGGCTTATCAGGAGAATCCGGATTATCATGTGCATTCCATGAAGGCGAGAGAGCTGACGGAAGAGGAATACAACCGTTATTATGAAGGCTTTCTTGCGGAATATGACATCAGCAGGAATATGGACCGGCAGGTTAGCGTTGAGGAGGAAACAGCGGGAGATTAAGAAAAGAGAAAAGGAGCCTGACAAGGCTCCTTTTTTATCCCAGAGCCGCGTTATGAGTTTTTCCGACTAACGTCGGAACGCGGCTCGGGGAGGGGGGTAGAGAGTCGGCTGCGCCTCCCTCTACCCTATTGACAGTGGCGCCGAAAGGAAGATGCGTTTGGCGCAGCGTCGGCAAAGGGGCGGATCTGTTCCAGGCAGCAGCACGGCGCCGCATTCGGTACAGGACAGGCTATGGACGCGTATCAGCGCGAGTTGGTCAAGATGGGGAACCGCAAGGGGAAAAAGCCCGTCAAGCCCACCATGGGGACAAAGCTTCACACAGAGGGTGCAGGCACTGCACTTGTATGGCTCGATCAGGATCAGGCGGGTTTCGCCATCCTCCTGCCGGATAGTGAGCGCCTTATGAGGACATACTTTTTCGCAGATGCCACAGCCAAAGCAGTCCGTATTGAAACGGGGAAGCCAAAGCCGGTATGAGCGCTCTGCCGCTTTTTCCTCTCTGACAGCCTTTGCAAGCAGACGTCTGAGCCATAGCCCGTCTCCCTTGTCATCCGTAAGAAAGGGGAAGCGCTCTTCTGCCTTTTCTACTGCCCGCCTGGTTACTTTCCCAAGGAGGTGGGAGAAAAGCTCTTGCCGGGTCATTGTTTTTTCAGCAGTGGGGGATTGCCGGATCCGGGGGACTGCCTCCTTTGCCCGGATCTGTCGAATCTGCCGGAGAAAACGATCCTTCCCCAGAAAAGCCTCAAGCTTTTGCAGATTCTCCTCCAAAAGAATGCGCCGGGCCTGTTCCGGGCAGCTGTCACAGTTACGTACAATCAGGATCAGCTCACCCTTCAAGGCCAGCAAGGCCAGTAGCTCCCAGTCAAGGGCGGCCAGACATCCCACATGTATTTCGCCCTGTTGTGTGTCTCGATGGCAGGTTATGCGAAGAGGCATAGCTTCCTGCATCGCTTCGGTATAATCCCGGCGTGTCTCCGCAGAGGGAATCAGGGCAAGGGAGGGACAGGCGGATACGCAGAGGGAACAGTCCCTGCATCGTTCCCAGCTGACAGCCTCACCGCTTCGGGCTGGAAATACCTGGCTGGGACACAGGTCTGCGCATATGGTACAGGGATAGCGCCGCTGCAGACGGTTCAGGCAGCGCTGGGGCTGAACCGTCGGATGGGCTGTGGAGCCTATGCTGTCAAGAATGGTTTCATGGATAAGATTCATAGCAATTCCTTATAAAAGTTCTATTGCGACGAAAGAAGTGCGCTTTCCGACGCAACCACAAAGCATATAGCACACTTCCGATGAACATAAGTATATAGAGGAGGGAAAACGATGCCAGAAGAAATCACCCGCAGCAATATCAGCCGGATCCGTAATCCTGTCTTTCGGGGCTATGCCGGCATGTATCTGGATATCTACGAGGATTTTCTGGGACAGGTTTCCTCATTTGGCCTGCCCTTTGACACAGCCTCTTCTTTGGAAGCTCAGATACAAGGAGAGCGCGCTGCCCTGAAAACCATGTCTGAGGTGACAGCGCGTTCTGAGGATGCCAGCTTTGTCTATCGGCGCATCTCTTCTGCCTGTGAGGCCTGCCGTCAGGGCATTAACACACTGACGAGCCATATCTCCTTCCGCTGTCATCGCAGCTGCTTCTTTTGCTTTAACCCCAATCAGGAGAACTACGAGGGACATCTGGCGCAGAAAAACGATTGGCTGGCAGAGCTGAAGGCTTATCATAGTGCCGGGCAGGGCCTCACCCACATCGCACTGACAGGGGGAGAACCGCTTCTGCACCCGGAGGAAGCCGCAGCCTTCTTCCGCACAGCCCGTGAGCTTTACCCTGAGTCGCATTTACGTCTGTATACCTCCGGCGATCTGCTGAACGAACTCCTTCTTGCTGAGCTGCGCGACGCAGGACTGGATGAGATCCGATTCAGCTGTAAAATGGAAGACACGCCGGAGATGAGGAATAAGGTACTGGACAGGATAAGTCTGGCAAAGGCTTACCTTCCATGTGTGATGGTGGAGATGCCGGTCATGCCGGACAGGGAAATGCAGATGCGGGACCTGCTCCTTCGCCTGGATGAGATTGGCATCTGGGGCATCAATCTCCTGGAGCTTTGTTTTCCCTATCACAATGCACAAGCCTTTCGTACCCGTGGCTTTTTCCTGCGGTATCCGCCCTACCGGATCCTCTATAACTTCTGGTATGCCGGTGGGCTCCCTGTGGCAGGCAGTGAGCTGATTGCCCTGCGCCTGGTTCGATTTGCAGCTGAAAAGGGATTATCTCTGGGCCTTCATTATTGTTCACTGGAAAATAAGAATTTCGGCCAGATGTATCAGCAGAACCATCATCCCGGTTTGATCCACCCGACGCTGTTCTTTTCTGAGCGTGACTATTATCTGAAGACGGTCAAGGCCTTCGGGACAGATGCAGCTCTTGTCAAAAGAATCTTTGACAAACACCGGAACAATCGCTATCTCTATCAGGCTCAGGCAGGCTATATCCAGATCCATCCGCAGGATGTCTCATTGCTGCAGGGAAGGAATGTGGAGCTGGCCCTCTCCATTAATGTCTTAGAGGAGAGGGAGGGAGAAAGGGTCACGCGGGAGCTGAAGCTGCTGCGCGTCACGCCTTGCGACTGTGATCCCCAAATGCTCTGAGGCTCGACAACAGGGTGATACCCTTTTCATCAATTCAGCAATTGATGGGAGGTCCATTCTACCGTGTTTTCCTGAAAAGCCCGGGCGATAACAGAATAATCAAGAACCCTTGACTGATTGGTTCTCAAAAAAGAGGTCAGCTTTGACACGTTTTCCTCGAAGGGCTCCTCCGTGTTGATGATCACGCAGTTTTCATACCTTTCCAGATAGGGGAGGCAGGCATCCTTCTGGCTGAAGCTGATATGAATGATCGGCTTGCCGGTAGAGATATATTGAATCAATTTGGAGGGAAGGACATCCTCAGCCAGATTTCCTATATTCAGGAGAAAATGGGCGTCATGATAAATGGATAGCAGTTCATCCGGGCTGACGTAGTCCTTCCATTCGATCTGGGAGGCTGTTTTGTCACTGTAATCCCGGACGACTTCGGAGCAGCCCCTGGAATAAAAGCAGGCTTTATAGCGTACTTTCTTTTGATAAAGTGCACCGAGCAGGGACAAGACATATTCCGGAGGCCGGATCTGCGCGGATAAGCTGCCGGCATAAACGATAAAGGGATCAGGAATGGAATGCTTCGGCTGCCTTTCCCTGTGAATCTCATCATAATAGGCCTGATCGATCAAGGGAATGTCAGCGGCTACGTATTTGACTTCGGAGGCATTTGGGGCAGACGAAAAGGAGGCATCGTGGGATCTCATATATACAATTTTATCTGCCCGAGAATGGATCCTTTCTTCTGTTTTCTTTATCTTTTGAAAAAAGAATCGTCTCCATCCTGTCTTTAAATACTGATCATCGGTTAATGTATCCAATTCATAGATGACCCGCCGGCAAAGTGGTTCTTTTCCCAGAGAAGCTAAGGCCAGAGCCGCGTCGACAGGATGGACTACCGCTACGATCGTATCAATCTCATATCTCGATAAAATGAACTTCAGTTTTTTCTGAAAGGCGGCAGCCATTTTTTTCCCGATCATGGGATAAGGGGGTTCTGTCAATAAAGACCAAAGAATAAAGACTTTCCGTTTTATGCCTCTGGTTTTACCGGAATACAGGTCATTGTCAAGGCAGCGATTGGACTGAACCGTAACTATTGTTTCCTGTTCTGTTTCCTGCATTTTCTCTTCATTGCCATAGCAGATGACATAGACATGATATCCTTTCCTTTTCAGGTCTTCGATTACCGCTCTGACGCATATTCCATTGGCCGAGGCTTTGGGCGTATAGTTGCCAAGCATGAATAATATCTTCTTCATCCTTTACTTCCTCTGTTTTTTGATTAACAGCCTGGTATACAGACCTTCCAATAGCTTGAGCAGTCTGGGGCTTACCTTGAAGATATGGAATCTCAGCTTTGCGCGGTCAGGAAGGGAGGAGTATATCCTGCTTTTTCGTAAATTGGGATAATTATCCTTAAACTCTCTGATGCACTGCGCTTTTTTTTCTTCCACATCACTGATCCTGTTGTTTTTCACTGTCCTTGTATATAGCAGGACAGCAACGGATGTCTTTCGATAGAGAATGAAATCTCCAAAGTCCGGATAATAGGTCTGAATAAAGTCTTCATAAAAGCGGGTGCAGGCATGCTTGTCCCAGTACATGGCGTCTGTCGCGAAGCTTCGGCTGACGCTGTCAAATCTCACGGTGACGTAGTAATAGGCCTCGTTCACCTGGACGTAGGAATCACATCGATGCAGAAGCTGGGGGATGACCTGAACGTCCCCGCTCATCGCTTTCTCAGGGAAGCTGACCCCATCAAATAATCGCGCTCTGATCAGGGCGCCGGTCATGGTGTGGCTGATTTTGCCGGTCACAAGATAATCCCAGACCATCTGGCTTTTATCCTGATAGGTCCTGTTTCCAAACAAGGTCTTTTTGATCAGGGTTTCGTCTTCACTGACAAAAAAATATCCGCCCTGGACGAAATCAGCCCCGGACTCAGTCTGAACAAGGAGCAATTCGGACAGAAGGGAAGGATCCAGGTAATCATCATTGTCAACAATAACCACAAAATCGCCGGTGACATGGGCCAGGCATTTATTGTAAGCTGCGGCAACCCCTTCATTTTCCTGATGTATGACGATAAAACGGTCATCCATGCAGGAAAACCTGTCGCAGACAGCTCCACTGCCGTCCGTTGACCCATCGTCGACCAATATCGCTTCTATGTTTCGATAGGACTGATTCGCAATGCTGGACAGGCATTTTTCCAGATAATGCCCCGCGTTATAGACCGGTACAACCAGGGAAACCTTCTTCTCACACATAACAATCACCTGAAAATCACTTATTTTTTTCGAATCTTATTCCGGATCATCTGTAAGCTGGTCACAGTTTCCTTTGGCCCGAAAACAACCAGGGCCATGAAGCAAAGGACAACAATTCCGCAAAGCCCCCCAAAGGATATTAATCTTAGCCATGAGTTCAGAACAAAGCCTTTTTTGCCGGCTGCGATGATGGCAAATGAAATGACAGAGCAGGTCAATGCTTTGATCAGGACAGGATAAAAGGTGGTTTTATTCACCTTCAGGTTTCTGCATGCGTATAGGGGAATAAAAATGCCAATCCAGATTACCTGCAGGGAGGAGCTGATAATGGGAAGTGAAATCAGGCCAGGGCTCCATATTCTGTATACCAGATAGGAAAGCAGCAGATTCATCATGCCGCTGAACAAAGTATATAAGGCAGGTATTTTGACCTTATTCATCACCACATTCAGATTCGTCAGAGACCACATACAGCAGATGATCAGGTGGGGAATGATGGTTATCAACGACAGGAAGGAAAGATAATTCCCGTTTTCCCCTGGTGTCCAGATAGAGAAGAACTCACTGGCCAAAGCAGAAAAAACAGTTATGATCGAACAGCCCAGTATACCGATTACACTTTGAGCTGTCTTTATCTCCTTAATCATTCCGCTTTTATCAGATGCCGCATATCTGTAGGTAATCACGGGATAAAAAATGCCGACCAGCATGACGATCACGCCGTTGATGAACTGTGGTACCGTATTCACGATCGAATAGGATCCGGATGCGCTGGCCCCATAAAAGACATTGGCCAGTACCATTGATAAGCCGGCAAGCAGGGTGTTGCCAAAGGTATTGATTGCGTTCCATATGCTTGCCTTAAAGAGCTCTTTCGTGTGTGAAAGAGAGATATTAGCTACGCTGAGCCGGATGTCGGGAAGCAGTGTTCTGGTATAGAATATCTGAAAGAGGATATTTACTGTTGCGACAGCCAGGGCTACTATCCCAACGTATACGATTGAAGGGGGAAGAAAACGGTACAGGAGAAAGAATAACAGCAGTCGGAGCACTGCAGTGACAAGCTCTCTCAGGGATCGTAAATCGATTCTGTTTTTCGCGAAGGTTGCAATACCAAAAACGGAAGAGGATATGTTTATGAGGGCTGAGGAGAAAACCAGTACAAAAAGGGCCTTAATAGCCGCTTCCGAATTGACCGGAACCTCCATAAACCGATCCAGGAGGATAACAATCAGGGCCATTGGGATTAAAAGCAATCCGCTAAGAATCAGATTCGCGGCAAAGGTCGATGAGAAATACTTATTGGCCTCCTCATCCTCCTCCTTCACGATGGAAACGGTAACAAAGCGGCTTGCCATGGAATTCATGGCATTAGTCAATACAGACAGATAGCTGACAATGGTGTTTGCGATAGGATAAAAGCTATAGGTTTCCTTTCCTAAGGTGTTGATGAGAAAAGGGGTCAGAATAAATGAAATAATGATGTTGGCAGAATAGGAGACAATGTTTGCAGCCATATTGATTGCCATCTGTTTTCTGCTGATATTTTTATTAAAATCCTTTGCCATATGGGCCTCACTTATTCTTTTGGGCGCTTATTATCTTTATTTGATACGGCTCAGTACGCTGCACTTGGCAGTTCCTTTTTATTTTTGGAATAGGATAGCAAGGCAGGCATTTGCTGGGGAAATATGCTGTTGTTCTTTTGCTATAGTAATGCTATTTTACTTCAGAATGGTAGGAAATTCAATGCTGCAGGAAGATAAACACAACAAAAAGAACTATGATCGTAACGACTCAGTCCACAGCCTGCATTTGCAGCGGGAAATGGATGAGACAGTAGGATTCCTTTTGTTAGCATTGACTAACATCTGCCTCTGGCGATATAATAGATTTATCACATTCATGCGCATACTATAATGGTTCCGAGCTGTTCGCTGCCCTTCGGGTAGGTTCAGCCTATGAGCAGCAGGGGCAACCGTGCTGCTTGCCGGATTTGCGAAGGAACGCTGATGGACCACGGCTTTTGCCGGGGTTTATTCAGTGTTCTTTTTTTTGTCATTTCTCATCCGAAGACATTGTGCCAGAAAACGGAACTTCAGTTTACTGAGGAGGTGAAAGCGATCGATAGAGAGGAAGCCTGTGAATTGCTGCTTGTGAATCGGAACTATCTGTATCAGCTGATGTACAAGGCCTTTGCCCGGGAGCCGGATCCGGCATTTTTGAGTATCTTGACGGCACCTCATACCGGAGAGTGCTTTTCCCTTTTGGGCGGCGAGGTGCTGGAAGCAGTGCCGGCTTATCTGGCCCGGTTAGGAGCCGAGCGGGAAAAAGAAAAGGCTCTGGAAGACATAAAGGAGGAGTACACCCGGCTTTTTGTCGGTCCCATTGAGCCGGAAGCCCCACCCTGGGAGTCTGTGTATGTGGGAGAGGGAGGCCTGCTCTTTCAGGAGAGTACCCTGAAGGTTCGGGAGTGTTACCGCCGCTTCGGCCTTTTGCCGGAGGAATACCGGCGGGTAGCGGACGACAGTCTGGCGCTGGAACTGGCCTTCATGGCAGAGCTTTCACAACGAAGCGTAGACGCCTTTGAAGGGAAGGAGGTTGGTACACTTTCACAGACACTGGAAGCAGCCAGGGATTTTCTTACGGAACACCTGCTGGTCTGGATACCGCAGCTTTCCAGGAAGGCCGCTAAGGCAAAGACAGACCGGCTTTATCCCCGTCTTTTACGGATACTGGACAGCTTTTTAAAAAAGGATCTGGAAACCCTGAATGACCTTTTGGTGATGGCAAAGAAAGGAGAAAACGCACATGATTGAAGACCTTCTGAACGCGAAATTCAGTCGTCGGGACTTTCTCAAGGGAACTGTCGCTGCTACCGCGGCGGTGGCTGGGCTCAGGATTGCCGGCGGAGGAGAAAACCGTCTCTACGCAGCCGAGGAGGATACTGCTCCTGCCGGTGCTCCCATCGTTAACGATGCAGCCGAGGACGGCAAATGGGTCGCGGCTCCCTGCTGGCACAACTGCGGTGGCAAATGCCTTGTCCGCGCCTATGTTAAGGACGGTGTGATCGTCCGGCAGGGCACCGACGACTTCAATACTGACGATGATGTGAACCGTCAGCAGAGAGCCTGCCTGCGAGGCTTTTCCCAGCAGTATCAGGCCAGGGGACTGGATCGCCTCAAATATCCCATGAAGCGCAAGAACTGGAGTCCGGACAATCCCAATCCTGAGCTGAGAGGCCAGGACGAGTGGGAGCGCATCTCCTGGGACGAGGCTGCGGCTTATATCCACGATGAGGTGGAGCGCATCAACTCTACCTATGGAGACAACTCCATCCTGACCTTTGGAGGGGGCTGCTCAAGCCTTCTCAACAAGCTGGACATCAATTACCTCACCACCTGGACCACCAGCTCCTGGGGAACCTGGTTTGCTCCCGGTGTTCTGGGCTGGGGAGACGGCTGTAACTACTACGACTGCCAGAACGACCGTCTGGATTTCATGAACTGTGACTATGTGGTGGCCTTCGGCTATAATCCTGCCTGGTCATCCCTGGGCAACGCAACCAATTACGCCTTGTCCTGGAAGAAGGCAGGCGCTAAGTTTATTATCTTTGATCCTATTTACACCGATACATCTGCTATTCTGGATGCGCAGTGGGTTCCCATCCGCCCTGGTACCGATATGGCTGCCATGATGGCTATGTCCTATGTGCTGCTGGAGGAGGATCAGGACGGATCCCTCATCGACTGGGATTTCCTGGATCGCTGCTGCCTTGGCCAGGATAAGGATCATATGCCGTCTGATGTCAAATCCGACGAGAATTATTTTGATTATCTTCGTGGTGAGTACGACGGTATTCCCAAAACCCCTGAGTGGGCTGAGGAGCTCTGCGGTGTTCCTGCCGATACGCTGCGTGAGGTAGCGCGTATCCTGGGCAAGGACAACAACGTTGCCATTCTCTCCTCCTGGGCCAGTGCCCGCACCTACGATACGGAACAGCTGCCGCAGACGGCAATCTGCCTGGGCGCCATGGGCGGCCATATTGGGAAAAGCGGCAATTCTGTCGGCCCTACGGCATGGAATCACACCAACAACTTCGGCCCCCGTCTGGTAAAGGCAGGCTCCGGCGGGTCATCCGGGGCGACAGGCGGCAGCGGAGCAGCCACTCTGATCTGCGATAATCAGGTCTGGAAGGCTGTCAAGGGAGAACCCTTTAACCCCACCGCAATCTGGAACGATCTGAACGAGGCTGGCCCCGACGGCTGGAAGGATGTTGTGGCTGGCTACGATCTGACCAAGCGTGTAGAATATATTACTGCCCCCATCAAAATGATATGGACCACAAACAAGGCCAAGCTCACCACCTGTGAGGGTGCCAAAGAAGGGGTGGAGGCTATGCGCTCTGTGGAGTTTGTGGTAGGCCAGGGTCACTTCCTTACCGCTACCAATAAGTACGCTGATATCGTTCTTCCCATCACCACCAATTGGGAACGGGAGGGCTCCTATGTCTGGGAGGGTTACATGAACCGGGACATTCTGCTGATTAACCGCGGTATGCTCGATCCCTTCTTTGAATCCAAGAGCGATGAGGAAGCCATGATCTGTATCGGCGAGAAGTTCGGTCTCGCCCCTGAGATGTGGGGAACCGTTTCCGAGAAGCAGCGTCTTTTCAATGCTGTCGCTACCAGCACTGTCATCAAGGAAGACGGCCAGAGCTGGGAAAACCTTGTCTCTGTCACCGAGGAAGATATCGAGGAATGGGGCGTAGATGGTCAGCCCCAGGAGGGGCGTATCCCCATTGCCAAGTATATGGCGGATGGTCTGTATCGTGTGGACCGTCATATCGGCGATAATTTCGGCTTTATTCACAAGAAGGAGTTCCGCGATGATCCCGAGGGTCACCCCATCTCCACCAGCACCGGCAAGATTGAATTTGCCAGCCAGTCCTGGGCAGATATCCTGAACTCCCAGGGATATTCCGAGGAAGAATACAGTGCCATTCCCAAGTATCGTGTCCCGACCCAGGGCTATGAGGATACCTTTGTGGACCGTGAGCTTGGCGGAGAAAAGACGGCGTATCCTCTCCAGTGCATCAATCCTCACTACCAGCGCCGCTCTCACTCCATCTTTGACAATGTCCCTTGGCTGCGCGAGGTCTGTCCGAACCCGGTATTCCTGGCCAAAAAGGATGCCCAGGAGCGCGGTATTGCAGAAGGGGATACCGTAAAGATTTCCTCCGTGTATGGCGAAACTTTGCGCAAGGCCTATCTCACAGCACGTCTTATGCCGGGGGTGGTCGGTCTGCCCCATGGACCATGGATCCGCGTTGATGAGAGCACAGGGATAGACCAGAGCGGATCCGAGAATTATATTACGGGTCAGGTTGCCCGTGGTCTGGGCTGCAGCGGTTACAATACTCTGAATGTGGAAGTCGTGAAGTATGACGAGGAGATCCCGGATGATGTGGAGATCCCTCAGACGATTCTGTTTGAGTAAGGAGGGTAAGAGATGGCACAGTATGGATTCTATTTCGATCAGACCGTGTGCGCCGGCTGCCACACCTGTCAGATCGCCTGCAAGGATAAAAATCGTCTCAGTGTCGGCACACTTTACCGCAAGGTGAGAACCTTTGAGGTCGGAGAGTTTCCCAATCCCGGCATTTATCATCTGGCTACAGCCTGCAACCATTGTGATAATCCCGCCTGTGTGGAAGCATGTCCTACAAAGAGGACGGTAAAGGACGAAGAGACCGGTCTGGTCTGCCATGACGCCAATATCAAGTGTCTGGGTGAGATGTGCCAGATGTGCGTGAAAGCCTGTCCCTATGATCACCCGGTCTACATCCCGGATCAGGATGAGGTAGGCAAGTGCAACGGCTGCATCGAACTGATCCGTAAGGGACAGGAGCCGGCCTGCGTGACCAGCTGTATGATGCGGGCTTTGAAATTCGGCCCTGTGGAAGATTTGAAAAAACAATATGGCGAAGACCTGGTGACAGAGCTGCCCTGCTTCCCGGATGGGGGAACAGGATCAAACTTCCTGATCCAGCCCAGCAGATTTGCCCAGGAAGAGGACTTTGAAGAAAAGAACCCGTAAAAAACAGGAGGCGGTCAGCAGCTCTCAGCAAGTGAGAGCTGCTGACCGCCTCATTCGTTGCAGAAGCATTATTTCTCAAGGTACCGTACCAGAGTCGCCCGTACTGCACCAGGGCCGGCAAGCTCCTCACGGAAGATGTTTTCTATCTTTTCGCCCAGTCCGGCTGCATACAGATCCACGCCCCAGATATTGGCGTTGGACAGTATTGGCCTCAGCTGTCCTTCATAGGTCTCTGGCCTTCCGAGGCAGATGTCCTTCAGCTGTTCGGTCAGCTCCTCGTCCATGGGATCGGGAGCCAGGGAATAGCTCTTTCCTTCATCGTCCACAGCCAGCAGGTAACGCAGCCAGCCGGCTATGGCCACCGGAATGCCGTTGAGATTAGCGGCAGTGCCGTCCTTGGCCATGTATGCCTTGATTGTCTCGCCGAAACGGAAGGCTACGCCCTGGGAAATGTCAGTACAGATACGCTGGCTGGTATCGCCAAGATATTTGTTGGGGAAACGTTCGTGAATGACCTCATCAATAAAAGCCTTGGGAGAAAGGATACCGGGATCCTCCACGACAGGAAGCCCTTCTCTGTATCCCACCTGATCAGCCAGTATCGAAAGCTGAGGATCACTCATACCGTCGGCAAACAGTTCATAGCCCAGCAGCACGTCATAGGGTCCCAGTGCGGTGTGAATGGGATTCAGACACGCGGTAACCTTCATGCGCTCGGACCTGTTCACCGTCGCGCGATCGGTCATATACACACCCGCCTTTTCCAGGGGCGGCCGGCCATTGGGGAAATTGTCCTCCACCACCAGATACTGTGGGCCTTCGGCATTGACAAAGGGGGCGATATAGGTGCGTTTGGACGTGATAACCGGCTGCATATCCTCCACGCCGTCCGCCTCCAGGGCATTGGCTATTTCTACACTGGGTCGTGGTGTGATTTTGTCGATCATCGTCCAGGGGAAGCTGATGACCGTCTCATCCGACACATAGTCCACAAAGCTCTGCTCCACAAAGTTCTTTTTCTGCCATTCCCTGGCAGTCTCAATGACAGAATTCCGAAGCTTTTCCCCGTTGCGGGCTACATTGTCCATACTGACCAGCGTCAGCGGGTATTTGCCCGCCTGGTACCGGGCATACAGCATGGCGGTAACGATGCCCATGGCTCCGGTTACCTTTTCCGGCCCATTGTCCATATCAGCCTGGACATAGCCAAAATACCTCCCCTCAGAGTTGTGCAGCGCGTAACCCTTCTCGGTGATGGTAAAGGTGGCCATCTGAAAGGCCGGATGAGTAAACACGGCTTTCATCCGTTTCCATGCCTTTGGGTCGGCAGACTGTGCCTTGATCGCTTCGCTCAGCGGACCAAGGACAGATTTTTCCACACTGCCGTCGGCCTTCAGAATGACGGCAAGGGCCAGATTGTCGTAGGGCTCATAAATCTTATCCACGACCTCGTAATCGAAGGTCTCTATGCAGGTGATACCACGATCCATCAGACCCTCACGGAGCAGGCGGTCTGCAATGCTGCCCACAAAGATGCGAAAGATGTTGCCAACCCCAAAATGTGCCCACCGGGGATCGGCCACAGTCAGCTTTGCCAATGCCTCTGCATCATATGGCGGCAGTTCAATACCAGCCTTCTCCCATGCCGCGGTATCCTTGAGGCCATCATAATTCAGTTTCATGGACTATCTTCCTCCTTACCATATATCGATCTCTGATTATTCTTGCGAACGAAATGGACTGCCGATCGGAACTTAAAAACAGGGCCGGACAACCATCGTTTTGCGGCTGTTCGGCCCTGTCTTTTTATCCCAGAGCCGCGTTATGAGTTTTTCCGACTACCGTCGGAACGTGGCTCGGGGAGGGGGTAGAGGTGCGGCTGCGCCTCCCTCTACCCTAGTTCAATCATATCAGTTTGATTTTCCTCTGTTGGACATGCAGTCGAGACCAACAGCGGCTGCAAGTACCAGACCCTTGACCACCATCTGGATGTACTCGGAAACATTCATAAGAATCAAACCGTTTGTCAGGCAGCCAATGATCAGGACACCGGCAACTACGCCTGAAATACGCCCGACACCACCGTTGACTGAAACACCGCCCAGCACGACGCAGGTGATAACATCGAATTCCTTGCCTTTACCGACAGTAGCCTGGGCCGACCCGGTACGGGAAAGCATAACGATACCGGCCAGAGCTGCGAAGAAACCGGAAAGAGAATAGATCAGGATCTTCATTTTGTCAACAAGAATACCGGAAAGCTCAGCAGCTTCCTCATTACCGCCGATGGCATAGAAATAACGGCCGAAATAGGAGCGGTTCAGGATAAAGCTGCCTATTGCCAGGCACGCAATCATGATGATCGCGCCCCATGGAATAGAGATAAAGGGCAGGTCCAAGGTCCAGCGGGCAAAAAAGTTGAATTCCGGATAGACCTTGTTAAAACCGGAAATGGGCATGCCGGAAGTCAGAATGTAAGCCAGCCCCTCGAACACAGTCTGGGAAGCAAAGGTAGCGATCAATGCAGGAATACCAATCTTGGCAACCATCAGACCATTCAGCAGACCAATGACCGTACCCATAATCAGTACACACAGAACGGCAATCGTCCAGTGACATTTCATGTTTACCATCATATAAGCACAGACCATATTCACCAGAGTGATGATGGAACCGATGGACAGGTCGATGCCTGCAATCAGAATGACGAAGGTCATACCTACGGAAGCAATGCCGTAGTAGGAAACCTGCCGGAAAATGTTCGTAATGTTGTTGGTCGTTACAAATGTGCCATTACTGAAGATGCCAAAGAAAACTACTTCGATCAAAAATACCAGCCAGATGGCATTCTGGCGGAGCAGATTTTTCGTGTTTGACTTTGTTGCCATATCAGGATACCCCCTTTTCGGCCGCTTGATCCACAATGGCTGAGGCCATCGTCATAATCGTGTCTGCGTTAAACTCTTCCTTTTTCAGCTCACCTGTCATCTCATGCTCTGCCAGTACAATAATACGGTCACTCATACCGATCAGCTCTTCCATCTCAGAAGAGATCATCAGCACGGCCCGGCCCTGTTCTACCAGATCATTGATGAGCTTATAGATTTCGTATTTCGCACCGACGTCAATACCTCTGGTGGGTTCATCAAAGATGATGAGCTGGGAATCTGCCGCCAGCCACTTGCCCAGGATAACCTTCTGCTGATTGCCGCCGGACAGATTCTTCACCTGCTGGTTGATGCTCGGACACTTGATCTGTATTTCCTCGCGATATTTTTCTGCGCGCTGCCTCTCGACTTTTTGGTTTATGACGCTCCACTTGGAAATGCGATCGTAGGTGGGCATATTGATGTTGTTTTTGATGGAAACCCCAAGCAGTGCACCGTGGCGTTTTCGATCCTCCGGCACCAGAGCAATGCCCAGGTCGATTGCTTCACGGGGCGATCTGGGATTGATCTCCTTTCCGTTCAGGAAGATCTGACCGGATTCCTTGGGATGGGAGCCAAAGATGACCTGTGCCAGCTCTGTACGTCCTGCGCCAACCAGGCCGCCCAGGCCAAGAACTTCACCGGCGTGAATTTTCAGGGACATATTCTTGTCGCCGTTTCCGTTGACGTTCTTAAGCTCCAGCACCACCTTGCTCTCGTCTATGCAGGGCTTGCGCTCGGGATACTTCTGGGTCATCTCGCGGCCCACCATCATACGAATCAGCTGGTCTACCGTAGCCTGGGGGGTAATCAGCGTGTCTACGTATTCGCCGTCACGGATTACTTCGATACGATCAGAAAGCCGGAAAATCTCTTCCAGGCGGTGAGAAATATAAATGATGGAAACGCCTTTCTTTCTGAGGAGCTCCACCACGTCAAACATCGCTTCAACCTCGTTGTTGGTAAGCGGCGCAGAAGGCTCATCCATGATCAAAACCTGTGCGTTCTGCTGAACTGCCTTGGCAATCTCTATCATCTGCTGATAGCCTACAGACAGATTCTTGACCAGCTCCCTGGGATTGATCTTGATGCGCAGATGCTCGAAGGCTTTGGCAGCCTCGGCCTCCATGGCCTTCTTGTCTATGGTGATACCCTTTCTGATGGGGTGACCCAGAAACATGTTCTCTGCAGCGGAGAGCTCCTTGACGTTGTTGAACTCCTGATAGATGATGGCAATACCATTTTCCGCAGCCAGCTGAGGCGTCATGCGGTCGAAGGTCTTGCCGTTGATCTTGATCTTTCCCGATGTCGGGACCACGGCTCCGGAACAGCACTTGATTAAGGTGGATTTCCCCGCACCGTTCTCGCCGATTAAGCCGAGGACTTCGCCCCGGCGCAGCTGAAGCGTCACATCCTTCAGCGCCACAACGCCAGGATATTCCTTTCTGATGTGCTCCAGTTCAAGCACAAAATCTTCGCTCATTGCGCAGCCTCCTTACTTGAAGAATGGGATGTTGGGTCTTCCTTTTTCCTATTCCCCATATGTAACGTGCGCCCCTCCCAGAGAAGGAAGGGGCGCACTGGGAAAAAATATTGATGTCAGTTGGACTTTGTCATGCCATCCATGACTTCCTCAGCGGTATCCTCTGTGAAACGGTTTACGGGGCGGAATACGTTTTTCGCGCCTACTTCGTCAGCCAGGATCAGAGCATACATCTGAGCACAGGCCAGAGCTGTATCATGATCGGAGCCTTCGAAACCGATAATGCCCTTTGCGGGATAGGTGGGATCTGCCAGCTGCTCGAGCTGCTGCATGGTAACGTCGGTAGTAAACACGCCCATATCTTCGGGGATGTCACCGCCTGTATGGATATTCAGAGCTTCATCGGCACCGATCATAGCGCCTGCGCCAACACCTGCAACAACCTTTACATTCGGATATGCCTGCAGAGTGGTCTCGACACCTTCCTGTGCCTCAAGGGGCTCGATACCATAGTTGGTAGCAACGATTTCGTACTTGCCGGCAGCATCTTCCAGACCGGCCTTGATGCCGTTTTCACGCTCAACCAGAACAGGGGTATCTGCCTTGCCGATCACGATAACCTCTGCCTTGTTGTCCTCGGTGAAATGCTCGTTGATGAACTCGGCAGCCATCTGGCCGATTACTGTACCAAGATAGGTGTTGTCCAGAATCCAGTTGGCATCGGTGTTTTCCAGCGGGTCATCCCAGCACATCAGCTTGATGTCCGGATACTGCTCACGAACCATGCCGAGAGCGTCATCAGCGCCGGCGGGATCCTGCGGATGAACCATGATCAGATCGCATCCATTGGCGGCAAAGTTTTCAATCTGACCCTGCTGGTCAATCGCATTCTGGTTGCAGCCCAGGATGGTGAATTCGGCGCCGGCCTCTGTCAGAATGCCGTCAAGAGCGGTCATAACGCCAGCCCAGTAGGGGTTCTTCAGATCCTGGATGGTGATGCCGAGCTTCTTTCCCTCTAATACGGAAAGGTCTGCCTTGGCATAGAATTCAGGATCGGACTGGATGCCTTCGGTAGAGCCGGTATCGGCTTCCGTTGCCATTACGCAGGTGCTCAGCATCATAGTCGCAAGCAGCATAGCTAAAATTCTTTTCATTGTACTTCTCCTTTGTGTGATTTATATTTTTACGCCTTACAGCGCAAAGTTCGGGATAAGTTAACGATACAGGATTTCGTTCTGATCAGAAGCAGGTGAAGGCACCGTCGATGATAAAATCAGAGCCGGTGGTGAAGGTAGATGTATCGCCCGCCAGGTACACGCAGATGCTTCCCAGCTCTTCTGGCTTGCCCAGGCGGCCCATGGGAGCCATCGCGTTCCACTGCTCAATGAGGGCCTTAAGGTGAGGCGCGCTCAGCACCAGGTCGGTACCGATGTATCCGGGGCTGATGGAATTGACACGTACGCCGCGTTTCGCCCATTCAATGGCCAGGCTCTTGGTCAGCTGAATGACAGCCGCTTTCGATGCATTGTATGCGCACTGAGGCTGAGGCACATTCACAATGTGTGCGCTCATGGACGCTGTATTGATGATGGAGCCGCCGCCGTGGGCAAGCATGTATTTTCCGGCGATGGTGTCGGTAAGGAACACAGAATTGAGATTGACATCCATGTTCTTTAACCACTGTTTATAGGTCATCTCATCTGCCGGAGCATTAATGCAGATGCCGGCGTTGGCATGGCAGAAATCCAGGCCGCCCAGCTCGGCAACAACGGTGTCAACCATCTTCTGCACATCTTCTTCATTGGTTACGTCGCACTTGATGGCAATGGTCTTGCGTCCCGTGGCCTCGGCGATCTCCCTGGCTGTCTGCTCCGCCACTTCAATGTCAAGGTCCACAATGGCCACATCCGCGCCTGCTTCTGCAAAGGCGGTAGCCGTGCATTTGCCGATACCGCGGGCTGCACCGGTCACAAAGCCCTTTTTGCCGTCCAGTCTCATTTTTTCAATAATACCCATATCTTTTCCTCCTTAACTCTTCGGAAATGACGATATTTCAATGCTATTAAAAATGTAAAAAAGTTATTTATGTAATTATATCCATTGACAGGGGGGACTGTCAACCTAGCATTATGCATAAAATCGGGAATCGAATTCTGTGCAATTTGCGCATTGCCGTTTTTTACCAATAATCTTGCGAGACGGCCGGATTGATTTCGGCATTTTGTTGGGAGGGAGGGCATCCTATACAAAAAAACGACATTCGTGGAGTGCTGTCCACGAATGCCGTTTGTATCGGTCATTTTAGAGACGCCCAGGTCGAAAGCTTAGTAACCGTGAAGCGCAAAGCGCCGGGCAGGATCAGCAGATCAGCCTTTGGAAAATGCCTCGATCTTTGATCTGGTATCAAGGTAGAGATCGCTCAGGGCATTGATTTTAGCTGCTACTTCTTCATCTGTGAGCTTACGGGGGGTGCCGGGCCGGAATTCCTCGGACAGCTCGCTGGCTTCGCCGGCAAGCTTAGGCAGGCCGAGATTGAAACAGACCCCCTTCAAGGAATGAGCACTGATGAAAAGCTCCTTGTAATTCTGATTCTTCCATGCGTCCATAAGAGAGCTGTAGGAAGGATCCTCCAGCAGCTTTTTGATAAAGCGCTCGATTATCTTATCCATTTGCAGTATCTTTTTTGCCGCCTGGAAATCGCCCCCGATAGAATCATATAATTCCTGTACTGTCATTTTTGTTGCCTCCTCTTTTCAATTCCGACATTTTCCTGATATACCCATTTTACCAAGGTACGCTTCAGCTGTTCAATATCGATCGGTTTGGCCAGATGCGTATTCATTCCTGCTTCAAGACACTTCTGGGCATCCTCGGCAAATGCGTCGGCAGTCATGGCTATGATGGGAATCCGGACAGCGTCAAGCCGTTTCAGGGACCGGATGGCTTCTGATGCCTCAAGACCATTCATGTTCGGCATTCTCAGATCCATCAGTATGGCATCATATGTCCCTTCCGGATTGTTTTCAAACTTTTCCAATGCCTGCAGCCCATCCTCAGCGTGGTCAACGGTGGCTCCGTTCTCCTCGAGAAACATGGTGGCGATCTCTGCGTTGAGTTCGTTATCTTCGGCAAGCAGAATATGCATGCCGGATATATCGGCAGTATTGCTATCCGGCCCTTTATCTTCGTCAGACAGTTCAGATCCGTCAGACATATACTTCCGGAGTTCATAGTACAGAGTGGATTTAAAGAGGGGTTTAGGGATGAAGCCGTTAATTCCGGCAGCCTTTGCTTCACCCTCGATATCCATCCAGTCATAGGCGGAAATAAGCTTGATCGGTAAGTCGTTCCCTACTGCGGTTCGGATCTGCTTTGCGGTATCTATGCCATTTGTCTCATCCAGTTTGTAATCGATCAGTACAATGAAATAGGGATCACCCGCCTCTTCGGCAGCTGTGACCCTGGCAACGGCATCCTTCCCCGACAGGGTCCAGTCCGGACGGGCACCTAATTCGGTCAGCGAAAGCTCGGTACACCGGCACAGCTCTTCGTTGTCGTCTACGATCAGGATCCTCCAGTCAGGAAGCTGCATGTTCTCACCGTCCATGCTTACCCGCTCAAGATCAAGGGTGACATGGAAGGTTGTTCCCACTCCCGGTGCCGTATCGACGTCGATCGTGCCTCCCATGGCATCTATGATATATTTTGTGATAGTAAGGCCGAGGCCTGTTCCCTGGGTTTTGTGAACCCGGCGGTTATCCTCCCTTTCAAATGCATGGAAGAGCTTTTCCTTGAATTCCGGAGACATCCCCATGCCGGTATCGCTGATGGACAGATGGGTACGGACATAAGCCTCTCCTGCGGGAGATTCCTCCTGACGCAGATCAACAAAGATCTTTCCTCCCTCCGGCGTGAATTTCAGGGCATTTGACAGGAAGTTCAGAAGCACCTGGTTGAGACGGACACTATCACAGTAGACATGCTCGGAAAGGATATTGCTGATAAATATATCGAAATTCTGCTTGTTGGCCTTGATCTGCGGCCGAATAATGTCACACATGGTCTCCATGGTCTGCCTGAGGCTGATCACTTCCGGATTCAAGGTCATTTTACCGCTTTCGATTTTGGACATATCGAGGATATCGTTGATCAGACCCAGCAGGTGCTTTCCCGAAAGCGTGATTTTCCTAAGACAATCCTGCACTCTTTCTTTGTCGTCAATATGTTCGACAGCGAGGGCGGTCATACCCACGATGGCATTCATGGGTGTACGGATATCATGGGACATGTTGGAAAGAAAATCGCTTTTGGCTTTGTTGGCTTCCTCGGCTTCAACACGGGCTTTTTCCGCCTCTATGCGCGCAGTATCCGCATCATCCTTTGCATGGGCAATGTTGATGTTGGCAGTCTCGAGAGCTTTGCGCTGCCGTTCACTGTTTCGAAGGTAAAGCAGGAAAACAAGAAGGATGCCAAGGGTGACAATCAAAAGGGCAGTAAACGTTGCCCGCATTCTCACCGCGAACATGTTTTCGATAGCGGTATCCAACTGCCCGAAGGGAAGGATGCTCACGAGATACCAGTTGGAGCTGGGAAGAGGGGCGGCCAGCACGCTGCGTCTTTCATGAATGCCCCGGTCATTATTAATATAGGTAAGATCTGTCCTCCAGCTTTCATTTGCTGCGATGGCTGCCTTCAACCGTTCCACCTGTTCTTCGGAAGTGCTGCCAATCGGAACGGTATAGTGCAGAAGCTTTTCAAAATAGGTATCGCACTCTGTCTCCTGCGTCTGGACCACATAGCTGCCATCTCGTCGGATCAGCAAAAAGTAGGCCAGCGTTTCCTTGGACTCCAGATTCATCTTTTGGATAAACTGGTCGATATCACGACAGGAGATAATTCCGATGACATGAGTTCCGTCCGATAATTCCAGATCTAAGGGCTCTGTCCAGGTGATCAGCTGTTCGGAATGATTTTGGCCAGTCATGACTATGCTCGACCCTTCCATCATCCTCGCGAAGAGAAGCTCCGGGTTTCCTACTGCTATCAAAGGATCCCCGTAGATATTCAGATACTCGCCCTGATCTGAGACAAGTGAGACATTTACCAGATCATGAAATATGGCTGTATGCAGAATACTGTCATTGACATCCTTCCAGTCGTCCGTGGAGAAAAGAATATCTCTGAGCGCAGTAACCTGGTTATGCCGGATTTCGCTGATAGAATTGAAATTATTGATTTCTGCGTTTGCCACCCCGTCAAGATATGTCTGGGAAATCTGTCGGATATCCTCCAGGCTCTCATGATTCATGTATACGAGGAGCGAGGAGAAAACCGAGACAGTCAGAACTACGATAAAAATAAAACCATAAATGATAAGCCTTGCCTGTTTTTTCATGAGGGCGGATCCTTGCTTTCAAAATATGATTACAGAAAATCATTGTCAATGGGAAAATTATAGTATACGGTTTTGAAAAATGCAAGGGAAAGGATCAGAAGATTCCATGTGGAAGCCTGTGGTAAGCAAGCTTGCCGTGGGAACAGGCTTTTTGCACTGGAATCATATATTTCCCTTGTACAGATTCTTCCGGTCTGTTATACTAAAAATATAGGAAACAGACAAAACGCAAAGTGCCGGGCAGTTACCGGAACGTTATTTTGTTGCAAACATACGATGAATCACTGAGAGAGGGGCGATACGATTGACAAAAAAAACAGTAAGGCAATTTACTCTTGTTTTCCTCGCGGCAATGATTTTCAGCCTTTGCCAGACAGGATTCTGGGCATTCGCTGAGGAAGTTAATGCTGATCTGACCTACAGCGATATCATAGATACCGAAGAGCCGCTTGTACTCGGACCTGCCATGTCAAAGCAGTTTATCGAAAACTATGTAAGCCAGCATCCGGACATTATTTGGGAGTTTTCAAAATATGCAGATATCTATGATCTGGTTCAGCATTTTGACGAGCATTATCCGGAAGCAGAGAATTACCATACCTACAATGCCCTGACCGGTGAGTTAAATGACCCTGACGCGGGCTATTGTGCGACCTTCCATCAAAACCTTTCCGAGGACGATCCTTTTGGGGGATATACGGCCGAGGAATATGCTGCCATGTGCGCGATCACGGCGAGAGAGCTGGATACGGATCAGGTCAATATCGGCTATTTCGGAAATCCGGAGGTCAGCTTCACCTGTATGGATAAGGAAAAGGCTCTGAGATTTTCCGTTCGGCATAATCAGAGTTCCATCTACTGCGCTTCTACGGATGAAACGCTGATGAATCCGAAGTGGGATCGCAAATTAAATTCAATAAGAGGAGTGGAATAATACTATGACACTTGGGGAAAAAGCGTTAGACCAGTATCTGAAAAACGAGTCATGGAAGGAATACTATGAGAAAGCCCCTTCAGATGCCTGCAAAAGGTGTATTGAAGGAGAATTTGTCCGAAGCCTGTTTCAGGACTACGGCAGTGAGTACGACAAGGATAAGCTGGAAGCAACGCTTGATCTGGAAGACTGGAGATGGCTGTACAAATGGTGCGGAAACAATCCGCGAAAGGGTTTGATTGCGGAAAAAATCGCTGAGCTGGAAGCTGCCGCGAAACAGCCCTGATGCTGGAGCCTGTATTTTGATTCGTTAATGTCGCCGATTTTACGCTGGGCCAGAGGCAGCAGTAAATATATGATTATACTGCAAAAATGATTCCTACGGATTGTTCCGCGCTTCGCGGTCTCGCCTGTCGGGTCTCGCCTTCCGGCTCGGTCGGTTCTATACGATGCCCACCGGGCATCAGAACCGGTCGTTGCTAAACGCCTGCCACTGGCAGGCAGCAACCCACAATCCTCC
>JAFWGA010000059.1 GCA_017515325.1 Blautia sp.
CAATGCAAAAATCTCTTCAACAGTTTTCATCATCCACCTCGGATATTATCTTAATTATAACCGAGATTATTATAGAACGTTTCAAAGAGGATTACCATAGGTTTTGGAACAATATCAGTAATTTGGTGTGACAGAGCCATTTCATTACAGGAAAAGAACAGTGCAGCTGTCGTTGACATACCGCAGCAATTTCCATACCATCCCTGGTTCTGGGCGACGCGCCAGAAATTCTTCCCGGCAACGGTATCCCCAAACAGCAGCTTCACTGAAGGGTCGTAAGGAATGGGGTACGCCTCTCCCTTTCCCGTTGTGGCGTACTCAAAGGCGGATTTGCTGTTATTAAAAGCATAGGCATCACGGGACACATTGAAGACGCGGTCAGACGTGGTCTTTTTCCAGACCGCGTAAAGTGTGATATTTTTGTCTTTCAGGAATCTTCCTCCGGCTTCATATTCCACAATATCTGAATCCGGGCTCTCCGACCATCCCTGGAAGGCATAGCCAGTCCGGGACGGCTTTTGGGTGGACAGCGTCAAATCAACCCCTGCCTGTTTAACCTGTGGTTCCGGTGCCCCGGCACCGCCATTCGCATCATAAGAGACGGTATAGGTTTCTTCTTCTCCACCGACAGAATCCCAGACTGCTACCAGCTCAGTATCCGAATCATAGAAAAATAAATCACCCGGTTCAAATAATTCTGCTGTAAGAATCGCCGCCCATCCTTCAAACCGGTATCCGCTGCGGACAGGCACCGTTTCGGAAAGCGTCAGTATCTCCCCTTCTGTTTTTGTCTGCGCTTTTGGCGCGCCGGTGCCGCCGTTGGCGTCATAGGTGATGGTATAGGTCGCCGCAGCCTTCACCATGGGAGTCAGAAATTCAGTCTGGACAGAAAATGCCGCCAGAAAGCACAGCAAAACAAGGATGGTCTGGTGACGAAATCGATGATTCATGTGTCACGCTCCTCCCTCTTTCCCATGTCCGGTTTAAAACATTTGACAGGCAATGTTCTTTTCCTTTGCATATTGTTCGGCTTTACTGCCACTGGCACATCCGATGACGAAGCTGTCGCAGTTTTCGAAGGCATCATCCGCGATATTCGTGACCGAAGCCGGAATGTAGATATAAGCCAATGAACCGCAATTTGCGAAAGCGCAGGATCCGATCTTTGTCACCTTGCTGCCAAGGAAAACATGGGTAAAGGCACTGTTTTCAAAGGCATTGTCACCAATCTCGACAAGCTGGGCCGGCGTACTGGCTGATGTATAGGTTCCCAGCTTTCTGGGGGAGGAGCTGCCATCGGCAAAAGAACCACCCACATATGCGTCGCAGGTTTCAAACCCCGGGTATACGACAGCGGCCTCGATCTTGTCGTTCCCTGCTGTGAACTGGTTGATATAAAAAATGTCGCTGTTATTGAGTTCCGTCACCTTCGCGCCTTTTTTCGTCAGAATCAGTGCGTATTCGTTACCGGCGAAGCACCGGTCTATTGAAAAGACAGCAACATCCTGAGCACTGGCAGCGCTTACCAGGATGCTTAAAGCCAGCGCAAGCCCCATGGCCAGCGCAAAAACCAGAAAACCTTTTGTTGTTTTTTTCATAATCCACCTCCATGATAAAATCAGACATTTATATTATCTTTATCCTGACCAGCTGCAGTAATGAAGAAACGCTGACAGGGTCATATCAAGCAGGGAAAACTCAGTCTGAAAGAATAGCGCACTCAAATCCATGGGCAAGAGCGTACTCTTCAATGCTTGTGCCCGGATAGACAAAAAAGCAGAGAAAATCCTTACAATCCGCAAAGGCATCATCCGCAATCTTAACGTCATTTTTCTTCCCAAAATGAACTTCCCGTAGTGAGGTGCAGGAAGCAAAGGCGCGCGAACCAATCGTTTTCACAGTATCTGGAACGGCGACAGAGATTATGCTCGTATCCCCTTCGAAGGCTCTTTTTGAAATCGTGGTAGTCCTGGCGGGAATAGACACGGTTGTTGTCGCGGCGAAAATAGATTGACCGGTATTTAAGATATTCACAAAGGTCAAAAGGATAATTAATCCTATAAAGGGCTTAAAAGATTTTTTCATAATATAATGGTTTCCACCTCATCTATATCATTACTAATTTTCAAAGTGATTATAATTATTGTTTATTAATTCCAGTGCAAAATACCTATCCTCACGGGAAGCTTGCTTGCCAGTATGGGCAATGCTTCATAACCATTCCTCATTTCTGTCTCACCCCTGATTCTGATCCATGTGAGCGGAATGAGTCAGGATTTTTACGGGTAATTCACTGCTCCCATGAACAGCGATACGTTCCATGGTCCAGGTAAAACAAACAGAAAACCTGTGTTTGCCAATATCCTGCCGGATGATTTAATGATTTTTTAAAAAAATATCTTTGGAAACAGACCACAATAAACTTCAAGTCGATTAAATCTACTATTTATATGGTAACATATATCCGTGTATACGTCTACTATAATCTGAACTATTGTCGATATTTCCCCCATCAATTACACCAGATCGCAGCGCGCTTTAATGTAATTGAATATTCATACAATTTATCGCTTGTTAAACAGTTCCTTTTTTACACGTATTAAGGAGAAGAAAAGCAGCTCTCGAAAGAGTCATAGCGATACAATATCAAATGAATACACTCAGTATATTTACCAGGTTTTTATCGGTATACCCATTCTACATAAAGACAATTTTGTCAGGGGTTGGAAGGGAGGACTGATAGCCATATGGTTTATTATATGTGACTGAATGAGTTGAGACGGAACAGTTTCCGCAGTACTGCCGGGACCAGTTCAGCACTTTGCCACGGGCTTCGCAGGATATTTCAGCGGCATCTGTGGAATGCCGGAGCACATGATTACCGTCCGAAACACCGGCTGCCAGATCCTCCGCCTGCACAGGGCTATCATCAGCCTGTGCCTGGGGCTCAGCTGCCTGTATATGCCCTTCCGGGTCAATACTTTCCAGGGCTCCCTTCCCAGCATCCGGCAGACCAGGTCATTTTTTTCCCGACAGCCCAAGGGCTGGTCCGGCGATAAGAGCTCATATCTCAGAATACAGTAGAGCTCCACAGCGACTGCTTTGGCGTAAGCCGCCATATGGCCGGAGCAGTATTCCCCCTGCTTTTCCCACAGAAGTGCCAAATACGCCTCGACCTTTTCTATCCTGTCCCCGTGAAATTTTCGTATCGCGGAGGACGGACTCATACAATAGCCAACCCAGACATTCGGCACGACGCATACCGACCTGCACCGGTCCAGCAGATCCATGTTCCAGATCAGATCCTCCCCAAACGGAAGCCCCTCCGCAAAAGGATTGGACAAGGCCAGCTCCTTTTTCATCAGCCGGCAGTAAGCGCCTCTGTTGATATAGCCGGAGCCTTTTATCTTCCGGAATCTGTCCTCATCCTGAGCCAGGTAATGCCCCTTCAGTCCATCCAGCTCATGCCCCTTCAGCACCACACTTTCCTGCCCGGCCAGGCTCCTGTCTGAAAACTCTTCATGGCAGCGTATCTGTCTCACCCCGGCGATCACAAGATCCACTTTTTCCCGCAGCAAATCTGCCAATCCCTCCTGCACTGCTACCGGAGAAAGAAGATCGTCCCCATCGACGTAAAAAAGGTAATCCCCCTGAGCTGCCTGTGTTCCCCTATTCCTGGCCGCTCCAACGCCCTTATGGGTCTGATGCAGCACCCTGATCCGCTTATCCTTCATCGCGGCAGCATCACAGAAAGCCCCCGTTCCATCCGTGGAGCCATCATCAACCAGGACAATCTCAAGCCTCCTGTAGGTCTGACCCAAAAGGCTGTCCAGACAGGACGCAAGCAGCCGCTGATCCGCATTGCAAACCGGCACAATGATACTGACCAGAGGATCCATCCCCATTCTCATCCGTTTTCCCGTCACTTTTTCCGCGTCTGCCAAACCTTTCCAACCAGGTCCTGAAGACGGAACCTTTTTATCCGTTTTTTCCGTAACCCTCCAGAGCCCGGTCCACATCAAACCCCTCCAGAAGCATGTTCTTTCCTTCCGCATCCAGCACCCTGACACTCTTCATATAATGCTTCAATGTGCCTGAAAGCTCCGCCCTGCTGTCGCAGACCAGGTGCAGGCGGGCAAGCACCTGCTTCTCATTGCCGATCCACTGGGGCAGAACCTCATCTCCCTCGCCCAGGCGCTGCATCCCCGCAACGACGCGAGGATCCTCACCCAGCCTGTCCAGACCGGTGATCCTGCCAATCCTTCCCGCTTTCAGCAAAAACCAGAGGGTAGCCGCCCATTTCCCCCGCAGGCGGGCATCATCCCTTGCCGCCAGGTCCATATCCCCTTCTGAGCCTGTCAGGGCAAAGCGGATCAGCATTTCCCGCTGATCAAAGCCATGGATGGCCTTCATAATCAGATGAGGCGCCTCCCCCTGCAGGCGGAAGCCGGTATCATAGACATAAAATTCACCCTTCTCATAGAAACCGGAAAGCATCAGGACACCGTTCCTGATCCCGATTTTCTCAAACAGACGAAGCATCTGGGGATGCATCCGCTCAAAGTAGGCGTCCAGATGCCTGGACGGATAGGTCCCGCCCAGGCAGACGCGGGAAAGCCCCGGCTGCCGGTCTGTCGTGTAACGGTCATAGATGCAGGACGCCGAGCAATAGCCGTCCTTGAAGGTATAGTACATCCCCATATCGTCGCACTGCATATAGCGTTCCACGATAAAGCGTCCGGAATGGGAAGCCTTCAGTGCTGTTGCCACCCCTCTTCTCAGATCCTCCTCCTGATAGGCCAGGGTCATGCCCACACCCCCGCCATTGTCCACCGGCTTGACCATGACAGGATAGACGATACGGTCCAGATCCTCCCGCTTCATTTCCCGGTCCAGCCGGAACTGGGGAACCCCATGAACGCCATACTCCTCGCAGACCGCCTTGAATACGTCCTTATAGGAAAAGACATCCACGATCTGCCTGGTGGCATAACAGGGAAGCCCCAGCGCTTCGCAGACCCTCTGGTACATCGGCACAAGGATATCCGCCACACCGACCAGAACACCGTCGACCGCCTCATCCCTTCCGATCCCTATGACTGCCTCTACATCCAGTCCCTCATAGTCATAGGCTTTCCAGGCATGTTTTTTTGCCGGATCTGTCTTTCCCGCTGAGGCGACAATGGTTTTGATACCCCAGTCATTAGCGATCTTTACAAGGGGAACCGTCTCCGCATTGCCCCCCAGAATCAGAAGCTTCCTGCCCTCAAATTCACGCACCTGTCAGTATTTCCTCCACACCATTTTGTTGACCACGCCGACATAGCTCTGGATGATCTTAACCACCTTAGAGCTCACATTCAGATCCATATAGTCCGGAACAGGGATGCCGTTATTCCCTTCCTTCACCATCTCGACGGCCAGGTCGACAGACTGCAGCAGCCCGATTGTATCAATGCCGGAAAGAATGAAGCAGCCCTTGTCAAGCGCCTCCGGGCGCTCTGTCGAGGTTCTGATGCAGACAGCCGGAATCGGGCAGCCGATGGAGGTATAGAAGGAGGATTCCTCCGGCAGGGTTCCGGAATCGGAGACGACACAGAAGGCGTGCATCTGAAGGCAATTATAGTCGTGAAAGCCCAGAGGTTCATGGGCGATCACCCGGGAATCCAGCTCAAAGTCGCTTTCCAGAAGCCGCTTCTGGCTTCTGGGATGGCAGGAATACAGGATTGGCATGTCATATTTTTCCGCCATATGATTCACGGCCTGAAACAGAGACAAAAAGTTCTTCTCGGTATCGATGTTTTCCTCCCGGTGGGCGGAAAGAAGGATGTATTTTCCTTTTTCCAGGCCCAGCCGCTTATGAATATCAGAGGCCCGGATGGCATCCAGGTTGCTTGTCAGCACCTCGGCCATAGGGCTTCCGGTCACATAGGTCCGTTCCTTCGGCAGGCCGCAGTCAGCCAGATAGCGTCTGGCATGCTCGGAATAGGCGAGATTCACATCGGAAATAATGTCCACAATGCGACGGTTGGTCTCCTCCGGCAGGCACTCATCCTTGCACCTGTTGCCCGCCTCCATATGGAAAATGGGAATGTGAAGGCGCTTTGCCCCGATCACGCAAAGGCAGGAATTGGTATCGCCCAGGACAAGAACCGCATCCGGCTTTGTCTCGACCATGGCCTTATAGCTGGCGGCGATGATATTGCCCATGGTCTCGCCAAGGTCTGCCCCCACGGCATCCAGGTAGAGATCCGGATCGGCCAGTCCCAGATCATGGAAAAAAATCCCGTTCAGGGTATAATCGTAATTCTGCCCGGTATGCCACAGCTGGGTGTCAAAGCTTTTTCTGCATCTATCGATGACTGCCGCAAGGCGGATGATCTCCGGTCTGGTTCCCACAATGATGGCAAGCTTTATCCTTCCGTTTTCCTTCCAATTTGGATATTTCATCTTCTTCCCTCCTCCCTGAAAGCCCTTTTTTGATCTGTCACTTCTCCACCGGCAGGAAAAAGGTATCCGGATGGGCGGGGTCAAATATCTCGTTGGCCCACATTACGGTCACCAGGTCCGTGTCCCCAATGTTCCTGATGCTGTGGGTGTAACCCGGCTTCTGGACGACAGACTGGATCCGGCTTCCGCTCACCTCATATTCCTCCACCTCGTCGCTGTCGATCCGGCGCTCCTGGATCAGTCCCTTTCCCGCCACAACAATAAATCTCTCCAGCTTCTTGTTATGCCAGTGCAGACCCTTGGTCACGCCCGGCTTGGTAATATTTACCGAAACCTGCCCGGCATTGACCGTATGGATCAGCTCGGTAAAGCTGCCTCGCTCATCCACATTCATGTTAAGGTCGGTGATGGTCTTTTCCGGGGGGAGATAGCTGATATACATGGAATAGAGCTTCTTTTCAAAGCCCCCCTCTGTCAGATCCGGGACAAAGGTACCCTCATCCCTGAATTTCTCCAGCAGGCTGACAATCTCTCCCAGACTTGCCTTATGGGTGACTGTGGCGGCGCAGTAGCGGCCGTCCTCCCTAAAATGCGGCGTGAGCCCGTCATAGACAATCCCGTCGATCACTTCCCCGGTCTTGGGATAGTCGGCCCGATGGGGATGCCCCTCCAGGGCATCCCATATCTCCTCCATCAGATCATCGATAAAGAGCAGCTCCAGCCGGGTCGAAGGATCATTTACCGTAATCGGCAGATCATTGGCAATATGATGGCAGAAGGTGCCCACGGCGCTGTTATAGCCTTCCCTCACAAACTTCCCCACCAGATTCGGAAAGCGATAGACATAGACAGATGCCCCCGTCTGGGCTGCGTAGCTGAAAAACAGCTCCTCCCCGTCACGCTTGGATAATCCATATTCCGAGCCTGCGAACCGCCCGGCCAGCGTTGCCTGCACGGAGGAGGAAAGAATGACCGGGCAAGGATTATGATGCCTTTTCAGGATGTCAAGCAGTGTGGAGGAAAACCCAAAATTCCCCTCCCGGAATTCTCTGGGATCCTTTGGCCTGTTCACTCCGGCCAGATGAATCACAGCATCAGCCTTCCGGCAAAAAGCGTCCAGCTCATCCGGCGTGTTATCCTTATCATATTCATATATTTCATCCACAACAAGCCCAGGCCTGGTTCTGTTCTTCCCATCTCTGAAATTTTTCAGATTCTCAACGATATTCCTGCCGACAAAACCGGCAGAACCGGTAACCAGAATTCTCATCCTACTCTCCTCGAAATAATCTCAATCAATCACGCCTGGTAAATCATATCGTAAATTCGTGCGCATACGATACCTGAAATAATACTTGAAAAGCCACTGCTTTTTCTCTATTCTATTGTTACCCCACAAACAAAAGAGGAGAAATGGCAATGGCTCTGCCTTCACTATACTAGAAAAAGTTCTGGATTTCAACCGGATGCACATAGAAAAAAGCCGAAAAGGGGAAAGTCAAAATCAGAACATACGGTGATACTCTTTCCAAACCCGCGGAATCCTGATATGATAAGGGAATGGTAACTTGCAGCTACGATGTTTTTGATGATTACTCAGGTCAGCGGCCCGCACCGCGGGCTGCCTATGAGACAGTATAGGTATGTTTTTTGATCAGAGACAGGAGACAAAATGGCATTATTCAAGACACGGGGTGTTGAAATCGCAGGAGTCACCTGCGCTGTGCCCGACAATTTTATTCCGGCATCGCATTTTGCCGAACGCTTTGGACAGGATGCCGTGGATCGCTTCGTCGAGGGTACGGGCATACATTCCATATATAACGCGCTCCCGGAACAGACGGCGGGGGACCTGGCCTGTGCCGCGGCGGAGGAGCTGTTTCGGAGGGTTCCCGTCGAGCGTGAGAAGATCGGCGTGATGGTACTGGTCACACAATCGCCGGATTACCGGCGCCCCTCCACAGCCTGTGTGCTGCAAAAACGGCTGAGGCTGCCGTTGGATTGTGCCTGCGTCGAAGTGGCTCTGGGCTGCTCCGGCTTTGTTTACGGCTTTCAGAGCGCCGGCTCCCTGCTGATGAACAGCGATTCGGAATATGCCCTGCTGCTGATCGGCGAGACAGCCTCCAAGCTTGTCAACCCCATGGATAAATCCATTGCCATGATGTACGGAGACGCCGGGGCAGCGATCCTGCTGCAGAAGTCCGGCGACCGGGAAACCACCACGATTCTCAAGAGCGATGGCTATCGTTACAAGGCCATCGTGCTGCCGGCAGGCGGCTTCCGGGACATGAATCCCAGCCACGAGCGATTCCTGTGTTCGGACGGCAATGAGCGCACGCTTTACGACATTTTCATGGACGGCACCTCGGTATTTTCCTTTACCATCTCGGATGTGCCCCAAACCATCAAGGCCTACTATGAAGCAACCGGAACGACGGCGGAGGATTATGACACCATACTGCTGCATCAGGCGAATTACTATATCCTGAAACAGGTGGCCAAGCGGATCCGGGCTACGATGGAAAAGATTCCGGTTTCTCTGGACCGATTCGGCAATACCGGTGCCATCTCCATACCGCTGACGCTGTGTGACGCCTACCCGGAAAAGTCCCCTGGCAGAACCATACGCGCATTGATGAGCGGCTTCGGCATCGGGCTGTCCTGGGGCGTCACCTCGGCCTATATCGATACCTCGAAGGTGTTCCCCATCATCAAAACCAGCGACTTTTACGCCGAAGGCAAATTTGTGCCGGGTGATTATTAGGAGGAAAAGCTTGTATCCTTTGATTGACTTGACGGACAGGCGCATCCTGGTCGCCGGCGCATCCTCAGGCATCGACAGACAGACTGCCGTCACCCTGAGCCGCCTCGGCGCGAAGATAATCTTGGTCGCCCGCCGTGAGGATAAGCTTCAGGAGGTTCTGGGCGAACTGGAAAACGATGGCCATAGCTGTTACTGTGCGGATCTGTCCCGGCTGGAAGCGATTGGAGATCTTTTCAAGCGCGTTGCCAGCGAACAGGGCAGGCTGGATGGTATGGTATACACAGCCGGCATCAGAAAAAATATCCCCTTGTCCATGTTCTCTCCGGAAAAAGTGAATGATGTGTTTACGATCAATTACTTTGCCTTTTTTGAATGTGTCAGACAGGCGTGTAAAAGAGGGCGCTATCAGGAAGAAATGAGAATTGTCGGCATTTCCTCCATAGCGGCTTTCGTCGGCAACAAGGCTCAGGAGGTTTATGCCGGTTCAAAAGCAGCCATGAACGCATCGATGCGCTGTATCGCGCATGAGGTTGCCGAAAAGGGAATCTGCCTGAATACGGTGGCTCCCGGCATGATCGGAACGGAAATGTATGAAGACTATCTGGCCGATTATGGCGGCGAGGACGGTGAGGCGAATCAGAACCTGAAAAGACGGCAGTATCTTGGGATCGGGAAGACGGAGGACGTGGTAAATGCCATTGCTTTTTTGATCAGTCCCGCCGCAAGGTTCATCACAGGAGTGACATTGCCTGTAGATGGAGGCATGACGGCATCGTAAGGAGATAAAAAATGCTGACGAGGGTTAGTTCGATTCAGGTTACCGGCATAGCGGCAGCGGTTTCTCATCAATGGGAGTCGCTGCATGATCTGTCGGACGAAAAGCCGGAAATCATTGATAAGTTTATCAAAAATACAGGCGTTGAAGGAAGATACTCTGCCTCCGGCCGGCAGACCTCCTCCGATTTCTGCTTTGCCGCCGCAGACGCGCTGCTGACAGCCAGGAGCATCGACAGAAATAAGATTGGCGTCCTGGTCTATGTTACCCAGACCAGTGATTACCGCATTCCTGCGACAGCCTGTGTGCTGCAGAAGCGGTTGGGGCTTGGCGAGAATCTGATCGCTTTTGACGTGAATCTGGGCTGCAGTGGTTTCGTCTATGGTTTAAGCATTTGTTCCAGCATAATGAGTACCTGCAGCACGAAATATGGCCTGCTGCTGGCCGGAGATACCTCTGCCCGTGAATTCATGGAGGGCACGAAAAGCAAGACCGGGCATTCTGCCGCTATGCTGTTTGGGGATTCGGGCACCGCCACTCTGCTGGAAAGAGGGGATGCAGACAATACCCTGGCCTTTGCCCAGAACACCGATGGCAACGGCTACCAGGCGATCTTTGCTCCCTATGGCAGCTGGCGGAACCCCCAGGCACCCCCTGGCATGTTCACCAACTCCACGATGAAGGATATTGACGTCTTCACCTTTGCCACCAATCGGGTACCCGTGCAGATCAATGATTACATGGCTGAGCTTGGCACAAGGCCGGAGGATTACGATTGCCTCATCCTGCACCAGGCCAACCTGATGATTCTGAAACGTATCACCAAAAAAACCGGCTTCCCGCCGGAGAAGATGCTGCTGTCAATGAATCAATTCGGCAACACGTCCTCCGCCAGTATCCCCATCACGCTGGTACATCACTACGGGGACATGACAAAGGGACAGGTCAACGCGCTGTGCTGCGGCTTTGGCGTGGGTCTCTCCTGGGCAACGGTAGCCCTGAAGCTGAACATCCCGGATATTCTTCCCCTTGTGCATACGGATGAATACTTCGTGGATGGGTATAATCTCAATGACAGGAAAGAGAAAGCAGCCACGGATGCATAGGGGGTGTAAGTGTTGTTTCTGAATATCGATCAACATGATCAGGGAAAGACAGCCATAAAGGACGATTCCGGCCATACATTGACCTATGGCGAGGTCTGCGGCGCGGTCGAGGCATTTGCAGCCCTCGGCCTGCCCCGATGCGTGATCTTCTGCCTGTGTCAGAACAGTGCCGGGGCCCTGCTGGGTTACCTGGCCTTTGAGAATAACCGGCAGGTGCCGCTGCTGCTGAGCGCCGGTCTGGATCAGGGGCTGCGCCATAATCTGGAAACCGTTTACCGTCCCTGCTATTACTGGGTCCCTGCGAGCATGCGTGAGGCTATCGGCGGGGAAACGGTGCATGAAGACTGCGGTTACGTCCTGCTTAAAACCGGTTACGCCCCTTATGCCCTGAACGAAAAGCTGTCCCTGCTGCTGACAACCTCGGGCTCCACGGGCAGCCCCAAGCTTGTGAGACACAGGTACGGCAACCTGGAGGCCAACGCCGAGAACGTGGCAAAAGTCTTCAACTGGTCGAAAAACGAGGTGGGCATCTGTGATCTGCCCATGAATTATACCATGGGTCTGAACGTCATCAACAGCCACCTGGTGGTCGGTGCTTCCGTCTTGATGGTCAAGGCCAACCTGACGGATCCGGATTTCTGGGAATTCATCCGTGTCAATGAAGGTACCAGCTTCTGCGGCGTGCCCTTCAGCTATGAGATAATGCGGCGCATCGGCTTCGACAGGATGGATCTTCCGAAGCTGCGAACCCTGGCCGAGGGCGGCGGCAAGCTGACGGACAAAATGTTCAGATGGATCGCCGTTTTCTGCAGGAACAGCGGCAGGCGCTTCTGCGCCACCTTCGGCACCAGCGAGACCAGCGCCCGTATGGCATTCCTGGATCCGGAAAAGGCCCTGGATAAAATCGGCAGCGTGGGCAAGGCTATCCCCCATGGAGAGCTCTTCCTGCTGGACGAAGTGCCAAACGAGGACGGTACCGTCACCGGCGAGCTGGGCTACCGCGGTCCCAACGTCACCATGGGCTATGCCGTATGCCGCGAGGATCTGTTGAAGGACGACAAGTTTCGCGGCGAATACCACACCGGCGATATCGCCAGGCGTGATCAGGAGGGCTTTTATTTCATCATCGGCCGCAAAGGCAGATTTCTGAAGCTGTTCGGCCTGCGGGTAAGCCTGGATGAAATCGAGCGGATCCTGAAAACCCGGTATCCAAAGGCAGACTTTGTATGCGCCGGCGACGACAAGCGGATGAATATCTTCACTACGGACGCCACACTCAGGGACGAGGTTGTTCCCTTTATCAGCGCAAAAACAAATCTGCACCGTTCGGCCTTCCGCCTTTTCGTCATCGATGAGATCCCGCGCAACGACTACGGAAAGATTACCTTCTCCGCGCTGGAGGAGCTGGCGCAAAGAAACGAAGAATGCTAAACCGTTCCGAACCCGTAATGAAAAAGAGGTATTACCGACAATTATGACACCCTCACAAAAAAACCTGCTTTCCTTACTGTCTCATGCCCTCTTCCGGCATGCCATGCCTGAGAATATCACCGGCCTGGACAGCATCATGGCCGAAGCTGACGTGCAGGGAGTCCTTCTCATGGTCTATCACGCCCTGGCCCGGAACAGCCTGTACCGCTCCGGTATCGAAAAATGGAAAAATCCGGCACATCGGCTTGCCGCTAATAATATACGGATTTTTCAATATCACGAATTACTGCACGAATGGATGACAAAGGCCCGGATTCCCTATGTCATCTTAAAGGGCGCTGCCTCGGCAGAATATTATCCTGATCCCTATCTGCGCGAAATGGGCGATGTAGACTTCCTGGTAGAAGACAAGCAACTTGCGACGGTCGGCCGGATATTGGAAACACAGGGGTTTACCCGTCTGAATGAAAAGAATCCACAGCATATCGTATATCTGAACCCTATCGTTTTTTTTGAAATGCATTTTCAGCTGCCGGGAATGCCTGACGGAAGCCCCGGAAGAATGATCGACAGCTACCTGGAGGATATCTATACCCAGTCCCGGCCTTATGGGAAAGGGGAAACAGATATGATCGTTCCTTCCCCCTTTCACCATGGCCTCATTCTGCTTTTGCACACCAGCCATCATCTGACCGGAGAAGGGATCGGTCTGCGGCATTTATGTGACTGGGCAGTGTTTGAAAATTCTCTCGGAGAAGAGGAATTCACCGCTATCTTTGAGAAGAAGCTGAAAGATGTCGGCTTATGGGAGTTTGCAAAGATCCTTACCATGCTGTCTTGCTTTTATCTGGGAGCGCCCCCCCGTAAATGGGCTTCCGTAAGCGAACCCGGCATACTCCTGCAGTCCCTGATCCAGGACATGCTGGCGAGCGGGAATTTCGGCATTAAGGACGCGGAAAGAAGCAACCAGACATATATCATTTCTTCAAGGGGAAAAAACGGAGTGGGAAATACCAATATCCTCCAACAGTTTTTTTCCTCGATCAACCGGATCGTAACCCTGAAATGGCCTGCTTCCCACAAATACCGGCTCCTGCTGCCCATCGGCTGGCTCTATTTTGGCCTGGGCTATCTGGTCAATATTCTCAAAGGAAAACGCCAAAAAATCCATCCCGGAAAAATGCTGGCGGGAGCGATCCACAGAAGAAAAATATACGCACAGCTCAGGCTTTTTCAAGCCGAAGCTCCAGACAATGAGCAGCGGCCTGACTTGGCGGTAAAACGAGCCTGCCGGAAAGAACCACGAAGCTGAACCGTGACAAACGGAGGTGACTGTCCCTTGAAGATATTAGTTTTTGCGCCTCATCCGGATGACGAGATATTAGGCTGCGGCGGAACCTTAGCAAGATATGTTGCCGAAGGAGCTGAGGTATCGGTATGCATCGTCACCAGCCCCTTGCCCCCGGTATACGATTTCAGGATGGAAGAAGGTCAGAACTGGCCGCACATCATCTACCCGGAAATCAAGGAAAGCCACGGGATCCTGGGCATCAGAAACACCATATTCCTTCAGTTTCCCTGTGTGATACTGGAAAGCGTCATGAGGCATGAAGTGAACGGAAAGATCCTGGAGGTCATGAAGGCAGAAAAGCCGGATGTGGTCTTTATCCCCCATTTCGGGGACATGCAGAAGGATCACAGGGTGGTGGCCGAAGCCGTAATGGTAGCGGTTCGTCCTAAATACTCCTTCGCCCCGCGGCTGGTCTATTCTTTTGAATGCCTGTCCGAAACGGAATGGAATATTCCCCACGGTGCAAATGCCTTTATCCCCAACACATACGTCAATATATCAGAATACCTGGAAAAGAAAATAGAAGCCTTCCGCTGTTACCGGTCTCAGCTTGGCGCCTTTCCCGACCCTCGCTCACCGGAGGCGGTTGAAGCCCTGGCAAGACTGAGGGGCTCCACTGCCGGCTTTTACGCAGCCGAGGCTTTCGCTCTGATCAGAGAATATCGCCCGTAACTGAACCCCGCTGCCGCTTCGTGTCAGGCCACTTTGCTGGATGGAGAACGACTTATGAATATCAGAACAGTCACCGTTATCGGCGTGACCGGTACAATGGGCGCCAATATCGCCGGTATATTTGCTTCCTTCGGCTGTGCCAGAGTATATTGTCTTGGGCGCAGTATGAAAAAGGTGCAGAATACAATTCCCCGCATTGTCATGTCCGTAAAAGCCGACGCCATTGCCAAAAACCTTATCCCTGCTGATTTTTCCATGCTGGAGGAATGCGTCGGCAAGTCCGATCTGATCTTTGAGAGCAGCAAGGAGGATATCAGGGTAAAAACACAGATCGCCGAACGCGTAGGCAAAGCTATGCTGCCCTATGCCGTTTCCGGTACCGGTTCATCCGGCCTGTCGATCACTGAACTTGCCCGGTGCTATCCCCAGAAGCTCCGGTCGCGCTTCTTCGGGATCCATATGTTTAATCCCCCTTATACGCTCCCTCTGTGTGAACTGACAGCGACGGAATACAGCAATTCCGCCTTAAAGGATGAGCTGAAGGAGTATCTTGCCTCCGTCCTGCACAGAACCGTGGTCGAGGTAAAGGACTCTCCCGCTTTTCTGGGCAACCGTATCGGTTTCCAGTTCATCAATGAAGCCCTTCAGTACGCCGAACGTTTTAAGGACAATGGGGGAATCGACTATATAGACGCCCTGCTTGGCCCCTTTACCGGCCGTTCCATGCCTCCGTTGGCTACTTCCGATTTTGTGGGCCTTGATGTCCACAAGGCAATCGTGGACAATATCTATGAGAACACCTGCGATTATGCCCACAGGACATTTCTTCTCCCTGGTTTCGCAAAGGGCTTAGCCGCCGATGGCAAACTCGGCAGAAAAAGCGGTTGCGGCCTCTATCAAAGGATACACTATGAAAATGGATTCACAAGAGACACCGTGTATGATATTAACACCGGCTTTTATCGCGACGTGATCCCTTATGTCTTCCCCTTCGCTGACAAAATGAAGCAATACCTGTCGGAAGGAGATTATCAGAAGGCCTTTGAAGAACTGGTAAAAAACCACAGTCTGGAGGCTGAAATCTGTCTCTCCTTCCTTCTGAAATACATCATCTACAGTCTTTATGCGGCAAAAGAGGTCGGATTCAGTATTGAATCGGCAGACGATGTGATGGCGACGGGTTTCAATTGGTGTCCTCCCCTGGCTATGTACCAGGCTCTCGCTGCTGTGGCAGATGTTCCTGGGCTCATCCGGGAGCGGCTGCCGCAGATATGCCGGGAAGTCGACCTGACTCATTTGCTTGCGGCGATAAAGCCATCCAGATATGACTACCGTATTTATTTTAAATCCGGGAGGAAAATCCGATGAACAGGGTATACATTCTTGGCGGAGCCCAGACCGATTTTGAGAGAAACTGGACAAAAGAAGGAAAAGGCATGGCAGCTCTGCTCAAAGAAGCAGTGGCTGACGGGCTGGAGGCAGCCGGCCTGACCTTCGACGACGTGTCCTGCCTCAACAGGGAAAACCGTATCGCCTGTTTTATCGGAAATTTCATCGCTGAAAAATATGTTGACCAGGGACATCTGGGAGCTTTCCTGACGGAGGTTGATCCGGCCTTCTATGGTCTTCCCTCAGCCCGATATGAAGCAGCATGCGCTTCAGGCTCCGCCGCTATCGATGCGGCGGCTACCAAGATCAGGGCAGAGGAATACGATGTCTGTGTCGTGGTAGGCTGGGAGCTGATGAAAACGGTAGAATCGCGCATCGGGGGCAGCTATCTGGGTCGGGCTGCCTACTATGCCAAAGAAGGAAAAGGGATCGACCTGCCCTTTCCCAGGCTCTTCGGCAGACTGGCTGACGAAACCTTAAAGAAATACCCAGAGCTGGATGAAAAGCGTTACATGGATGCCCTGGCCAGAATCAGTGTGCTTAACTATGCAAATGCCAAAAGAAACCCCCTTGCCCAGACAAGAAAGTGGTTCATGAGCTATGATCAGGCAAGCACGAGAGGCACCCAGACCAATCCCCTGGTAGGCGGCCGCCTGGGTGTCTCTGACTGCTCTCAGGTGACAGACGGAGCTGCTGTCATTGTGCTGTGTTCCCAAAGCTATCTCAAGGAAAAGGGCTTTTGGGGAAAACCCGTCATTAAGGGGTATGGACACAGGACGGCTCCTCTGCTGTTTGAAAAGAAGATGGCTGACAATAAAAACAGCCCCTATCTGCTCCCCTGGACCAGACAGGCCTGTCTGGATGCATATAAAAGAGCCGGCATGGCCGTGGAGGATATGGATGTCTTTGAAACCCATGATTGCTTTACTTCTTCCGAATATGCTTCCCTGTCCGCCTTCGGCCTGACCGAACCCGGAAAGGAATACCAGGCCGTGGAAAGCCATCTGATCGCTTTCGATGGGGAGAAGCCTGTCAACCCTTCAGGAGGCCTGATCGGCTGCGGCCATCCGGTTGGAGCGTCAGGCGTAAGGATGATGCTGGATCTCTACAGGCAGATAAACGGCATCGCCGGGGAATACCAGGTCAGAAAAGCCCGCAATGGCATGATGCTCAACATCGGGGGAACAGCCACGACAAACTATGTGTTCATTATAGGAGCAGAAGAATGAAAGAATATTTCAGGATAAGTGCCGGAAAATACGTCCCGGGCAAGAGCTTTGACGTTGTCCGTCCAGCCTCTTTGAATCATCCCAAAAATCATGCTGTCATGTTTATTATGCATGATCACATAACTGAGGCCGCTGCCTTTACCCAGTGTGAGGAATGCCTGATCTTCTGGCCGGAATCCATAGCGGTTCCCGAGGAGATAGAAGCCAGGCATGCCGTATACCGGTGCAGCTGGCCTCATACCCGCTATTGCAGCTTTTATGCGGAAAATGCCATCACCTACTATCCTCCCGTTGAAGATTTTGAACTGGTCAACGGGGCATTCATTGCGAAAACCGCAAAAATCGGAAATCACTGCAGCATTCTCCCGGGAGCCTATATTGGCGGCGAAGCTGAGCTTGGTGACAACTGCTATGTGGGCGCCGGGACAAAGCTGGTCGGAGAGGTTCATATCGGCTCAAATGTCATCATCCGTGAAAATTCCGTAATCGGAGCAGACGGTCTGTCGACAGACCGGAATGAAAAGGGACATGCCTTAACCATGCCACAATTCGGGGGCGTCGTGATAGAAGACGATGTTCAGATCGGTGCCCTGACTGTGATCGCCAGAGGAGCTATCGACAATACTCTGATCAGACGAGGCTGTAGAATCGATAACAGCACCTTTATCTCTCATAATGTCACGATAGGGGAAGATACCTTTATCGTAGGAGAATCCATCATGTTCGGGAGCTCCTCAACCGGGGATCAGGTTTTCATCTCCGGAAACAGTACCATCCGAAACGGGAAACACATTGGCAGCAAAGCCCTCGTCGGCATGGGCTCCGTCGTTGTCTCAGATGTAGCCGCCGGCGCAATTGTCAAAGGGAATCCGGCGAAGTAATATAGGACAGGATACTACTGCCAAAAATGATTCCTGCGGATTGTTCCGCGCATATGATAAGCATTTGTTTGCAGAGGGGAGGCAACTGCTGATACTATGGAAGCAGAAAGAATGCCTGTGGTCAGAAAGACCATTTACACAAAATATGTAAAGAGACTGTTCGATATCCTTTTAAGCGGCCTGGCCATTATCGTGTTAAGCCCTGTCCTCCTCATCATCTGGATTCTCGAACTGGCCATACATGGAAGACCGGCTTTGTTTGCCCAGGAACGGCCAGGGCGCAACGGCCAGGTATTCAAATTATACAAGTTCCGTTCCATGACCAACGAAAAAGGGAAGGACGGACACTTGCTGCCAAGTGAACAAAGAATCACCTCTTTTGGCAGATTGATCAGACGTTTTTCATTAGATGAACTGCCGGAACTCTTTTGTATTTTTACCGGGAAAATGAGCATCATTGGTCCAAGGCCTTTGCTTGTGGAATATCTCCCTTTTTATACCAGGCGGCATATGGCAAGGCATGAAGTCAGGCCAGGCTTAGCCTGTGTTTCTTTAAAACCACTGAAAACCTGGTCCTGGAAGGATCAGTTCGAGAATGATATCTGGTATATCGAAAACTGCAGCTTTATCGTAGATTTCAAAATGATCTTTGCTGTACTTCGAGAGGCCATGGCTGGCGCAGAGTACAGAATCAATGACTCACGAAGCGAACTCTCCCCGGATTATTGGAAAGAATAAGGCTTGCGGCCTGCCAGGACGGACAGGCCGCAAGCCTTATTCTTTTTCAAAGCTTCTTTCCATAAACCATAACAGAAACAGAGGGTTCCCGATTCTCACCAGAACCCGTTCAAGTGCCATTTTCTTTCCCTTCAGCCGTGACAGGTACTGCAGCAGAAAATCTCTTCTTTCATCCTTCAGAAAGCCGTCAAGATATCTGATCTTGCCTTGTGCGTCAAGGGGGCAGGTGGGATAGTTTATTTTTGTGATGGCGAACTGCGTATTTCTCCCTTCCCGCAGTTCCAGATCAGCTCTGCAGCTTTCATAGACATGGTAGTGCTGGTAAAGGCTCTTCATAGATGCGTACATCAGCTTTCTTCTCTGCAGCTCATCCGGATAAAATCTGCTGACCAGGGAGGATTTTCCTCTCACATAATAGTGGTAGAGGCATTTGTCCATCACCTTGATCCTTGGCGTAGCCTTCAGGAGTTGCGTATTGAAAAGGAAATCCTCCCCCAGCTTTATCGTCTCATCAAAGCGTATTTTGTTCTGCCTGATGACCGAGACCGAGATCAGCCTGTTCCAGATGTAGTTAAAGTAGCAGTCTTTGTAAGCCTTTTTCAGCAGCCCCGTTAAGAAAACTCCCATTTCCTGGTCGGAGGATACCGTTTCAGGGATAAGGACAGCCTTTCCCCTCCTGGGATGACGACCTTCAATATGCTTCTCCCGGCCAAAAATGACGACATCAGCGCCTGCCGAATCCCGCAGGACGCTCTCAAGCATATCCTGCTCTATCCAATCGTCCGCATCCATAAAATACAGCCATTCGCCCCTGGCTGCATCGATACCGGCGTTTCTCGCCTTTGAAGGTCCTGCGTTTGCCTGATCGATCACTCTGACTCTTTTGTCTTCCTCTGAACAGTCCTTTAGGATCTGAAACGATTGATCTGTGGAGCCATCATTTACCGCTATTAATTCAAAATCAGGATAAGACTGTTTTAGTACGGAACCGATACTGGTTCTCAGATATTTTTCAGCGTTATATACCGGCATGACTATACTGATCATGGTCTGCTCCTAATGCCCTTCCTGCTTTTCCTGATATGCCGCTTCCAGATTGCTGCGCAAAAAACCCAGAGAATGCTCCACCAGATCGTCCAGTCTCGCATGGGCAAGATCATAGTCCGGATAATCTGGATCGATGGTCTCAGGAACCTCATTAATGACACGATCAGATAAGCCTAATATTTCCATGAGGGGATAAAACCTGTTATTTGAGCTGTTCTCCCTTTTTCCCCGTATCATGGTATAAAATTTTTTCCTGAAAATGATGGAAAACAGGGTTCCATGGTAGCTGTTGGTCACAACATATTCCGCATTTTTAATCAGGTCAATCCACTCCTGGGGAGTTGGATTGGCAAAAGCCCGCTGCTTAAGGGCATCTGAGCCCAGCCATGCGACCTTGATGACAGGCAGGCCTGTATCCTTTTTTATTTTTCTCAGGATTTCATCATAAATATCCCGTGTCTCGGTGGTATAGAAAAAAATATATTTCTTGGGCTTTGCTGCATTGACTGCGATCCTTTCCCACTCTTCAGCCTTCAGCAGAAATACCGGATCGCAAACCGGGACAACAGGACTGTCTGTAAATTTCCTGACATAGTCGGCCACATGCGCCTCCCTGATTCCTACCTGACGCAGATGGGGAATATTCTCCCGATAGATATCTTCCGCCCTGGCGCTTAATTCCGGTTTATGTCTGTAGTTCCATAATACATTAACGCCAAAGCTGACCGCATAGGAGAAAGCGTATTTTGTCGCAAAGTCAAGAAAAAAAACGGAAGCTCCATTCGTGTAATTAAAATTCCAGATCACATCACTTCCGCAGACAAAGGCGTCATAGACATCATTGAGTGATGGCAGCTCTTTCCTGGAGTGACAATCTGCATAGGTCATGTATTCATCTTCAAAGGCCGAAAACCGGCGTCTCCCGTAGAAACAGAAGACGGACAGATTATATCTCACCTTGTAATATAATGGGATCAACGGATTTTTTATATGCTTTTTCTCAGGAATGCTCTCAGTAGGGTCCGAAGGACTCGGTTCCTCTTCCTTCGTAAATTTCCTGAGGGGAAGCAGATCATAATGGCAGCTTTCCCCGCCGACCTGGAGCTTTTCTATGGCCGTCTTGAGTGCATATGCCTGCAGACAACTGCCGTAGTTTACCGTATGATCAAAAGTCACACCACATACATTAACCATTTCTGCCCTTTCTTCTCACAATACTGATCATCCTTCTGAGAGTTTTACGGTACCGGGGCGGGGTTTTTTCCAGGATCAGAACCATCAGCCGGGACTTGTCCAGAAGATATTTTCTTTCTGCGGCCTTCCAGCCCTTTCTGTGAAGCACTTCAAAGAAATCGTCCCGGAATGCCGGAATTGGATAAATCTTCTTTTGCTCGCCCAGGGTAAGATTATTTGCCTTTGCTATATTGGCGATTTCTGTCGGTGACAGCTGAAGCTGATCCCGGACAGAATCCAGGAGCTCCCGGCCTTTCTCCGTATTGACCAGAAGAGCGGAAACTCCCGCCTTTATGTCAAACTCATCATGAAACTGTCTGACTCCCCAGTAATCTCCCATCGTCAGGTCTTCCACACGATGCTCATACCGATAGGGGCATTGATAACAGGATCGCCGGTTTACCACCTTGGTATAAAAGGAGTAGTAAAAAGCGTTTCCTAAATAGGTGTCGCAGGCCTTCCCCTTGGGGGTCTGATAGGTAATATGCACGCCCACTCCATATTTTTCTTTATCCCGGGCATTAAACTTCAGTTGATCCAGGGGAACCTTCTTTGTCAGGGTTTTCAGGTACTCATGAAAGGCAAAGGGACTGGGACTCCCTCCGCAGAAAAAACATAAAGAAAAGAAATTATCATAATCCTTTCTCAGATACTTTCTTAAACCGGCCAGCTGACAGGGCAAACCGGTAAACAAAACCGGCCTTCCCTCTTCCAGATAGCTTTTTATTTCCGGAAAGGTATCGCCCGCCCAGCTCCAGACATATTTTGAGCCGCGCATAGGCTTTATTTCTTCCTCGTTTTCTGCCTTACATACTAGCGCATGATATTCCTGATCCCAGGCACAGCCGTAGCAAACTCCTCCCCGCTTAAAGATTTCCCGGGAAAAGGCGGTAAACAGACCGCCGGAGGTAGAGTCCTTCAACACTTCCCTGTCCAGAATCTGTGCTGCATAGGCGGCGGATACGGGCCGGGTCTGCGGCATCTGGATGGCCGGGCAGACCTTTTGGCATAGCCCACACTCGACACATAGCTCCTGGGAGATGGCCGGTGTCGGAAAGCCCTCCCTGTCCTCCTCCATTCTGATCGCCTGTTTCGGACATGCCTGCATACAGGCGCCGCAACCGGTACAAACTGATCTGTCTGCTAAAACCATATGATTCATTTCCTTTACTAAATTTACCGGCAGCTCTGTTCAGCCCCGGACTCTGCCGCGAAGTCCAGGATCGGCCTGACTGCCTGCTTCACATGATAATGTTCGCAGAGATATTGATAGCCCCGTTCCCCCATCCTTCTGTATTCTTCAGGGGCCAGCTTATCCATCTCCTTCAGGATTTCGACACATTGAGCCGGATCACTGCTCTCCCGCCACCAGCCAAATCCGCCTTCCACAACAATATGGGCAAGATCCGTATTCCGGTCCGTAAGGGCCAGGACCGGCAGCCGTGCCTGCATATAGGTCAGCAATCTGCTGGGAAAATTCGGAATGGTAAACCTGTGGTCAAGGACGATCAATCCGATATCGCAGGCATAGACCATGGCATCATAATCCTCTTTGGGCAGCCATGACATCAGCTTCAGATTCCGGGGAGACTTCTGACTGACAAAATTCTCCAGAATCCCATATTCTCCTCCGGCCCCGGCAATCAGAAAAAAGATGTCATCGATGCACCCGCAGCGATCAATGCAGTCCACCAGATAGGAGATATCCTGCCCTTTCCCAAGGTTTCCTCCATAAACGATAACCTTTTTATCTAAGGGAATGCCATATCTGTTTCTGAAGGCCTTCCTGCCCTCCGGATCCATCGATCGGTCAACCACCTCAATACTATTGGGGCTGATCTCCACCTTCAATGGATCTATTTCCGGATTATGCTTCAAAAGAAAATCAACATTGGCCTGGGACATGCAGCCGATTCGGTCAGAAACGGCATAGAGTTTTTTTTCCTTCCTTCTGAAATACCGATAGACCATTCCCATCAGACCCGTTTTTGACAACATGCCGATATCGACAGCGTTCTGAGGAAAGATATCCTTTAACAGGAGATAGGTCTTTGCATGATCCCGGCGTTTGACATAATCGATGGCACCGAGAAAGGTGATGGGGGGAGTGGAATATAAGATCAGGTCAAATTTTCTGTCGGACAGATATGTTTTGATCGCCCTCTTTAGCTGTGGTTCAATCAGGACGGTAGCTATCCCCTTCTCAATCTTATTGCTTTTCTGGATATTTCCGGTTTTCACTTTGAGAATGGTACAGATATCCTCTTCGATGAGATAGGTCTCTTTGCCATGTCTCCTTTGAATCGGGGAAATAATGGTAATCTCATTCCCCTGTCCCGCCAGTTCTCTCAGGAGATCCTCATAGATGGCATGGAAATGGATCGTCCTGATATCTACCAGGGTAAAAAACAGTACTTTCAATTCCGTCTCCTTTACATGATCGTGCATCCGTCCACGGCCAGCACCTGCCCGGAAATGTAGACAGAAAGATCAGAAACCATAAAAAGACATGCCTTCGCGATATCCTCCGGCTCTGCCAGCCGTCCCATACAGATATTGCTGATTCTGCTCTTCAGCTTTTCCGGATCCGCCTGCTTCATCATGTCCGTATTGGTCAGTCCTGGTGCGATGGCATTCACCCGGATTCTCTTTGCCGCCAGCTCTTTTGCCGCGGATTTGGTGAGGGAAATCACAGCGCCCTTTGTAGCCGAATAGACAAGCTGTCCCTTATTGCCCCGCAAAGCAGTCATGGAGGTAATATTCACAATGCTGCCCCCCGTCTCCTGACGTCCCATGATCCTGCTGACCGTCTGCAGCATATAGATTGTGCCGTAGACGTTGACGGAAAACATTTTCTCCATATTTCTATGGCTGATCATGCCGATCAGTTCATTGAACTCCACGCCGGCATTGTTAACCAGTCCATCGATATGGCCGCAGGCTCTTCTGACCTTACCAATCCCCTCTGTCACCGCTCTTTCGTCCGAGATATCAAAATAGAGAGAGCGGACCTCTCCCTTAGCGTCTTTGTTAAACTCCCCGGCCCACTCCTCCACGGAGCCTTCCCTGGTGGCAACTGCATACACAAGTGCGCCATTTTGGGCGAAGACCTGGCAGACAGCCTTCCCGATCCCGCGGCTTCCTCCGGTCACAATGCAGACCTTTCCCGTTAGCATTCCTGTCTCCTCATCCATGCAGCCAGTCAACGTCAATCTCATGCACGACCAGGTCGTCTCTTTTTCTGATAAATTCCGGGGCGACCTGTTCAAACATAGCACAGCTCAGCAGATCCTCATCTGTCCTGGCAATATCATGGTAGCGCTCCCTGACCCTGTCCAGCTCATCCTCCAGAAGATCAGCGGGTCGGCAGGTGATCAGCTCATCATCCCCAATGGCCATCCTCCGGATATTTTCATTGACTTCTCCGGGCAGATCGCCATACTCCCCTCGCAGAAGGCTCTTGGATTCCCTGGTAAAGCTTCTGTATCTTCCCGCCAGGACATTCAAAACAGCCTGTGTGCCAACGATCTGACTGGTTGGCGTAACCAAAGGCGGATAGCCGAAATCCCTGCGGACCCTGGGTACCTCAGCCAGGACCTCTTCCAATCGTTCCTCCGCATTGGCCTGCTTCAGCTGGGATATCAGGTTTGACAGCATCCCGCCGGGAACCTGGTAGAGAAGGGTGTTGGGATCCACACGCAGCACCTTTGAGCTGATGGTTCCCTCCTTTTCCATCCTTGCCGCCACTTTTTTAAATTGCGCAGCAGCCTCTCCCAGCTTCTTTAGATCCAGGCCGGTATCTCTCGGGGTTCCCCGCAGTGTCGCCACCAGGGATTCTGTGGCAGGCTGAGAGCTTCCGTTGGCAAACGGAGACAAAGCGCAGTCCACAATATCCACCCCTGCCATGGCAGCCATGAGATAAACCATATCTCCGGTTCCCGTTGTATTATGGGTATGAAGGTGTACGGGGAGGGACAGCCTTTCCTTCAGCTTCTTCACCAGGCTGTAGGCGTCCATAGGAAGCAGAAGATTCGCCATGTCCTTGATACAGATCGTATCCGCCCCCATCTGCTCCAGCAGGACCGCCTTTTCCACAAAATAGTCCTCGTTGTGGACAGGACTTGTCGTGTAGCTCAAGGCCGCTTCTACGATCCCACCGTATTTCTTTACTGCTGTGATCGCCTTTTCCATGTTCCGGACATCGTTCAGGGCATCGAAAATACGCACAACATCTATACCGTTCTCAATCGATTTGCGGCAGAAGGCATCCACCATATCATCCGCGTAATGCCGGTATCCCAAAAGATTCTGCCCCCTGAGCAGCATCTGCAGTCTGGTATGGGGCAAAGCCCGTCGCAAGGCCCTCAGTCTCTCCCAGGGATCCTCGTGGAGAAAGCGCATACAGGCATCAAAGGTCGCCCCGCCCCAGCACTCCAAGGACCAGTATCCCATGGTATCTAGCACCTCACAGGCCGGAAGCATATCCTCCAGCTTCATCCTTGTGGCTGCCTGGCTCTGGTGGGAATCCCGGAGAATGGTATCGGTAAGGAACAGGGGCTTTCTGACTTCAAACAGTTCATCCATAGACAGCCTCACTTTACCTCAAATAACAGATCCCCGCTGGCCACAGTCTCGCCGGTCCGGCAATTCATACTTGTAATCCTTCCGTCCGCCGGGGCAAGGATCTCGTTCTCCATTTTCATGGCCTCAAGGATCAGGACAAGCTCTCCGGCTTTTACCGTGCTCCCCTCATCCTTTTCTATCCGGATCACCGTTCCCGGCATGGGAGCCCTCACTGCCCCCGTATTGTACACCGTTTTCTTCTGGCTGGAGGGATCCATCACATTGACAGTGACGTCATTACCCTTGAATTCCCTGTATTCCTTTTTCCCCACAGGCTTAGCCCCTGCATTTTCAGGGACAAGCTCGATCTCCATCTCGTAGGTCTTTCCCTCTAAGGTAATGCGATACTTGCTCATGTTCTAAGAATCCTCCAGCTGATATTTATGATAGGAAATATGATTGTCTTCTATGAATTTCTCCAGACTGCTTTTCTGTATCTCTTTAAAGGAGAGAACCCTCACATGCTTTGGCTGCACACCCTTTTCCTCGGCAACAGCAGCTACAGCCATTGCCAGGATCTTCTCAGTTTCCATTTGTCATACCTCTTTATGCGCCGTCATAGCGGAATATTCCCATGCTTCTTTTTCGGCAGGCTTCTTTCCTTTGTTTTAAGCATCCTGAAGGCGCCGGCTATCCTTGTCCTCGTCTCCTCCGGAAGGATCACCTCGTCCACATAGCCATGTTCTGCGGCAATATAAGGGTTCATGAATTTCCTGTTGTATTCATCAAGCAGCTCCTCCTTCTTCGCGGAAGGATCCTCCGCCCTTTCGATCTCTTTCCTGCCGATGATCGAGACCGCGCCGGCGGCTCCCATGACGGCAATTTCCGCGATGGGCCAGGCATACACCAGGTCAGCGCCTGTTCCCTTGCTGTTCATGGCGATATAGGCCCCGCCATAGGCTTTACGCATAATCAGTCCCACCTTGGGAACCGTCGCTTCAGAATAGGCAAAAAGCAGCTTCGCGCCGTGGCGGATGATACCGCCATGCTCCTGCTGGCTGCCGGGAAGAAAGGCCGGGACATCCACAAGGGTGAGAATGGGGATATTAAAACAGTCACAGAAACGGATAAAGCGGGCTCCCTTATCAGAAGCGTTGATCTCCAGGGCTCCGGCCATAAACTGGCTCTGATTGGCCACAATCCCTATGGTATCGCCATCAAGCCGGGCAAATCCTATCACCAGATTTCTCGCAAAATCCTCCTGGATCTCCAAAAAGCTCCCTTCATCCACAAAGGTATGAATCACTTTCCTGACATCATAGGGCTTTCGGGAATCCACAGGGACAATATCGCCAAGCAGGAGGCTGTTATCCCTGGGAATCCCCTCCACATGCATGGGTTTGTCTTCGTTATTCTGCGGGAGATAGCCCAGAAGACGCCGGACACCGTTCAGACAGGACAGATCATCCGGATAAACAAAATGAGCGACGCCGGATGTACTGCTGTGCACCGAGGCGCCGCCCAAATCTGATGATGAGATGACCTCACCTGTGACAGACTTTACAACAGCAGGACCGGTGATATACATCTGGCTGTTCTTTTCCGTCATGAAAATATAGTCTGTGATGGCCGGAGAATAACACGCACCGCCGGCACAAGGCCCAAGGATAACGGATATCTGGGGGATCACCCCGGACGCAGCCGTGTTCCGATAAAAAATGTCCGCATAGCCCGAGAGTCCGTCGATTCCTTCTTCTATCCTCGCTCCGCCACTGTCATTGATGGAAATAAAAGGAGCTTTCATTTCCAGTGCCTTATCCATGGCATGGCAGATCTTCATGGCCTGGGCTTCCCCCAGAGAGCCGCCTTCAACGGTAAAATCCTGAGAGGAGGCAAAAGCAAGCCGTCCATGAATATAGCCATAGCCGGTAACCACGCCGTCACCAGGACGTTTCTTTTTGTCCATCCCGAAATCAGTCGCCCGGGAAGTGATCATATCATTAAACTCGCAGAAGCTGTCATCGTCAAACAAGGCATCCATCCGCTCCCTGGCGGTCAGCTTTCCGGAAGAATGCTGCTTTGCGATCCGGTCAAGACCACCGGCTGCCGCAATCACCTCTCTTTTGTGAATGAGGCGGTCAATCCCCTTCTGCCACTTTGCATCCATCATACCATCTCCCTGCCATATTTTTCATGCCCCTTCAGGCTCCTATTTTTCTCAGATATGCCATTCCCTTTTGCCTCATTTCCTCCAGGCGCAATTGGGTATCTGAATAATCCATAGGATCCAGCCTGATCTGTGAACTGTCATAAACCGCTCTGTCTGTCTGCCCTGCGTATTCCAGGAGATTCGTCACCCGCTCCGGCGCGTAATCGGGAACCAGGATGGAAAATTCTTTATGGAAAATCAGGGAAAAAGCCGTGCCATGAAAGGAATTCGTCACGACATAATCCGCATTGGCCAGCAGTTCAAGAAATTCCCGGGGGCCGATATTGGTCAGAGTTCTGTCGGCTCTGCCGAATGCCTTTGGCTCCTTTGTGATGACATAGATCTTCAGCCCTTTTTTCTCTGCTGCCTCATGCGCCATCTGATACAGCTTCCTTGATTCCGGAAGGCAATAGATGAGCAGATACCTGTCCTTTTTCTTTTTCTCCTTTATGTCCAGCAAAGCCTTCCACTCATCTCCGGTGAAAAGAAACACGGGGTCAGGCATCAGCTCCGCCGCTACGCCAAGCTCTGCCTGGAAATAATCCTGGGTGCTTTTCTCCCGAACGGACAGAAAGTCAAAGCGCAGAAGCTGTTTTTGGTACTCTTCATCCTTACCTGGCCGGCATACCCCCAGACTGGCCGCATAGGAGGCCTTGATTCCCTTTTCCACGAAATCAAGATAATAGGTATGGTCTCCCTTCGTCAACAGGAGGTTAAATACCTGGTCACTGCCCGAGATAAACAGGTCATAGCTGCCGTTTGTTTCCGCAATCGTGTCCCTCGTGTATAGCTTGCTTCTTTGCACATCCCTCCGGAAATGCCTGTATCTGCATCTTCTTCTGATCACAATCAGGTTAAACAGAAGATTATACATTCTCAGCTTCAGTCTCATACCAGGCCGAAGCACATGGCGGAATTTATGCATATTCTCTATGGCGGGGCAGCGGTAGTCGATCAGCTCCACTTCGTTTCCCCAACCCTGTAATTTTTTCTGAAGAGAATACGACTGCAGAGCAGCGCCAAGATTATAGGCATTACAAAAAGTTAAGATTCCTATTTTCATTCTCAGGGAACTCCCATTCTCCCCAAAACCAGTCTCCACTAGAAGGAAAGCAAAAGACCCACAAAATATGTGATCAGAAAATTATAGTCATATAAAGGATTACCGGAAAGACAATAGGCCAGGAAAAAAACCTGCAAAAAGATGCTCAGCCGAAGAGAATAAAACTCGTCATTTCTGATGCCTTCCACGATCAGTTCCCGGTATTTTCTCAGAGTCTTTACCAGAGCAGCGCCCGTGGCGAGCAGAAATGAACCCAATCCGGCGATACCCGCTTCACATAATAACTGAAGATAAACATTGTGAACCTCAAAGGTTTGTTTTGAATCACCAAGAGTATTTCTCGAATACATCCTGAATACGCCCCAGCCAATTCCCCGGAAAGGGTGTTTCTTGAACAGGGAATAGGCCAAGGCATACAAAATTGTCCGTCCGCTGTAGGTTTTGTCTTGCGTAGTGAATCTTGCGACAAGGGAGTGATAAGAATGACGGAACAAGGGTACCAGGAAATATAACAGGATACTGGATGCAATTATCGCGATCATGGCAAAAACGATCCGCACTAATACCTCGGCATCTATCCGAAGAACATTTTCCCGTCTGAACCCACACAGCCAGATTACAAAAAAGGCTGCTGCGATATCCAGGACAAAAGCCCTTTTCTGCAGCAGCAGAAAAGCAGTGGAAAAACAGGCAAGGACAGCAACATTGTTGACCGTCAGCCTTTTTTCCCTCAGGGAAATGATATAGGCACCCAGCCCTGCGCAGATAAAGCTTCCTGCAGAACCGGCAAAGGGTATGATTCCGCCCGTCACCATTGTCCCTGCCCTGCCTAAAACGACTCTCCTTGAGGCTGTTGTATATATACCCAGGAGGCTTGTCTGAAAAATATGTGTCGTAGCGTCAAGCAAAACGGTGATTGTTACGAAAAAACCACATCCAAATAAAGCTTTAAAGATAATCTCTTTGTCTATTTCTACCGTCTGCATACACAGGCAAAAAGCAGCACCGCCTATGATAGCCATAACGTCATAGTAACCTGCGGTTATCACCCCATGTCTGCCGCTGAGGATGCAGAAGCAAATGAAAAAAAACCAGGAGATAAGGCCATTCGATCCGATTCGTTTCACTTCAAGCAAGGCAAGAAAGACAAGAGCAATCAGGGCACGCATCGGGAATCTGAAATATATGTCTACTGTCATCTGGAAACTGACCCATAAGATCCAGAAAAGCGGCCACATGGTAAAACACCAAACCAACAGATCAACGACCGCTATCGTCCTGCGCTGCGGCAAATATCTACCACTGCCTGACTCCATGATTTTCCCTCAATATCGTATTATCATAAACAAACAAAATGCGTAACTGTTAAGCCGCGTATTCCTTCACCGTTAAGGGACAGGCAGCTACCGGTAGATCTCATAGAGCTGCCCGCTGACTACCCTTTCGCTGAAGTGAATATCCGCATACCGGGCGATCCATTCCGGATCGTAATCCTTGTATGAATGATAGATCTGCCGGAAAGCTTCCCTTAAAGAGTCAGGATCCCGGTAATCTGCGATAATTCCCAGTCTTTCATCCGGATTGTCCATAAAGACTGTGGTTTTTGAAGTAATTACAGGCTTTCCGCAAGCCCAGGCTTCTATCACCGGGACACAGAAGGTTTCAATCCGGCTAAAAACAACAAGAACATCCGATGAAGCAATCAGTTCGGCCATCTTCTCCCGCGCCAAAGCCCCCGGCATATGAACCTGGTCTTCTGCCTTGTTCACAGCGATGAGGGATCTGAGCCATCCTGCCTCCGATCCGTCACCCGCTACAGTCAGGGACACATCTTTATTGTCATGAAATACGTCAACAAAAGCTTCTATGACCATGTCATACTGTTTCAGCGGTACCAGTCTGCCCGAACAGACAAATCGGAATCCCTTGTGCGGTATCTTTCCCGGCTTGAAGACATGGTTCACAACATTAGGCACAATGAAGATATCTTTTCTGCCGGTAAGCTGACGGAGCGATGTCTGTAGTCCGGCCCCAACGCAGCAGAAGGCATCCGCCCTGGCCGCGAAATCCCGCAGATTCTGAAGGCAATAGCCGTCCAGTGTTTTGCATTGTACCGCGCTCCAGTGCTCCGTGGCGACTATCTTGACTCCCTTTTCCTGCCAGGGCTGGACAAGCCGATAGGGAAAAAGGGATGGATAGTGAACATGGATGACATCAGGTATCCCCTTTTTTTTCGCCAACCAGAAGATAAGCTTCTCCCTGAACCGGGCATATATTCTGTTTAGCCGCTGTTGGGAAAATATGGGGCCAATCGGAATACTGCAGACCGCAAGATTGACCCCATCCTCCATTTTGCAGTAAAATCCGAATCTTCTCATTCTTCTGATCGATCTGATGTCGACCATCAGGTAGAAAACCTCCATGCCTGCCCTGGCCAGCATCTGAGCCTGCTCCAGCTCAAAGCTGCCACACATCTGATTGGCGGTGGTTGGATATTCCCTGCCAAGCACCAAGACTTTCATAAATACCCTTCCGCTAGATTTCTACGCCATATCTGCGCAATATCTTTTTTCCGTTTTCATAAGATTCGTAATGAAGGATATCCTCCGATTCAAACATGACGTCAAAGGCATCCTCTAATTCTGATATTAAGGAAAGATGCGCAACGGAATCCCACTGACTGACCGCTTTAAAGGTAAAGCTGTCATTCAGCACAGCCTCACCGACTCCGAGCACATCTGTAAAAATCCTGTTGTATTTTTCGAGGTTAGACATGGTAATCTCCCTTTGGCCGTACCCCCACGCCGTGTTGGCTGTCCGGCCTTCCTCACACGAAGCTTTAGTCCTTAACCATCAGCTTCAGAATATCTGAAACCGTCTCAAATCCCTTGATATCATCTCCGCTAAGCTTCACAGCGAACTCATCGTCCATCAGAACAATAAGGGACAGCTTTGCCATAGAATCATATTCCTCCACATCCGCAAGGACCGTGTCCGCTTCCAGGGTTCCCTCGTCAAGCTCCCATGTCTCCTCAAGCATAGCAATTCTTTCCTGATCTGTCATTTCTTTATCCTCCTGATTCATATATGATTTTCCAGTCAAAAGTGATTCTACGGATTGTTCCGCGCTTCGCGGTCTCGCCTGTCGGGTCTCGCCTTCCGGCTCGGTCGGTTCTATACGATGCCCACCGGGCATCAGAACCGGTCGTTGCTAAACGCCTGCCACTGGCAGGCAGCAACCCACAATCCTCC
>JAFWGA010000060.1 GCA_017515325.1 Blautia sp.
TCCATGCACAAATTCTTTGAATGCCATCGCAATCACGTCGGCATCCCTGCCCTTGAAGAAAACAACATACTTTGGCGGATCCACGGTCTTGTCTTTTTTCACGGCAAAATCAACATTGTACTTCTTCGCAACACGCTCAAAAGATTTGATGTTATTCTCCGTTATTTCCATGGTATTCGCACCCTGATCCTTGCCCATGAGCTTCTTTACGGAAATCTTTCCATGCCAGTTAGCCTGTTTGTTCTTAAGGTGATTCAAATAGGCAATCATGGCTTTCTTAAGCACATCGGCAGTCAGTTTGGAGGTTCTGATCACAAGGGCAATAGATTTTTGTGTTACTTCTTCCTGCATCATTATCCTCCTGTCTTTCGTTTATCTTCCGGTAATGTTCACAGCCAGGGAGGCACCAGCAGCCTCCGCAGATATATTTTTCTCATATAGTTCCTTTCCTCCGGTCTCCTGCCGGATAATAATCTCCATAACGCAAAAAGGAGCAGCCTTTACGTCTCCGAAGAGATATAAAAACTGCTCCTATCGCTGTATCTACTGTTTTGTTGTTCCTACCGTAGTAAATATATCGTATACAGATTTGCAAATACCATGCCGTTTTCAATCTTAAGATCATCCAGTAAAAGGCACTGAAAAAGAACTGCTCTGATTACATCATCATTCAGCCTGAAAAGCTCACTGTATTTTCCATAATCCGCCTGCTGTGTGCCTTCATCAGTGGCATGTGGTGTAACTTCATCCCATTCCATATTCTTTCTGTACTCAAGGCAATCCGCATAAAGAGAACGAATCTGATATTTTCCAAAATAGAAAGAATAGGCTTCTTTCCCATCATAGGTTTTCTTACATTTCTCCAGTTCATCATCTGCTATGGAAAAAGCGCATACATCAGTCTCTATCACGGTTTTTCCATTATAATCCGGCTTAAGCTTTCCGCCGTACCAGTTGATGTGCTGATAAATTTCTTCACGCCCGGTAATGAGCGCAGCTCTGTGAAAGTCTGTCTTGCCAAGGAATACATCCATATAGACATTGTTGGCAGACAGGGTATCGTTCCAGATGAGCTTTTTATGCTCTCTCACCCGGAGAAGATACTGAAGGATATTGATGAGACGCTCTCTGCTATCTATATCCCTGAAGCCCTCTACCGGAACCATAACACTGTCGAGCTTTAACGGCGTCGATCCCTTCTGAATTTCTTTTTCTACTAGCGATTCTATACTCTTTGCCATTCCATCCTCCCTTTTTCAAATAAAAAAGGCAGCTACAAGATCTCTCTCATAACTGCCCTATCGCTGTATATTTATCAAATAGATGTGGTCGGTCTGCTTTTACATCAATGCTTATTTCTATCCTCAGTATATGAAGCGCCAGTTCTATGGCATCCCCAAGTGCTTCATCTGAATCGTTGAGCCTTGTGATGCATACGCAGTCCTCAAACTCCTTATCTCTTTGCCTTAGAATACGGATCAGTTTTATTCTTGCGTTTTTGCATAGCTGCGTCTTCGCAAACTCCCATCTGTATCCGTCTTTTGTATTATAAAACGGTTTTGAGAATTCAATAACCGCATTCTTTTCCTTTATGTAATTTGCAAGAGGAATGCCAATCAGCTCTTCCTCATCTATGATAACCTCATATCCTGCCTGCTTTAAGTAATGCATCAAAAGGATATCGGGGAACTCCTTATCAAATTCTTTTCTGCATATATGGCAAGGCTCCTTATCAATGGCTCTGTCAGCTATTTTAGCCCGCCATCTGTGACCTCGACTACATCTCCACCAGACTATCCTCAAAGAATTCCGATGCACCTGTTCCGGGGAAATCATCGTATTACGATCATAGTCCCATTCAGATATCAGTTCGGGATCCGTGGTAGCAAGGTCATTCACACCGGCTACAACAACTCTGTCAGAGCATACCGGACAGGATGAACCCTTTACTCTGCTGTCTATGACTGCCCGCCATTCATAACCGCATACACGGCACTTCCACCAGACATTTTCCCTGGACTTCGGAAATACTTCATCAGCCCTCTTTGGAGCATTTTTCTCTGACCACTCCTTGGCAAGTTCAGGATAATTACTGGCAAGATCATTGAAGCCCTTATAAAGCATGTGTCCTTCACAATACGGACACTGGCTCCCATAGTACCTGTCAGCTATCTTTGCTATCCACTCATGCCCTTGGATGCATCTCCACCATACGGATTTGTTGGTGCAGGATAAAACCATATCCGGCATAAGCGGATGATTTTTATCTGACCACTCGGATACAAGCTCAGGCTTCATCGTAGCAAGGTCATTAAAGCCTTTTAAGAGCTGATTGCTGTTGCAATACGGACAATCTGAACCATTAACTCTGTTCTTCACTATTGCCTGCCATTCATGTCCGCAGGAGCCTCTCCACCACACACGCTTATGTGATCCAATCGTAACATCAGATGGCATAAGGGGAAGATTTCTGTTACTCCATTGTGCGGCAAGCTCCGGACATTTCTCAGACACCGTTTCCTTCATGCATCACAACCTCCCCGTTATGACCTGTACGGTCGTTGCTACCGCTTTTATCGCAGCCACAATAGCCATAAAACCGCCTATGATTCCTCCAACGATACAATCCAGGGCTATCACACCAAGAGAGCCTGCAATGCCGTAATTCCTCGGTATCAGCCACAACCACATCCGTCTGATGCCGAATGGAAATCCTACGAGGATCCAGAACAAAAAGAAATCAAATCCTTCAGGTTTATTGCAGACCGGATAGCAGAACAGCACCATAAAGCTGATTGCCAGTACCGGCAATATAACTTTAAATATCATCGCTGATAATCTCTCACTCATTGGCTGCCCTCCTCATGTTTTCTTCGTCACTTGATAATTGACCGATTTGCCTTTCTTCAAGCTCCTGTATCTGTGCGTTTCTCTCAGCCTCCCTTTGACGAGCCATCTTCTGAGACATCTCGTACCATTCCTCTGTGTGCATATCGTGATGGACAAGCTGTGTGAAGTAATTATCCATCGTTGTCGGCGCATTAAAGAGTGATGCAATCATATACTTCCGCATATTGTGTATCTTGCCGAGATTCTCGGCTATCATCCCCATAACATACTCAACATGGCTTGCTGTCAGTGATAAGATTCTTTTACGAACAAGCCATTGGGGATACTCTGTTCCTCCAATATTCAGCGACTCTCTTTTTCCGGCTATGAGATCAACCATAACTTCAAACAGTTCGTCAAATCGGCTGTTATATTCTGCTCTGTACCTTGCAGACATTTCGTCGTAATAGATATTCTCCTTGATCTGTGCAATATCTTCACGTATCACATCCTCATCCCATCCTGAGTTATCCACAGGCGAAGCCGCTTCTGTAGTATTACCAGTAACCTGGATAAGATTATGATTAGGCTCAATAATATTTTTTAAATAATTATTAGGATCTATTGGTGCGGAATTTCCCACTTCAAGAACAAGGAAATCCCCATCTCTAGAGATTGGTTTTTCATCATTCAAGACTTCGGTTTTTCCTGTTTCAGAAAAAAGTTTTCCACAATCATCCGTTTCTTCAGAGTACGATTTTTCCGACTTCTTGCTGACAAAATTCTTCACATAAATGATATCCGGTTTGCCCTGCCCTCTACGTTTTTTCTCGATAAGTCCAAATTCTATGAGATTTTTCAGAGTTGACCTTGCTTTATCAGCACTGCAATCATGAAGCAGTTTCTGTATGGATTCCAGTGATCTTATGACATAGGTTTTTCCTGCCTCATCAACCCATCCGTTCTGCTTTGAAAATGCAACCTGCTCATGTAGAAAACCATACAGGATGCATTCTGCTAGACCTAAATCCAAGTAATCAGGATCCTCGAAAAACACTTTCGGTATCTTCAAGAATCGGAATTGTTCACTTTCTGCACCAGAATAGTAATCGTAATCGAACTTTGGCATTTTACACACCTCCATGCGTCTTACGGTAATCTGCAAGGAGTCTTACGATCAGACTCTCAATTTCTGCATCGCTTGCCTCTGCGGGGAAATACTGCATAATCACTTCATGCTTAATGACAACATTTCTTTCCTTAATACTGGCTACCGCCAACAGAGCGTGGAGTGCTTCCTTTGTGCAGCGTTTTTCCTGTGAGAGCTTCTTTATCTGCTGTGCCTGCGAAAGAGACGGAACAACATTATCCTCTTCCATGACTTCCATAAGAAGAAACTGCTCACTCGGAGTGATATATGATAACTCAACTGCCGGGTTGAACTTTATCTTCTTGTTATCAACCATTTCCAACAGCTGCGGCAGAAGCTCTGTGAGACGGATATACCGCTGAATAGTTCTTGCACTATCACTGTTACCATCGCTGAGTTGATTCACGCTCCATAAATTCTCGCCAACTTGGCGAGAATTATTTGATTCAGGTCTTCCCGCTTTATTCTGTCTTTTGATTGCATCAAGCTTCATCTTGTAAGCAAACGCCTTCTCACTCGGCAGAATCTCTTCCCTCTGGAGATTAGCGTCCACCATCGCAATCACAGCTTCATCATCGGTCAGATCCCTTATGATAACAGGAACCGTCTCCAGTCCGACTATCTCAGCCGCATGTTTACGCCTGTGACCGGATATCACTTCATAGCCGCCTTCAGGTCTATTACGAACCATGATCGGTACGAGGATACCGTTCTCACGGACGCTTTCAACTGTCTGAGCCATCTTTTCATCATCCAAGACCTTAAACGGATGATTCTGAAATGGGAAAAGCTCTCTGATTGGAACCTCAAGCACCTGTCCGGTCTGCTCCTGATCAATACCAAAAAGAGAATCCAGTCCTTTTAGCTGTACCCTGTCCGGAAGTGGTTTCTTAGCAGCCATACGCCAGCACCTCCTTTGTCAGTTCTTCAAACGCCCTTGCAACCTTGCACTTAGGATCATGCTTATATATGCTGTGTCCGTATGCAGTACACTCCTTTGCCCTTACGGACTCCGGTATCATCACATCAAATACCTTTATCTGACTGCCATAGGCTTCACGGAGCTTTTCTATGATATCTTTCTCATGGTTGGTACGGGTATTTACCTTATTGATAACGATGCCCTCAACCTCCAACTTACGATTGAGTTTTCTCTTTGTAGAGCCTATTGAAGCAAGTAGCTGTTGAAGACCTGCCATTGAAAGATACGATACCTCCACCGGAATGATCACAGAATCCGCAGTTGTCAGCACGTTGATTGTCACAAGATTAAGGCTGGGAGAACAGTCGATTAGGATATAATCGTATTCGTCCCTGACGCTTGATACAAAAGCATCCAGCAGATGCTCTCTGCTGAGAGCGTTCATTATCATGTAGTCCATACCGGCAAGCTTTATATTGCACGGCATGAGATCCACGCCTTCATCGTTATGTAGAATATACTCCGCAGGATCTATCGGATCCTCATTTATCTCACGCTCTATGAAAGAAGCAAGAGTGTTCTCCAGTTCATCCGCATTATCTATACCGAGACTGGATGTTAAATTTCCCTGGGGATCAGCATCAATGACCAATACCTTTTTGTCATTCATGGCAAGACCAACGCTCAAATTGCTTGCCAACGCTGTCTTCCCGACACCCCCTTTTTGATTAGCTACTGCGATTACTTTAGCCATAACCGTTCCTCCTGTTCTTTTTTTATCTGTTGCCCTGCCTTTTGCGGGCTTCTATTTTTGTTCTTTTGTCCACATCCGAAAACACTCGGAAGATCTTGTTGGTTCCCTTATTCTTTAAGGGCTTGGATTGGCTTGTGACCTGGTACACCTTGTCTTTTTCCATGTGTTCCAGATAATCTTTCAGCTCGTAGGTCGGTCCCGAAACTCTTACTTTTAACATACTCGTTCATTCCTCCTCTAATTGGGTATAGTCTCTGTCTTAGTTCGGGAACGGTTATCATCATAATCGCTCTGCCTGCACCTATCGCTGTACTTATTTTCATGGCATCTCCTCCTTGTAAATGTATTTTTGACCATAACAAAAAGGACACTCTCAAAAGATTTCTCTTTTAGAAAGTGTCCTTAATTTTGCAAAATATTTGATTGACTACCCAAGGAGTAAATGCATTATCATGTACTGTTCTGCATCTACAATTGGAACTATTGTGGCACTTTTGTGGTACCTAAGTTCCTTTTACCACTTGAAACCCTTGATTTTACTGGGGTTTACTTGCTTGTTGACTTCAAGGTCGGGAACAGGAGCACGTCCCTGATGGCCTGGCTGTCCGTCAGCAGCATGCACATACGGTCAATCCCGTACCCGATGCCGCCCGTCGGCGGCATCCCGATCTCCAATGCGTTGAGGAAGTCCTCGTCTGTGGTATTGGCCTCCTCATCGCCCTGAGCCAGAGCTTCCTCCTGCGCCTTAAAGCGTTCCCTCTGGTCGATGGGATCGTTCAGCTCTGAATAGGCATTGGCCATCTCCCAGCCGTTCATAAAGAATTCAAACCGCTCCACGTACTCCGGATCATCCGGCTTTTTCTTGGTCAGGGGAGAAATCTCGATGGGATGATCCATGACAAAGGTAGGCTGGATCAGAGTCTCCTCCACAAACTGTTCGAAGAAGAGATTCAGAATATCCCCCTTCTTATGGCGTTCCTCATATTCCACATGGTGTTCCTTGGCTGCTGCCCTTGCTTCTTCCAGGGTATGGATGTCATGGAAATCAACGCCCGTGCGTACCTTCACAGCATCTACCATTGTGATACGTGCAAAGGGCTTGCCCAGATCCATCTCTACGCCATTGTAGACGATGGTGGTGGTGCCCAGCACCTCCTGAGCCACATAACGATAAAGATTTTCTGTCAGATCCATCATACCATGATAGTCCGTGTATGCCTGATAGAGCTCCATCAGAGTAAACTCCGGATTGTGGCGGGTGTCAAGACCCTCGTTCCGGAAAACACGGCCGATTTCATAAACCCTCTCCAGGCCTCCCACAATCAGGCGCTTCAGATACAGCTCCAGGGATATCCTGAGCTTGAGATCCTCATCCAAAGCATTGAAATGGGTCTCGAAGGGTCTGGCGGCAGCGCCGCCGGCATTCGCCACCAGCATAGGGGTTTCCACTTCCATAAAGCCCTGACTGTCCAGATAGCGGCGGATCGCGCTGATGATCTTCGACCGCTTGATAAAGGTGTCCTTCGCCTCGGGATTCATGATCAGATCCACATACCTTTGACGGTAGCGCAGATCACGATTGGTCATGCCATGGTATTTTTCCGGGAGAACCTGGAGACTTTTGGAAAGAAGAGTCAGCTCAGAAGCATGGACAGAGATTTCTCCCGTCTTTGTCCGAAAAACCTCCCCCTTCACGCCAATGATATCACCGACATCCAGCTTCTTGAACTCCTTATAGGGTTCTTCGCCCAGAGAATCCCTTGCCACGTAGACCTGGATGGTTCCCTGAAGATCCTGTACATGGCAGAAGGAGGCTTTGCCCATCACACGCTTCGACATCATTCTGCCGGCTATGGTCGCCTGCTGCCCTTCCAGTTCCTCAAACTGATCTTTAATCTCCTGGCTGTGACGGGAAACCTCATATTTTACCAGTCGAAAGGGATCCTTTCCCTCTGCCTGCAGCTGGGCGAGCTTCTCCCTGCGCACCGCTCTGAGATGATTGATATCCTGCTCCTGCTCCATTCTGACTTCAGCCACCTTTATCCCTCCTTGTAATTCCTGCGCATACTATACCCGCGTCCACAATGATAGGCAACAACACATATCATGCCCCGTTGTCTATAAGCCTCCGGTATATAAAGCCACACCCTTATGGATCATTATGATGGGCGGATAATCTCCAGGATCTGATAGGAAATCGTGTCCTCCGGAGCCTCCACCTCGACAACATCTCCTACCCGGGCACCCAGCAGAGCCCTGCCAAGAGGAGATTCATTGGAAATTTTACCTGACAGGCTGTCCACCTCTGTAGAGCCCACGATCATGAATTCATCGTTCTCATCGTCCTCGATATCGTGGATCACCACCTTGCAGCCGATCCCGACCACATCCGGATCCCCTTCATCGTCGCCGACCACCTCTGCGTTTTTCAGGATCTTTTTGATTTCCTCGATACGGGCATAGATATCCCGCTGTTCATCCATGGCGGCATCATATTCCGCGTTCTCGGAAAGGTCACCCTGCTCACGGGCTTCCTTGATGATCTGGGCTATCTCCTGGCTGCGGACAGTCTCCAGCTCTTCGAGCTCGAGTTCAAGCTTCTGCATACCATCACGGGTAAGAATATTCTTCTTCTCTTCCATTGCACTCCATCTCCTATGACTGATACTGGGCAAACCACCAAAATGCTTGCATTTTGATCCATCGGCGGCCACTTCCTGTGTGCGGCTCGGGGATACAAAAGAAGCACGCCATTTAACTTAGCGTGCCTCTTCTTTACAAAAGAATCAATATACTCGCATAAAATTCATGAAAAATCATTGTAATAGCTTTTCGTATATTTGTCAAGCAGTTCCTGAAGCGCGGCATAGGTTTCGACGGTGTTTGCTTCCCGTCGAAGGACCGCTCCATGGGGCATTCCGGCAGTATACCAGGCGATATGTTTGCGCATTTCCCGCATACCGGCCTTCTCCCCGTGATACTCCACCTGCATCCCGGCATGCCGAAGAATCATGGCACATACTCTTTCCAGATGCGCAGGATCATATGGCCTCCGCCCTTCCTGCTGCTTCTCGGCCCTTCTCCAGCCTTCCGGTGGCTGCTCAGTCCCGCAGATGATCCGGCTCTCCTGCCGTGCCCCGGCAAAGTATGAATTCAGCTCCTGAAAGATCCAGGGATTTCCCCTTGCCGCCCTTCCCACCATCACGGCGTCACAGCCGCTCTCTATCATCCTCTTTAGCGCCGTCCTGCCGGAATCGATGTCTCCGTTTCCTATGACCGGGATTGTCACGGCCTCCTTCACCAGACGGATGGCTTCCCAGTCCGCCTTCCCGGAATAATACTGCTGCCTGGTTCTGCCGTGGACGATGATCGCTGCCGCTCCGGCATCCTCCAGCCTTCTGGCAAGATCAGGGATATCCACCGATACCCCCTCAAAGCCGATCCGGATCTTGGCCGTGACAGGCTTGCTCACAGCGTGGGAAACGCTTGAGACAATCCTTGCCACCAGTACCGGATCCTTCAGAAGGGCGGAACCCTCATTGTTATTTACCACCTTTGGGACAGGGCATCCCATATTCAGATCCAGAATATCGAAGGGAAGCTCTTCAATGCTTTTTGCCACTTCCCCCATCAGCTCCGGCTCATTACCGAAGAGCTGCAGGGAGACAGGATGCTCTGCGGGATGAATTTCCAGGAGAGCCTGCGTATTTTTATTATGGTAGGAGATTGCCTTCGCGCTGACCATTTCCATACAGATCAGGCCGGCGCCCTGCTCTTTGCACAGCAGACGGAAGGGAAGATCCGTCACCCCGGCCATAGGGGCCAGTGCGAAACGGTTGGGAATCACTACCCTTCCGATCCGCCAGGCCGACTCCGGCATCTTCCCCTCCGTCTGCAAAAACAAGGGCTCTTCCATCCTTTTGTCTCCTTATCTGTAATTATCAGTTTTTCGGACGTTTTTGACTGTTGCTGCCGAGAGGGCAGCGAATCAAACCGTTTTCAGGATCTCTTTAGAAGCTGCTCCAGAACATCTCCGATATCTTCATTCAGACAGATCGATTGTTTTCTGATTTCCTCAGCCGCAACCGCCTCCCCGTCATTTACACATGCATATGTAATATTGGAGTGATCCGCCGTCAGCTTCCAGAAGGGATACTTGATGATTCCCGGCGATGCGGTTCCCACCCCCAGCTCAAGCAGCAGAAGAGAATCCTTTGACCATTCCCGCAGGAAGGCGGAATACCGTTCGGAAGCGTTTCTGAATCCATCATCCTCCACAAAGGTTTCGTCAAAACGCAGATTCATTGTCATTGGCTCTCCGCAGACCGAGCAATAGGGTACCATTTCTGAAGGGATATGCATTTTCAGGCTTGCATAGTCCGTCTTTCCCTCCTCAGTTCGGAAGGGAGAGAGATTCCCCTGATCATCTATGCCAAAGCCCTGGGACAGAACCATTTTGATCACCTTTGATTTGTTATCATAATTGCGGAAATGGCAGGGTTTGCTGCACTGCCAAAGCCCATAATCTCCCTGGGTATAAAAAATCCGTTTTTTGTCGAATCCGGCCTTCTGGAATTGATGATCGGCATTGCTGGTCAGGACAAAATAATCCTTGTCCTCAAGAAGCTTCAGAAGGTTTTCATATACGGGAAGGGGCGGAAGCTCATAACGGTTGATATAAATGAGCCGGCTCCAATATGCCCAATACTCCTCCAGTGTCTCATAGGGATAAAACCCGCCGGAGTACATATCCGAAAAGCCATACTTTTCGGAAAAATCCCCGAAATACTTCTCGAATCTTTCACCGGCAGAGGAAAGACCTGCAGAGGCAGATAATCCTGAGCCGGCTCCGATCACTACCGCATTTGCGTTTTGCAGGGCTTCACCCAGCTTGCGAATGCCGTCACGCGTATCCTGTGTCTGAATGCCTCTCCTTCTTCCAAACATATTCTGCCTCCTTCCATAACACGGCTTTATACCTTGACTCAATCTCTTCAAATGACGTTTTTTCGCCCTGGTATCGCTCCCTTTAGTGACCGCACAGGTCGGATTTTTGCTTGAGCTGACAGGACTGACGAAGACAGAATCTGTCTCCTCCCTGAAAGCGATGACCGGATTACCGGCTCACCGGCATCTTAACGCTTTGCCACAAACAGCGTTCCTACTTTTTTCCCCCCAACGATATCATACAGAGCTTCAGGATTCTTTCCGTTGGTCACAATGGTATCTATACCCTGGGACATGGCCAGCTCTGCTGCCTGCAGCTTTGTGCGCATTCCCCCGGTTCCTCTGCGGGATCCGGCGCCGCCGGCCAGCTCGTAGGTTGAAGCATCGATATTCTCGATCCGGCTGATCAGCTTTGCATCCTTAAACAGGCGGGGATCCTTATCATAAAAGCCCTCGATATCCGAAAGGATAATCAGCTTATCTGCCCGGCAGAGCACGGCCACAACCGCACTGAGCATGTCATTGTCCCCAAAGAGCTTATCCTCGGACTCGATCTCTGTATAGCTCACCGAATCGTTCTCATTGACGATGGGAATAATCTTCTGCTCCAGCAAGGCTTCAAAGGTATTGGCAAGGTTCTCCTTTTTTACCTCCTGGGCGATATCCTCTGCATTCAGCAGGATCTGAGCCACGGTCTTATTGTAATAACCGAAAAACTTGTCATACAGAAACATATTCTCGCACTGGCCCACTGCAGCGGCAGCCTGCTTCATCCGCATTTCCCTTGGCCTTTCCGGCAGGTGCATTTTGTTTGCGCCGACAGCAATGGCCCCGGAAGATACCAGGACCAGTTCATTCCCCATGTTCTGAATATCAGCCAGGGTCATGGCCAGCTGCTCCATCGTCCTCAGATTAGAATTTCCCAATTCATTTGTCAGGGTAGAGGTGCCTACCTTAACCACAATACGATTCCGTTTGATGCCCATATAAATTTCCTTCTTTATATAATATATTGATGATCCGGCTTTTCCTGCTGATCTGTATTGTCCGTATTATATATGCATCCCGGCAAAATCACAAGAAGCAACCATAAAAAATTCCATTCTTCTCTTTCCTTTTTTCCTGCTATCAGCTATAATCTATACATAGCGCCCCGGAATATTTCTCTCATTCTGGGTAACCTGCACAATTATTTCACATCAAAGGAGGAATCACCTATGAACTATGCAGAAGAATCCCTCAGACTTCACGGCGAATGGAAAGGCAAAATTGAGGTTATCTCTCGCGTACCCGTCAAGACAAAGGATGATCTTTCCCTGGCTTACACTCCCGGTGTTGCCCAGCCCTGCCTGGAGATCCAGAAGGATGTCAACAAATCCTATGACCTGACCCGCCGCCACAATATGTGCGCTGTCATCACAGATGGTTCCGCAGTCCTTGGCCTGGGAGATATCGGACCGGAAGCCGGCATGCCCGTCATGGAAGGAAAGTGCGTCCTGTTCAAATCCTTTGGCGATGTAGACGCATTCCCGCTCTGTGTCAAGACAAAGGATGTGGATGAGTTTGTAAAGACAGTCGCCCTCATCTCCGGCTCCTTCGGAGGCATTAACCTGGAGGACATCTCTGCTCCCCGCTGCTTCGAGATCGAGCGCAAGCTGAAGGAGTGTACAGATATCCCCATCTTCCATGATGATCAGCATGGCACGGCCGTCATTACCCTTGCCGGCCTGACCAATGCCCTCAAGGTTGTCGGCAAGAAGAAAGAGGATGTCAGGATTGTCACCTCCGGTGCCGGTGCTGCCGCCATCGCCATCGTGAAGCTTCTCCTCTCCGCCGGCTTCAGGAACGTCATCATGTGCGACCGTAAGGGTGCCATCTATGAAGGACGCGATGGCCTGAACTGGATCAAAGAGGAGATGGCCAAGGTCACCAACCTTGAGAAGAGATCCGGCAGCATTGCCGAGATGCTGGTTGGCGCTGACGTCTTTATCGGCGTTTCCGGCCCCGGGACCATCACTACCGAAATGGTCAGGACCATGAATAAGGACGCCATCGTATTTGCCTGTGCCAACCCCACACCGGAGATCTTCCCGGATGATGCCAAGGCAGGCGGCGCTGCCGTTATTTCCACCGGCCGCAGCGACTTCCCCAACCAGATCAACAACGTCCTTGCCTTCCCCGGCATTTTCCGTGGTACCTTCGATGTCCGGGCCAGTGATATCAACGAGGAGATGAAGATGGCTGCTGCCAAGGCTCTGGCGGATCTGATCCCGGAGAACGAGCTGAATGCAGACTACATCATCCCTTACGCCTTTGATCCCAAGGTCGGTCCGGCTGTGGCAAAGGCTGTCGCCCAGGCTGCCGTCGACAGCGGCGTTGCCAGGATCTGATCTGTCCTGATGTTACCCTGATCATTCGTACTCAAGGATAAGAAAGGATTGGAATATGGATAATAAAGAACTCAAGCTCTTTAATATGCCGTGGAAGATGTTCCTCTTTATCACGATTATCATTCTGATCGCCACCTACATTGGCGTCCTTCCTCCCGGCATGACCGGCTGCTTTGCCTTCATGATCATCGTAGGCACCTGGCTCGATCTGATCGGCAACAAGACCCCTATCATCAAGGATTTCTTTGGCGGCGGAGCCATTGTCATTCTTTTTGGTGTGGCTGCCCTACATTATTTCCATCTCTTCCCGGAGACCATCACCGATGCGGAAGGAGTCGCCACCACCTATATGCAGTTCTGGAAGAGCTTTGATCTGGTGGGAAACATCAACACCTTCTTCAAGCCCACCGGAGCCTTCCTTGACTGGTATATCGCAGCCCTGATCACAGGCTCTATCCTGGGCATGAACCGCAAGCTCCTCATCAAGGCAGCAGCCAGGTACTTCCCGGCTATCTTCGGTGGTCTGATTCTCGCCTTCGGCCTCTGTATGGGTGTAGCCCATCTGATGCACTACGGTGAGATCAAGGCCCTCCTTCTGATCGCCCTTCCTATCATGGGCGGCGGAATGGGCGCAGGAGCTTCACCCCTTTCCAAGATCTTTGACGCCTCAGGAACCATGACAGCCTCGGAAGCCCTGTCCGTTATGACCCCCGCCGTTGCTATCGGCAATGCCATCTCCATCGTCCTCGGCGGACTCCTGGTCAAGCTCCTCAGGGGAAGCTGGTGGAATGGTCAGGGAACTCTGATGCAGGCCTCCTCCATGGATCCCTCCGAGCTGGAAATCAGCCCGGAAATGAAAGAAAAGCGTGAAAAGATCTCCGTCACCAACCTTGGCATCGGCCTTCTGGTCTCCGGCGCTTTCTTCACCTGGGGTTATATCTGCTCCAATATCTGGTCTCTGCTGGTACCTGCGGTTACCATCCATGCCTATGCCTTCATGATCATCACTGTCGCCATCTTCAAGATCGGCAACTTTATGCCGGAATGGATCGAAATTGCCTGCTATCAGTGGTTCCAGTTCATCATGAAGAACCTGACCAACGTCCTTTTGTTTGGTATCGGTCTGTGCTACCTGGATCTGGGACAGGTCATCGAGAGCTTCTCTCTGACCTATCTGGCCCTGTGCGGCATCACCGTTGTCGGCGCATTCTTTGGGGCAGCCCTCGTCGGCAAGATCGTGGGCTTCTATCCGGTAGAGGCTGGTATCACAGCCGGTCTTTGTATGTCCAATATGGGCGGTACCGGCGACGTTGCCGTTCTTTCCGCGGCAGACCGTATGGAGCTTATGCCCTTCGCGCAGATTTCTTCCCGTCTGGGCGGCGCCATCATCCTGCTGATCGGCTCACTGCTTCTTTCCACTCTGGGAGGATTGCTATAGCAGCATAAGAGCAAAGCCTTCTCTGCCGGAATAAGTCATAGGGTGGAAGAAGTCTCTGCCATAGTGAAGGGCGTCAGTACCTTTCGGTACCGACGCCCTTTTTCCTTCTATGCCCGCGCATGTTTTGTGAATACCGTTGGCATCGGACACTTTAGTTGACCGTACAGGCCGCATGATAAAACGCCTAAGCGGCGTTTCTGCGCAGCAAGAACCTGTGAATCCATTCCATTTTTGTACAAGGAGGCTCTCATGGAAACCTGTATCTCCTGCCAGCAAAACAGTTCCTGCATTACCTTCCATGCCCTGGAGGTCCAGACCCTTCCGGTCCGCGGCTTCACGGGTGAAAACCGGGTACAGGCACTGGGCTCTTTTCACGATTTCTCTGTCTGCCGGGACTGTGCCGCAAAGCGACTGGAGAAAGACCTGGCACCCTTTTCAGCATGTCGTTCCCGGAGCCTGAAATTCGGAGCAGTCCTCCTGGCCGGGCTGGGGCTTGCCATGGCAGATTTTACCATCCTGAATACCGACCGGGTCTTTCTGATGCTTTCTCTGGCCGCCATAGCCTGCGGCCTGATCGGAGCTGTCCAGAGCTACCGCGAAGCTGCCGCCCGGGCAAAGGAACTGAGTGCCATGAAAAAAGAAAAAGCCCTCTCCCACGTTGCCTGGGAGATCGCCGCCGAAAAAGCCCCCAAAAAATATAAGGATTCTGACTTAACCTACATTCCCGTTACCTCAGCCACCCTGGCCATGAAAAACGGGGATCTGATGATAGCCTACCACCTTCTGCCGGCTATCGCCGTGGAAGCCTGCAAAAGAATCCATCAGGAACGGTCTGCTGCCGTAAAGGGATAGGTTTGACAGTCACTCTCTTTTGGATTTCATCTCATCCACACTTTTTTCGGATTCCATAGCGGTTGTCTGCCCATCCTTTATCCCTTCCGTGCTCTCCGGCAGGAAAAGAATCTTGATGGTGGCGAAAATGATGCGCATATCCTCCAGAAGGCTGGGATGGGCAAAATACATGAGATCCATCTGAAGCTTGTCATAGGGCTGGGTATTATACTTCCCATATACCTGGGCATAGCCGGTAAGACCCGCTTTCCCCTGCAGCCTGAGGCGGAATTCCGGCATCTGAGCCTCGTACTGAGCGGCAATCTCCGGTCTTTCCGGTCTTGGTCCGACCACGGACATGCTTCCCGAAAGAATGTTCAGCAGCTGAGGCAGTTCATCGATCCGCAGCTTGCGGATAAAGGATCCTACGCGGGTGATCCTGTCGTCATTCAGTCCAGTGGACAGCCGTGCTTCCCCATTCTTCTCTGCGTCCACGCGCATGCTTCGGAACTTGATAATATCAAACTCTCTGCCATCCTTGGTCAGGCGCCTTTGCCGGTAAAAGACGGGACCGCCGTCTTCCATTTTGATCGCTGCGGCAGTGACCAGGAAAAGAGGACATGTCAGGATCAGAAGCAAGGCTGCACTGACAATATCAAACAGACGTTTGACCAGAACAAATTCCGGTGTGGGATTATATCTTCTCACCCGCAGCATGGGCAGATGAAACATGTGTACCTGCCTGGCACTGTCCATCAGGGTATCCCCAATCCTGGGAATGACGTAGACGTCTATATCATGCAGGATGCAATACTTCAGGATAATATTCCTGTCATGGCTATGGATCCCGCTGAGGAACACCACTTCCGCTTCTTCCAGCATGGAAATATCCCTGATACAGCTTTGGGCATCCGCTGCCACCGTGACATCAAATTTCCTGGCCAGGCCATATTGGTGGATCAGTTCCTCCATCCCCAGCCGGACATCATAGATAATGGCCGATCTGCGTCTCGGAAAGACCCAATAGTACCACTTGTTGGAAAGCCAGCTCCAGGCCAGGGCAAGCCCCTCCTGGATGGCAAATACCAGAAGCATAGGCTCCATCTCCGGCATATCCCTGGTCAGTAATATCAGCACCAGATACATGAGCAGATCTGAGAAAAAAATCGACAGGCTCTGACTGTAAAATATCTCCTGAACCCGATTCCCTGAGATATGAAAGGCTTCATAAGTCCGTCCGAAGACAGCAAACAAAGTAATATAGATAAAATCCACCAGGATCTGTCCCCTGTCGCTGAAGGGCAGGTTTAACATCCTGTTGTAATAATAATGCCAGCAGGCGCAGAAGGGGATCGCCACCAGAAGAACATCCCCCACCTTCACCATGCGCAGCAAAAGGTCATGTCTGAATCGGCTGCTCATTTATTTTTCTTCCTCACTCTTCTCCAACCGATTTCATCGTCGTTGTGTCAATCCTTCTTAACCTTTTCCACCCATCTCTTGATGGAATAGAATATAATCCGCAGATCCGTGTAGATCGACATCTGGCTGCAATACACGATATCCATCTTCAGCCTGTCCTCAAAGGATGCGTCCTTGCTGCAGCAGACCTGGGCGTATCCCGTGATTCCTGCCTTGGCATTATGACGGATCCGGTAGTCCGGTACCGTATCAATATAGGACCAGGCGGTCTCCCTGTCCACAGGACTGGGGCCGACAATGCTCATCGTCCCTTTCAGGCTGCAGAGAAATTCGGGAAGCCTGTCCAGCCTTACCCGTCGTACCCCCTTGCCAAAGGCGGTCGGATTGTCGGCCAGTCCGGCGAATTGAAAGAGATGAAAGACATAGCCGCCTTTGGTCAGACATTTGGTCCGGGAAAGAAAGCCCTGCCGACAGATGCACTGATTAATCAGGCCCACGATGAGAAAGGCCGGAGAAAATGTCAGGAGGACAACGGCGGAAGCCACCAGATCAAAGGCTCTTTTGGCAAAGCCATAATACCATTCCGTCTCCAGTCCCTTGACCTCGATAAAGGGAATGCCAAAAGTCACAGAGGTCCGTGTTTTCAGGCTGAGGATATCACTCACCTCAGGCGTAAAAAAGATTCGTCGGTGTCCGATACTTCCCTGCACCACTACCTTTTCCCGGAAATCCCTCTCCACATGGCAAAGATAAACCTCCTGGGAAAAACCCAGGGCTTCCCTGATATCCTGCCAATCCGCCGTCTGAGGCAGACAGGACTCCAGGCAGTAGTGTTGCTTCCATTTGCTTTTTTTCAGGATATTGACAAAGTCTTTATAAGAATCATCTCCATAGATGACGAGCACCTTCCTGGGAACGGCAAATCTCTTGTAAAGCTTACAGAACAGGTAGGTAAGCCCTGCACTGAGCAATACCTGGATCAGGTAAACCAGGGCAAATCGGGAGATATAAATCTCGCTGAAATTGTGGAACCAGACAAAAGCGGCTCCATACAGGCAGATATCCGACAGAGCATAAGCCAGCATCTGGGAAAAAACCAGATCTGAAAAACGTTTTCCCTCAATCTGATTTGCGCCGTATACGCCGGAAAAAAAACCATAGGTCAGGCTATAGATGATTCCTTCCACAAAAAGGGTAGCGGATATCTCCGATCCTCTCCTCCAATCGATGCGGACATTGATATACCACAAAAAAATGGCAGTCAGAAAAACAATAATAAAGGTGAGAATAAGATAGATAATCCTCAGCGTACTTCTGATCTCATAGGGATAACCAACCCCTGTCTGTGTCACATTGTTCTTTCCCATAGCTTCCTACTCCCAGCATAACGCAGTTTTGTACGTTGATACTAAAATACCCCTATCGTCTTCATGAAATAGATCCAAGCCACCAGAGTTACCCCGGACGCTGCCGTACTGAAGACGACAATCTCGGCCGCCAGCTCGGAATCCCCGCCCAGCTCCTGGGCCATGGGGAAGGAGGCAGCCGCCACAGGCGTTGCAAAAAGACAAAAGGCTACAAAACGCTGCAGCGGACTGAATCCCAGTGACACTGCCAGGGCAAGGATCAGGGCGGGAACAGCCACCAGCTTTGTGAACAGAATCGGCAACAGATACTTCAGGTTTCCTCCCACTGACGAAAGGGTCAGGCTTCCTCCCAGGATAAACAGACACAAGGGAGAGGTGAGCTCTGCGATTTTTGTGACAGGAATCCACAGGCATTCAGGCATCCCAAAGGGCAGGAGCTTATAAGCCAGGCCGGCGATTGCCCCAAGGACCAAAGGATTTTTCAGGACATTCTTCAAAAGCCCCAGCGGGTCAATATTCTTCTCATGATAGTATTCCAGGATCACAACAGAGAGCACGTTGTAGATCGGAACCATAAAGGAGACAATCAAACCTGCCAGAGAAGCTCCCTCCTGGCCGAATACGCTCTGAGCAAGGGGAATTGCAAAAAAGACGGAATTGCTGCGGTAAATCCCCTGCATGACGACCCCCCGCTTTTCATTTTCTTTCACACAGTGGGGAACGACCAGCAGAAGGATTACCATGAAGACTGTAAAGCTGATGAGGACAAACAAGGCCAGCCTGCCATGTTCTCCTGTGTTGAAATCAGCCTGGCAGACGTTGTAGAAGGAAATGAATACATAAAATACCCTAAAGCAGAGGCGGTTCATCCGCCGGAACATCTCTTTGTCCGCCACACCCCTGGCGCGGGTGATATACCCCAGGCAGATATAAAACAAAAGCGGTACAACCGCATTGATCGCAATTCTGAAATTCTCCATTTCCATCCCTGCCTTCTATCCATTACGGTACACAATAGGTAAGTAATTATAATAATAGCAAGAGAAGAAAACAGTGTCAAATCCTATATCGACAATTATCTCCTTTTGTATTATGTTATATTTATAGTAAACGAACAAAATGCTTGCATTTTGATTCGTTTACTGCGCCGAATTTACGCCGCTGCAAGCAGCATGATTCCACAGTAAATTCGTGCGCATACGATATCTGTGTTTACTGATAACCAAATCCAGAAAGGAAAAAAACATGAAAAAAGACTTTGATCTTTTGGCCTTAGGTGAAGCCCTGCTGCGCTTGTCTCCTCCGGGAAATGAAAGAATCGAGAGGGGCGATGTCTTCGAGAAGCGCATTGGCGGGGCCGAACTCAATGTCGTATCCGGTGTATCCCAGCTCGGCCTCAGGACCGGCCTGATCTCCAAGCTGCCGGATAATCTCCTCGGTGCCTTTGCCAAAAACAGAATCCGCTTTAACGGCGTCAGCGATGATTATCTTGTCTATGACAAGGATAAGGACGCCAGGCTTGGCCTGTATTGCTACGAAAGCGCTGCTTACCCCCGTAAGCCCAGGGTTATCTATGACCGAAAGGGCAGCTCCATGACCAAGATCTCCCTCTCGGACTTCCCTGACACCATGTTCTCCTCCACCCGCTGTTTCCAGACCACCGGTATCACCCTTGCTCTGTGCGAGAACTGCCGGGAGGTTGCCATGGAAATGATCCACCGTTTTAAGGAGGGAGGAGCCTTGATTGCCTTCGACGTTAACTTCCGGGGCAATCTCTGGACCGGTCAGCAGGCCCGGGAAACCATCGAAAGGATTCTTCCCTACGTGGACATTTTCTTCTGTTCGGAGGACACCGCTCGTCTCACCTTCGACAAAAAGGGGACAGCAAAAGAGATCATGAAGAGCTTCACGGAAGAATACCCCATCTCCATCATTGCCTCGACCCAGCGTATCGTCCACACCCCCAAGAGACACACCTTCGGTTCCGTCATCTATGATGCCAAAAGCGGCATTTATTACGAAGAGGAGCCCTACCATGACATTGAGGTGGTTGACCGGATCGGCAGCGGAGACGCCTACATTGCCGGTGTTCTCTACGGTCTTCTTTCCAGCGGAGACTGTCAATGTGCCCTGGAGTACGGCAATGCTGTCAGCGCCGTCAAAAATACCATTCCCGGGGATCTTCCTTCTGTGGCTCTTGACGAGATCGAACGGATCATAGCAGAGCATAAGGCGGGAGGAAAAGCCTCCGAGATGGATCGTTGATTCGACGAATTGTAAACACTCCCGTTTCTTCACCGTTACGTGACAGGGGCAGGCGCCTATCGTCTCCTGCGAAGGCGCCTGCCCCTGACTGTTCAACTGTTTTCGGAAATTCTATATAGCCTTCAAAGCATCCCGTGCCGTATCCACTGCCTTGGCAGCCTCGTCAAAACAGCCCTGCTGTCTCAGACATTCATAGACACGACTGGCCAGCTTTCTGATATCCGACTTTTTCAGTTCCTCCTGAGACGATTCCAGAACGATCAGATGATTGCCGAATTCTGCCTTCATCGCTTCCGGTATGGTCTCATCCCTCTCCTCTTCCTCCCCCCTCTGACAGATCACAGCATAGAGATCCGGGTTGCTCTGCCGGCTGGCCAGGATATCCTTGATATCCTGGATATACCCTGAAGCATTCTCCGGGTCAAAAGCCATCCAGATGACCGGGACGTAGTCCTGATTGGCCTGGGCTCCTTCGATCAGAACCGGGCTTCCTTTCGGAACCACCAGACTTTCTCCCCCCCTTGACCTTCCGAAGGAGAGCTGATAATGAACGCCGTCGTAGGCCACATCTGACAGATACAGGTGTCCCACAATTCCCAGGATTTGTGCCTGCCCAAAACGGACATACCTCTGACGGGAAAAATACAGAAGCTCCCCCCTCTCATCCGCCAGACTGATGGGGGTCGGATCTGTTTTGGAGGATATCGTAAAGTCCTCGGCCAGCCGGATCTGTCCAGCTCCGTACCTGACCATGATCTCCGCCCTGCTTTCCCCGATTACAGCCATATTTACCACCGGAAACAAGCCATTGATCGTATTGTAAAGATTGGCGTGCCGATAAAAATCCCTCGACATATCGACAAATAGTTTATCTGTGATGATTTCCTTCAGACACTGAGTCAGGGAGCCGTAGAAGCCGCCTGCCATGCTCTCGTCACCCAGACAGACAATCCCTGGGACAGAGTTCTTCACTGATGCCTGCAGCACCTCATAGATGCTTTCTCCCTTTTCTCTCCTGGGACTCCTCTCCTCCTCTTCCAGACGGATTTCCTCTTCCCATCGGGAATACCTGATATTTTTCCTCACACCGGAATAGACAAAAAGCGCCAACAAAAGTGCCAGGAGCAGAGCAACCTCTACCACAAAGGGTTTGTTGTATCTGAGCCAGTCCTTCCCCATCATCCATGCTCCCTCCTAGACTTTAAGCCTCCGCCCGTATGCGAAGACATGATACTCGTTTACGATAGTTTACCATAATTGTAAGCACATCCCGGTTTTCTGTCAAGAAAAGGGCACTTACATGGCAGCAAAGGGCTTGAGACTCATCCATTCGTCCTGCAAATTCCGCAAAGTGCCTGGAAAAAGCTACCATTTTTATAGGTTACACATAAATGTCTACTCAAACTTCTTGTCAATTTGCCAATTTCGTTATACAATGTCTACTATAAATCTAATCCCATGTTTTGGTTGAGAATTTTGGCAGATCGAGGGGGGTGATCATAAATGTTCCACAATGGCCGGAAAAGCATCGGGGTTTTTATTAACCGGGCAGAACAGCACTACCAAAGGGAAATAGCCAGCAGCCTCATCCAGGCAGCCCAGGATTACGACTATAATCTTGCTTTTATGACAGCCTATCAGATCCGCCAAACGCAAAGTGCTTATGACAGCTGTGGAAGTATCCTCGTGGATTTTGCCCCGATTGAGGATTTTTCCGCTGTTATTCTCGCCCTGGATACCTTTGATGAACCCAATATCTGCCGTAAGCTGTTACATGATGTACGCCAGCGCACAACCGCTCCCGTCATCACCCTCCGGGAAACCAAGCCCGATTTTTACAGTGTCCTGAGCGATGCCAATTACCGTGTAGCAGATCTTGTCCATTACCTGCATAAGGAAAGAGGCGCACGACGTATTTTCTTCATGGGCGGTTACGAGGGCCATTATGAATCTCGGCTTCGCCAGGACATTTTTATGGAAACTATGGCTGAGTTAGGTCTTCCTGTACCCGAACATGGTATTTTTCCCGGAGATATGTGGCGAAAAAAAGGCTGCGAAGCCTTCTCCCACTTTTTTTCCAATCCGGCAGAACCGCCGGATGCCATTATCTGCGCCAACGATTTTATGGCCAGAGCTCTCTGTGAGGCCTGTCTTGAACACGGTCTTCGGGTTCCGGAGGATGTGATGATCACCGGCGTTGATGATGAATATGAAGCAAGATCCCTTGCTCCCGGCCTCACCACAATTTCTCAGCATTCCCCTGAAATGGCTCGCGAAGCCATCCGTATGATAGACGACATTCTTCATGGAAAAGAAAGAGCCAGGACCAGTGTCATCCAGGGAAAGATCATTTACCGCAAGAGTACGGACCCCTCCATCCCGGAACACGATTCCATCGAAATGAGCCTGGCTTATTTTCGGCAGTATAAAGCCATGGTAGAAGAGCATACCCAGCAGAGTTATTTCCGGATCGATATGGAGGGCTGCCGGGAAAAAGATACCTTTCTGGATATCATCCGCAGGAATCTGAACATCATCGGAGATTACCAGGATTTTTATCTTTGCATGCTTGCGGAGCGGTTCTCTGATAAACCCCCTGTTTTTTCCAAGGAGCTGCTGCCCACGGCGGAAGTCCTTATGGCAGTGCAGGATAAAAAGAGCCTTGCTATCGAAAGCCCCGCCGTAACCAGCCTGGATCAACCGGCTTCCCTTGTCTGCGACCGTTTTTTCCCCACCCGGGAACTCCTGCCGCCTCAGGCCTGCCAGAATTATCCCCAGCACTTTTATTTTACCCTGCTCCACGACCGGGAAAACACCTTTGGCTATACAGCAGTCTCCTTCAGGGAGCCTACCGACGGCATCCGGGAATTCTTCCATGACTGGAATCTGACCATCGGCCTTAATCTTTACGAATACGTCAGCTACCATTACCTCCAGTATCTGCTGCGGGAAACCAAACGTATGAGTGGGACAGACTTTCTCACAGGTCTGCTCAACCGTCAGGGAATTGAGGAGTACGTCGCTGCCAACTGGGCCGACTGGGAAGAACAGAAGACAGAAATTCTGTTTTTCAGCATTGATCTGAATAAGCTCAAACAGATCAACGACACCTACGGTCATAGGGAAGGGGATGTTGCGATTATCGCTGTGGCAAACGCGATCCGTACGGTCTTCCCTTCCTACGCTGCCCAGGCTCGTACCGGCGGCGATGAGTTTACCGTCCTTTTGAGACGAGAAGACAATGACCCTGAGGAGCTCAAGCTAAAAGTCAATCAGGAGCTTTCCCTCTTTGCAAATCAGAGGCGGCTTCCCTACTATCTCAGCGCCTCGATCGGCTATTATTCCCAGACACCCGGCCCGGATTTTAACTATGAGCATTGTCTGCGATTCAGCGATCAGGCCATGTACAGAGAAAAAAAGCCGACTGCTCGCCACAGTCAAGGCTAAATGGCAGGATTGACATTCTTCCGACAGTTTGCCTTACCCAAAAGGGAGGAGAAGAAAGCAGTACTTTCTTCTCCTCCCTTTCTCTGCCCATTGGCAGGATTGTTGAACACTGTTCACCCTCTATTCTTCTACCAGCTTCTGCATTTCATCCCAAAGGCCATCAAGGCAATCAATGGTGCGGACATAGAGATGGTATTTCCTGTCATAGATCTCTGCCAGATCCGGATTGGGTAAAACAGCAGGATGAATCACCGTCATCTGCGCAATCGCTTCATCCAGCGAAGCATACTCTCCTGTGGCGACTGCCGCAGCGATGGCACAACCGAGAGCTCCCGCCTCGTCCGCTTCTACCGTCTCCACCGGAATCTTCATGATGTCGGCAAACATCTGAGCCCAAACCGCCGATTTGGCTGCGCCGCCGGAGAGACGGATCGCCTTCGGCGGCTCCTCTCTGGTTGCCAGGAGCTTTTCCAGATGATAGCGGTGGCAGAATGCAATTCCTTCATATACACTCCGCGCCAGATGTTTACGGGTATGGGAAATATTCATGCCCACAAAAGATCCCTTCGCATTGGGATGAACATTGGAAGCCATCAAAAATGGCAGGAAGACCGGCACAAAGGTCTCGGGGGATATGGAAGCTACCCACTCGTTCACGATCTCATAGACACTTCTTCCCTCCTCCTTGCTCTGGGCACGGACCTCGGGCAGAAGCTGATTGATAAACCACTCGTTATTCCCTGCGGAAGTAGGACTGGACTCCTCAATCAGGTAATACTGGGGCAGGCAAAAGAGGGAATTCATCAATACCTTGCCGTCCAGTACCGGCTCCGTCTTCACATATTCATTAATCGACCAGGTGCCTGCGATCATACAGATGGTCTCCGGATTGATCACGCCGGAGGCTACTGCGCCCGCATTGATGTCAAAGAAACCACCCACCACAGGAGTCCCTTCCCTCAAACCTGTTTTTGCCGCAGCCTCCGCCGTGACATAACCGGCGATCTCGTCTGCCCGGCACAGCGGCGGAAGGGCCGGCTCGATCTCGGGAATGCCAAAGAGCTTCAGAAGCTCCGGATCAAAGCTGCGCGTTTTAAGGTTCATCAGGTTCGCCCCGGAATAGTCCGTGATCTCCGCCCTTGCTTCTCCGGTAAGGCGAAAACGGACATAGTCCTTGCACTCAAACACAAACTGAATATTCGCGTAGCATTCCGGTTCATGGTCCTTCAGCCAGGCCAGCAGGGCGACCGGCTGGCAGTTCATGATATGCTGGCAGGAAATCTCAAAAATCTTATCCTCAGTCCCGTCAGACCTCCACTGATCCACATACTTATAGGCTCTGTTATCTGTGGAAATGATACCGTTACGGGCGGGTTTTCCGTCCTTGCCCCAGAGGTAGAGTCCCTTCCCATGACCGGCAATGCCAAGGCCTGCCACAGCATCGCCGGGGATCCCGGTCTTTTCAAGGACGCCCTTGACCACTGCACAGTTCGCCTCCCACATCTCCTCCATGTCCCTCTCGACGAACTCTGGCCTGGGAGTAAGTGATTTTGTCGCCATACTGCAGCTGCCCAGCTGTTTTCCCTTGCTGTCAAAAATTGCCGCCTTGGTCGTTGTCCCACCGTTATCCAATCCTATATAATACCTGTTTTCCATCCATACCTCCCCGAATTATCATACTTGTGGCCATGTTCTATCCAAAGGTGTATGAAAGAAGCAAGCATGGCTCTGCTTCTTTCATTCTTTTTTGATCAGGTCCGGGTTCAGAAGATCTCTTCCGATATCCTTGCCGTCCAGGAAATCAGCCGCCACATCGATGGCCTTCTCGTACATATTCCAGAGCGCTTCGCGGGTCTGGGCGGACACATGGGGAGTCAGGATGATATTGTCCAGCGTAGTCAGGGGCGAATCCACCGGAAGCGGTTCCACGGCATAGACATCCAGGCCGGCACCCAGGATCCGGTTATTCTTTAAGGCTTCATAGAGGGCATCCTCATCCACAAGACCGCCTCTGGCCGTGCAGACAATGACTGCCGTTTCCTTCATCATCGCCAGTCTCTCGGCATTTACGATATGATGGTTTTCCTTGGTATATGGTACATGAATGCTGATGGCGTCGCTTTCGCGGAAGATCTCTTCCAGATCAACCTTGCGGGCTCCTGCTTCCTCACAGGCTTCCGTAGTCAGGAAAGGATCATAGACCAGGATCTCACAGTCAAAGCCGGAGAAAAGCTTTGCCAGCCTTCTTCCGATGGCTCCAAAGCCCAGGATTCCTACCTTTTTTCCCAGCATCTCTGACCCCACATGCCTTACCCAGTTTCCCGTTTTCACACAATCCAGATCACGGATCAGAAAGCGTTTTGCCGCCATGATCATAGAAAAGGCCATCTCCGCCACGCTCTCAGAGTTCGCCGCCGTTGTACGGGAAATGGCAATCCCCGCATCCGTGGCGTCCTTCAGATTCACCGCGTCAAAGCCCACGCCGTAACGGACAAGGATTTTTATGGAATCATTGATTTTCTCAAATATCTCTTTGTCGTAAGTCTGTACATCAATGATTCCGGCATCTGCTCCGGAAAGGGCTTCCACCGCCGCCTCGTTGCTGAATGGCTGCATAGGCTTCCAGATAAAATCCAGCCCTTTGGAAGCTGCGTATTCCTTTGCCTGTTCATTCAGCATGTCGTAAAGGGGTGACGGGGTTCCGTAGAGAGAAACCAATTTCTTCATGATATAATCCTCCTGTTTCAATCAGGGGCCTTCTGGTACGCGCGCCTGGCAGCGAGATGCCAGGCGCTGGCTCAAGGGTCACGAAAAATAGACCTTAGCGGCATTATGATAATAGATATTCTCAAGCTCCTCCTGCGTCAGTTTATCCGTTTTCAGCAGATAATCCGTCAGGTGCTCATAGCTGTCCTGGGTGGCTGCGAAGGGGGCGTCCGTCCCCCACATCAGCCGGTCCGCGCCTAGAATATCCTTGGCTGTGACAAGGTAATCCACGGTTTCCGGATAGGGATACTTATCCGGAGCCATGATCTTCGGCATAGCGGCAATGTCAAACCAGATATTTGCCTGGGAAAGGAGAGCCAGCTCTGCCTCCCACTCCCGCTTCTTCTCCCTCATGGGGGCCAGGAGGTGGCAAATCACTACCTTAAGGTCCGGGCAGCGGTCGGCCAGCCGCATCAGAGCGGTGGTCTGATGGCTTTCCATCTCGATGTCGCCCACATCCAGAGCCACCACGCCATGATACTTCTCGATCATTTTATAGATCTCCATCATCCTGTCTCCGGACAGATCGAAGGGATCATGACAGCCCATCAGACCACCACCGGAGCTGACCTCGAATTTCACCAGGTGGAAATGCTTTTCGGCCAGGAAGCGCTCCAGAGCCTGCATATGATTTGTGGCAAAGGGATCTACCTCGCAGGAAGGGCAGAAGCGATCCGGATATTTCACCAGCAGCTCTTCATGGTAAATATTCTGGAAGCCATACATGCTGCCATTCATGAGGACTGCCTTTTCTACATCGTTTTTGTCCATGATGGCAAGAGCCATCTCAGCCGTAAAGCAGTCGTCGCCATACTCCCCTGTGGTGGGAAGAAGCTGGAAAACCTCCCCGTTTCCCCACTGGGCTTTGCCTCCACCGATACCGCGAAGCTCACCCCTTCTGCAGTAGCCGGCAAGAACCTTGGCCAGGTGCAGATGTGCATCTATCTTTTTCATATATCTGTTGTCTCCTCTTGTACTTTCACTATAGCAAACGACAAAGTTTACTTTACTTTGTCGTTTGCTGCGCCGGATTTGCGTCGCCTCTGGCGGTATATTTCCTTAGCAGATCCGTGCGCATCCGCATTTTGCTCATTCCATTGGTGGTAACTTCGTTGAAAATTAAGCCTGTGCTTTCTTTACCTTCTTCACTTTCTTTCTGGACTGGTCCGCATGCTGCATGGCATCGAAGGCCACCGCGACGATGATGACAAGACCTTTGACCAGGCCTGCATGGGTACTGGGTACCGAGAGAAGGTTGAGGCCGTTATTCAGAAGGCCCATCAGGACAGCGCCGAAGATGGCTCCGGTAACCGTTCCTTCTCCGCCCAGAAGGGAAACGCCTCCGATAACGCCGGCTGTGATGACATCGTTTGTATAGCCCGCACCCGTGGAGGAAGAAGCCTGCTGGGTCATGGAAGCCAGAACGATACCTCCCAGAGCAGTAGTCAGGCCTGAAATCATATAGCACATGATGGCAGAACGGCGGGTATTGATACCGGAAATGGCCGCTGCTGTCTCATTGCCACCCACGGCGTATACGTAACGGCCAAATACAGTCTTGCGAAGGACAAACCAGCTGATCACGGCAATGACAATCATGAAATATACCGGCATAGGGAAGCCCAGGATCTTACGTGAGCCGATTGCGGTAAAGGCGGGAACCGTGCAGCTGACAATCTTGTTGTTGGTAAAGACCATGGCCAGGCCGAGGAAAATACTCTGGGTGGCAAAGGTCACCAGGAAGGCAGGGATATGGAAGGTAGTAATGATAATGCCATGCAGCAGTCCTGCCAGAAGACCAACCGCGAGAGCCGCTGCCACGCCGATGGCAACTGCCTTCGGGGTATCCCCCAGGTAATGAGTCACCTCCACCACTACGACCGCGCTGAAGGCGCAGAGTGTCGCGATAGAAAGATCAATACCCCCGATCAGGAAGACAAAGATGGTTCCGCTGACCATGATACCGATAACGGAAACAGACCAGAGGACATTGCTGAAGTTGTTCAGGGACAGAAATGCCTTCGGGCGGAGGATCGACAGCAGAATGATAAACACCACAAGGATAATCGGTTTACTGTATTTGCCCCAGTTTATATTCTTCATTACTTCGCCTCCTCTTCCGTAACGCCCTGCCCGGCTGCCAAAACCTTCGACTGCGTTACCTCTTCATTCTTGAATTCCCTGACAATATCGCCCTTGCGCATGACGAGGATTCGATGGGAGACTCTCAGAAGCTCCTGCAGGTCTGACGTCACTACGATGACAGCGACTCCCTCGGAGGCAAGCTTCTCCAGGATGGAATAGATCTCATCCTTGGCGCCGACATCGATACCTGCCGTGGGCTCATCCACAATCAGAAGCTTCAGGTCACGCATCAGCCATTTGCCAAGGACAACCTTCTGCTGATTTCCGCCTGACATGACGCCGACCTGCTTGTCCGGATCGGAGGGACGAATATCGATAGCCTGGATGGCCCTTTTGCTCATATCAAGCTCATCCCCATCGGAGATAGCTAGTCCGTTCTTCTTCACGATATCATAGTTGGTAAGAGCCACATTTTTGGTGGTGGAAAGCAAGGGAATAAAGCCCTGGTTTCTTCTGTCCTCGGGTACAAAGCCGATCCCTGCCCGGATGCTGGCCTTGGGTGAAGGAGAGAGCTTCTTTCCATCCAGTGTCACCTCGCCGGCGGCAGCCTTGTCTATCCCATAGATGGCACGTACCACCTCCGTACGGCCGGCGCCGATCAGGCCGCCAAAGCCAAGGATTTCTCCTTTGTGGACCTGGAAGCTGATATTCCGGAAACGGTCTGTGGCATCTGTGAGCCCTTTCACATCCAGAGCTACCGGAGCGCTGTCATCTGAATGAAGCATTTTGCGGGAACCGGCGGATTCGTCTACGACCTTTCCGATCATGGTCTCGATGACCTTGGCCGGAATAATCTCTTCCTTTTCCAAAACGGCTGCATTCTTGCCGTCGCGGAGAATCGTCAGTCTGTCGGAAAGCATATAGACCTCTTCTAGACGGTGGGAAATATATATAATGGAAACCCCCTGTTCCCGCAGCTTCTGGATGATTTTGAACAGCATTTCCGCTTCTTTTCCGGAAAGTGAAGCGGTAGGCTCATCCATGATCAGAAGCTTTGAGTTCTGGGAAAGACCCTTGAGGATTTCGATCAGCTGTCTCTGGCCTATGCCTAAGTTATCCACAACAGTGGTGGGCTTTAAGGGGAACTGATAACGGTCGATCAGCTCCTGGGTCATCTTGTTCATCTTGGCGTAATTGATAAAGGGGCCGATCCGGGGCTCCCTTCCCAGAAAGACGTTCTGTGCCACGGTCAGAGGCGGGATCACAGAAAGCTCCTGGTAGATACAGGCAACGCCAAGCTTCTGGCAATCCTGATAATTCCGGATCTCCACCGGTTTACCTTCCCATTCAATCTGACCTTCGTCCTTGGAATAGACTCCGGTGATGATTTTGATCAGGGTGGACTTGCCGGCACCGTTTTCTCCCATCAGTGCATGGACCTCTCCGGCCTTCACTTCAAAGTGAACATCCTGGAGGACCGGTACGCCTGAAAAGCTTTTATAAATGTTCTTCGCTTCAAGAATCGTAGATCCTGCCATTATTCCAGTCCCTCCTTTGCTCCCTGCTCTTTCGCCGCTTTGTCGATCCGTGACTTATAGACGGCGTCGAAGATGACGACTGCGATAATGATAATGCCCTTGATAATATACTGATATGATGTGTTCATATCCAGCTTACGGACACCGTTCTCCAAGGTAGCCATAAATAGAGCACCGATCAGAGTACCGATCACATCGCCGGAACCGCCGGAAAGAGCCACGCCGCCGACAACTGCTGCCGCGATGGGATTGAACTCAAAGTTTGTGCCGATGGCCGTTGTCGCGCTCTGCAGTCTTGCCGTGGTAAAGATGGCACCAATGGCAACCGTAAAGCCAGTGAAGATATAGGCAACCATCTGAACCCGTTCGACATTGATACCGGAAAGAGTTGCCGCCTTTTTGCTGGCTCCGACAGAATAAAGGTTTGTGCCATAACGGGTATAGCGCAGGATGATCTGTCCAATAACCACCACAACCAGCATCACCATAATCAGGTAGTAAAACTTGCCAATGCCGTAGCCCAGCCATACATATTGGGAATGGGTCATGGGCTCACTCTGGATGACCCCGTTGGCATCCTTGATCGCGATGATATAGGTCAGGGCGCGATATACGCTCATGGTAGCGAGGGTTCCGATGAACTCCGGAACATGCAGCTTTGCCACAATAATGCCGTTGATCAGTCCGCAAAGAATACCCACCAGGATTCCGCATAATACCATGACCTTAAAGGGCCACAGGGTATATTCATAGATATTTGCCATCACCATACCGACGAGAGCCATGGCGCTTCCGGTAGAAAGGTCAATGCCCGCGGTAATAATGATAAAGGTAACGCCAACACCGATAATGGCAGGAATCGACGCGTCGCGTACGATCTCAATCAGGTTATCGAAATGAAGGAAATTTCCTTTTCCTGCGCCGGCAAGTATCGTAAACAAGATGACGAGCACAGCCAGCATTCCGACGGAAATCAGTCTTCGCATGGTAGTCTGATTCATTTTTTTCACTGGGTCTTCTCCTCCTCTCTGAGGTAAGAAATAAGGACGGCCCCATCAGGTGCCGCCCTTTAAGCTACAAAGTGATTTTTTTACCAGCGGTCTTCCTCTGCAATAGTGTCAACATTCTCAGCCGTAACAACGATAGGCTCCATGATAACCTTTGGAGTCTGAGTCAGGCAGGTGTAGTCATATTCGGAACCGATCATAAGCAGAGCGATCTTTGCTGCAGTAGAACCTTCGTCCCAGCTGTTTGTATAAATCGTACCGGCCATATCACCGCTCTCGATCATAGCCAGAGCATCCTTCTCACCGTCAGCGCCCCAGATGCAGATCTCACCCTTCTTGTTGGCGGACTCGGCTGCCAGTGCAGCTCCTTCTGCCATTGCGTCGTTGATGGCGAAGACACCCTTCAGATCCGGATAAGACTGAAGGAAGGAGTTCATGACCGTCATGGCAGCATCCTTCTGGAAGGAAGCGGACTGAGCGTCAACAATCTCGATACCGGAGTAGTTGGCGATGGTGTCACGGAAGCCCTGCTCCAGATTGTCTGTACGAGCCAGGCCGGGAACACCCTGGATGATGGCGATCTGCCCTTCTTCACCCAGCTGTTCTGCCATCTTCTCCGCTGCCATACGCCCTGCGTCATAGTCAACAGCCATGACAAGCGCGCTGTGGATGGTGCTGCTGGAGCAATCCAGATTGACAGTGATGACCGGGATGCCGGCTTCCTCAGCCTGCTTGACAGAGGGAGCAAGGGCTGTTCCGTCTGAGCATTGGAGGATAATGGCATTGTAGCCCTGGTTGATGCAGTCCGTCATAATCTGAACCTGCTTTTCTGCGGACTCTTCTGCGCCATAGGAGTCTACCTTGATGTTTGACCAGGATGCGCACTCGCGCTCGATTCCCTCTTTCCAGCCCTGGTTATTGGGTGTGCCGATATCATGGGCGATGTAGGCGATCTTCACTTCATCTCCTGCATAGGGATCCACGCGGACCTTGTTGCTGTTGCCGCCGGCGGGAGCTGCTGCCTCTGCTGCTTCATCCCTGCGGGCTGCACTGGCAATGCTCGTCATGCCAAGAACCATGACGGCAGTCATCAGAATTGCCAATACTTTTTTCTTCATGAAAGTTCCTCCTTTTCTAAGAAAGAGACTTGTATACATCAGACACCTTCATGTAAAAATGAGCCTGTCTGATGCGTTACGATATGTTTGTTGATTTTTATAGTATAAATGATGGATATACCGGTGTCAACCGACAATAACTCCAAATCATTCTGTCCGATTTTGTGCATATTTTATAATCTGTTCTTCTTTTTTTTTGACAAGCATCTGCTTCTTTTATTTGTTATGCGATATCCCCCGTTCCATCTCAAATCTTGTATACATAGGCTGTCCAAAGATTCCATGTAACGATACAGTTCAACAGCAATTTGACTTTGAATGATTTGCATTCCTCAGGACTCTGTTCTCGTCTGTCGGCATTTTTCTCCTTACGATAAGCCTGTGGCAGATTCTCAGAGGATGTTCTTGTTATTCTTTCAGATGTTTTATATAATGTATCTAAGCGCACGAGTTTACTTTGTCGTTTACAATCATTACAGTGCCTTAGAGCCGCCAGACAACCTTTCCTGTTATTTAAAGGTTCATATTATGGAGAATAAAACGTCAGCCCATGGCGGGCTCAATCTGAAGCATCAGATCTATCAGGATTTGAAAAAGAAATTAATCCACTGTGTCCTCCCCCCTGGTTCTGAGCTGAATGAACTGAGCCTTACCGAAGAATACAAGGTCAGCCGCACTCCTATCCGTGAGGCCATCAGCCAGCTTGAACTGGAGGGATATGTGAAGGTCGTGCCCAAAAAGGGGATTTATATTTCGGATATTTCTGTTGACAGTGTGGTGGAGATTTTTCAGACGAGGACGGAAATTGAACCACTTGCCCTGCGGATGGCTTTTCCTTTTCTTGATATCAAAACACTTCTGGACTTCCGGCAGCGTTTCGAAGAGGAAAGAGAGGATGAGCTGGTTCCCACCTCCCAGCTTGACATGGATATGCATTTATATATCATTGACTGCTGCCGCAACAGCTACCTGATCGATATGATGCACCGCCTCTTTGATGACAACCTGCGGCTGGTTATCTCGACGGGATTGAACAGTGTCCAAATCCATAATGCCCGAGTTGAACATATCGGCATTCTTGATTCTCTGATTACCGGTCAGGATCCGGAGGCTTCTGCCAGTCTTTTAAAAGAACATATTTTTACCTGCCGCACGGCAGCCCTCAAATATTTCAGTTCGGAAGGCTACAAAAACTATCGTTCCAGGCAAAGCTGACAATATTTCATTTTGCTGGTTAAAATGGTAGAGGGAGGCGCAGCCGACTCTCTACCTGACGGCAGGGTTCCGTCACCGTCAGGTGATATCTTTCTTTCGGCGCCCCTGCCATTTAAAAAGACGGTTTCTTTCATTCGTGAAAGAAACCGTCTTTTTTTTCATGATTTCATTTTCCTGAGAAGAAAATCCATTACTGCTTCTTGCCCTGGTTTGCTACAGCTTCCATCTTGGCCTTCAGTGCTTCCTGGTCGCCGAGATAATAATGACCGGTCACCTTGAAGTTCTCATCAAATTCATAAACCAGAGGGGTTCCTGTCGGAATGTTTACGCCAATGATCTCCTCGCTGGAAAGGTTGTCGAAGTATTTTACCAGTGCACGAAGGGAATTGCCGTGAGCAGCAATGATGACTCTCTTGCCGGCCTGCATATCCTTCTTGATCACATCGTTGAAGAAAGGAACGACACGCTCAATAGTGGTCTCCAGACTCTCGTTATCCGGAAGGAGGGCAGGATCTACATCACGGTACATTGCCTGCTTCTTGGCAGATCTCTCGTCATCTGCTTCCAATGCGGGCGGTTTGATATCGAAGGAACGTCTCCAGATCTTCACCTGCTCTTCACCATACTTCTCGGCTGTCTCAGACTTATTCAGTCCCTGAAGGGCACCATAATGGCGCTCATTCAGTTTCCAGGTCTTGATCACCGGCAGCCAGCAGCGATCCATCTCATCCAGGATATGGTTCAGAGTATGGATAGCTCTCTTCAGATAAGAGGTATAGCAGACATCAAAGTCATAACCTTCAGCCTTCAGGGTACGTCCTGCCGCCTTGGCCTCTTCATGTCCTTTCTCCGAAAGATCCACGTCTGTCCAGCCAGTAAACAGGTTCAGTTTGTTCCACTCACTTTCTCCATGTCTTACCAGTACTAATTTCATGATGCGTGTCCTCCTTTGTCCTTATATATTTGATTCAGGGGTTCTTTATTATATCCACGTCTTATATCACTGTTATTTTCTGCCTCGCCTTTTCAGCACGACGATTACCACCAGGCCCGCTGCAATGGCCAAAAGGATGACATAAAGAGCAATGGGGGTATCATCTCCGGTAGGAACTCCGCCCACCTTAGTTGCGCCCGGAGTAAGCTGTGTCACTGCCCCTGGCGTCAGGGTAGCACCGGGAGCCTGGGTAATCTGTGCACCTGCTTTTTCGGTGTTTCGGATCACAATGCTTCCGTTGTTACCGGCCGATAAGGTAATGGCACCTGCGATAGAAGCATCCACCGAGCTGCTGTTGCTCATGGCAAAGGTATAGTTAAAGGTCGCGGAATCTACCGGCACACCAGATGCATTGGTCTCCATGACATAGAGTGTCACCGGATTGGAATCCGAGAAATATACGGTCGTAGAAGAAGTCACGCTGGCGCTGCCGCCCAGGCTGAGGGTCAGAATCGGGTTTGCAACGATACTGGAGGCCAGCTGGGTATGGTCTTTATCCAGGAATACACCGGCGTAGAAGGTTGCCGTACTGTTCACCGGGGCATTCTGCGTGCCATAGTACTGCTTCGTCACACTCAGGGTAGCCGTGTTTCCGGGAGCCTGCGTGGGCTGTGCAGGCTGTGCCGGGGGATTGTTAAACACATTGGTCAGATACAAAGAAGTAACACTGGTAGATTCGAGATAAACCTCATAGCTCGGCTCAGCAAAATCACCAAACTCCGGTGTGAATTCTCCGTTGTTCTGCAGGATGGGATTACCATATGCGTCCGTCTCTGCCAGATAGTAGGTCGTATGCTCAGGCATACGCAAGGTACGGCTCCAGGAATTTCCACTGGCAATCTGCATCGCGATCGGATCTGCCGCGCGGTTTGTCAGAGCAGTATCAGTAAAGAAGGTAATATAAAATGTCCTGTCCGTCACCGTGTAAGGAACCGTCTCATACGTGACAGGATCTGTGTAAACCAGATTCAGGGTAAAGGAAAGGTCAGCCATCTCGGTGGATGGAGCTGCTGTCGGCTCTGCCGCGCCCTTTCGCTGATTGGTAATGGTAAGATATTGGCCATTCTCGTCCGCAAAGGTCATGGCTCCGTCTGTACTGTAGGATACGGAATAATTAAAGGAATCGTCAACCGGGTTGCCGTTGGCATCTGTCTCCATCACATATAGGAATTCCGGGATGATCCCTCCGGCTTCATCATGGGTAAGAAACACCTGAACCCACTGATCTGCAGATGTACTCTGGCCATCCATGGCGAATTCGACCAAATCAGCGTCAACGATCTGGTCTTCTTCACTCATACCGGTATTGGCCAGCATGAGATTCCCTGCTTCATCCATCCGGAAAATACCGACATAGAAAACATCATTAGTCGGTACTTCGGCTCCGGTCTCATCTAACGTTACCATAGTGATGGTCAACGTGCTTGCCGTATCGAAAGCAACATCGCCTTCGCCTTCGTCGATAGGAACATCCTCGTCTCCGAAAAAGTTATCTTCCGTCTCCCACTCCGTATCGTCAAATTGTTCCCATTCCAGGTCGCCGAAATCGTCCTCGTCAGAACCGACTCGCTTCACTGGCCCATAAGCATCCTCTGCGAGGTCGGAATCCGCATCCTTTTCTCCGACAAACGGATCTGCCTCTTCCGTTCCGACGAAGGGATCTTCCTCGGACTCCTCGTCGGATGCAGCGGCTTCTTTGGATTCCTCTGTATCTACGGATTTCTCATCTTCTTCGTCAGAAGCAGCGGTCTCTTCTGATTCTTTGTCTTCTTTGTCAGAAGCAGCGGCTTCTTCTGATTCTTTGTCTTCTTCGTCAGATGAAGCGGTCTTTTCGGATTCCTCGTTTTCTTCTCCGGATTCTACCGCTTCGACGGATCCTTCGGTCTTTTCCTCAGCTTCTGCGGCTTCGAAGGACTCCTCTGTTTTTTCTTCTGTCTGGGAATCCCCCTCAGAATCAGCCTCGTCGGTCTTTACTTCCTCTGCGGAAGCCCCGTTTCCGTCGGCCTGATCTGTTTCACTGTCTGACACCTGCGCCGCAGCTTCTACGCTGTCAGAAGCCTCTTCCGCCTCAACAAAAGCCGCAAGCAGGACGACATCAAAATCAGCTGCGACAAAAGCCGCATCCGTAAACTGTTCTGGCATTCCGTCAGCCCCGCTGATAGCTGCCGTGCTGTCTGACAGGATTCTCGCCTTGTTCTCCCCATCAGAGAACAACACTACTTTGTAAGTCATATCCGGCTCAAATCCGGTCATCTGGGAATCCGGGATATCAACAAACCGCAAAGACAGAGTCAAAGGCTCCTGGTTTTCCGGCCATACCTGGCCGCCGGCGCTGGCCGACACAAAATATACCCTGAAGGCAAGGCCGTACAGACTCTGCGCTTCCCCTTCTTCCCAGGCGGCAACGGCAAGATCGGCATAACGCTTCAGTACAGCCTCATCCGTTACCTGTTCAAAACGGAGCTGTGTATCCGCAGGCAGATGAGCGGATTCGCTTATCCCGGCATTGACCTCAATCTGACCGTCCAGATGGAATCTGGTAGCATACTGCTGCGCCGGAACCGTTTCCTGAGCGCCTGCCAGCTCGGCCTGGGGCATAGCTGCCGCGGCGGCTTCCGGCTCTGTTGATGCCTCCGGCATAGATATAGCCTGCTCCGGAACCGCTAAGCTCTCGGAAGCCTGCTCCGTCCATATTTCATCCGGAATATCTGGAAGCGGCGGTATGGCTTCATAGGTCTCTTCCTGACCAGGAATGACTATGTCGTCCCCCATATCTCCGGTAACAAACACATTCTCCGGGACTTGTTCTGTCAGAGCAGCTGTATCCTCATAAACAGCCTCCTCCGGAGCATCTCCTGCCACAAAAATATCCTCTGCCATGGCAGGGGCAATCAACTGTAGTAACAGAGCCACCATCACAAGAAGCACTAATGAGGCTCTTACTGTTCTTCTTATTCTCATTACTCGTACCTCATCTCTCATGCGATTCTTACGCATGGATATTCTCTCACCTGAAACAGAGATTTGTGAGATTTATCCTATTTTCACTATCCGCTCTATAGTATATCATTTTTCCGGTTTTTCACAAGATGATTTTTTAACAAATTTATTGAACTGTGCAGTGACCGTAAGTATATGATGTAATGACTGAATTTATCCAGGCATTACATCGCAAATTTACAAGTTGTCCACCAACGGAGTGAGCAAAATGCGGATGGGAAGAAGCCGAAAAAGCGCATAACACGGATTTTAGGAATGTCGTTGGTATCGAGCACTTTAATGGCCGCACAGGTCGAACTTTTCTTTTCGCGAAAGAAGAGACCCCTGATCCAATCATTCATAGATCAGGGGTCTCTTCCCTTTATGATCCGTGGCTGTCATGTTGCCTGGACAGCCACGGCTTACCTGTTACAGTGATTCTGCTTCCATCAGTGGACTAACCTTACTGATAATCTCCTGAACACCTTTTGTTTACCGCTGCCGTTTCTTCATCAGGAGAATCAGCATTGTGCCTGCGGCAAGAGCCAGCAGAAGCAGGTACAGTGATATCGGTGTCTCATCCACAGTCCTGGCGACAGATGCAGTTGTCACATTCTCTGTATAGGTCTGGGCCGTATTGGTGGTGTAACTGCCGCCCGAATTCGTTGTTGTTGACGTATTCGATGTCGTACCAGAGTTTCCACCGTTGCTTGTCTGAACGGTATAACCGGATGCAGGTGCTGATGTGATATTTCTACTCACCGGAGTCGGTATGACGGTCACTGCCGGCGTCACTGTTATGGTCGGCGTAGCAGTGGCTGTAGCCTTCTCCGTGTTGGTAATCACTATCTCCACCCTTGTGGAAGCTTCCGCCTTGACCACACCGTTATTGCTGACAGTAACAGTATAACCGAAGTCGGAGCCTACCGGTTTGCCATTCCTGTCCGTTTCAGTGACATAGAAGGTAAGACCTGCGTCAAGCTTCTCCTGGGTCAGATGGATAGTATTGGCAACCGTCACACTGGACTTTCCACCCATGCTCAAGGTCATGACAGGATTCGCCACATCATTGGCAGTAGCCAGCCTGGTATGCCCCGCATCCAGGAAGACACCAGCATAGAAGGTCTCGCTGCTGTTTTTCTCCTTACCGTCTGATCCAAGAACCTTCTTGGTCACACTCATTGAAGCGTCCATTCCAGGTCCTTCTGGCAACTCAGTGAACATATTGACCAGAAGCACCTCGTTCTGTGAAGCCGGCTCGAAATTGAATTCCTGAGTCCTGGATTCTTCCTCACCGAATTGCGGCATGAATATCTCGGCCTCGGATATAGGATTGCCCTTCTGATCTACTTCAGCAAGATAGTAAGTCTCGCCAGCCGGAACAGTGATTGTCACCTTCGCGGAAGAAGCATTTCTCACAGGAATGGTATACAGCTTGTTTTCATAAGGCACTGTCAGCGCAGCATCCTTGAAGATTCGGACATAGAAATCATAGCTTGCCAGCTCAATTCCCATCGCTTCGGCTGTCTCCTCATCCGGCAGGAATTCTATCTTTTTAGTCAGAACCAGGGTTGCCGTCTCGGAAACAGGTTCTTCGGAAAGCTCCGTATTGGTGATCGTTGTCTTCGCCGTCAGTGAATCAGGCAGACTCATAATCACAGCCCCGTTTTCTACGCTCATCTCATAACCGAAGCCTTCTCCCACCGGCTTACCTTCAGCATCCGTCTCAGTAATGTACAGCGTGCATTCCTGCCTGTTTTCTGACAGGTATACAGCCACATCTACGCTGTCGCCGTTGCCATTAAGAGCAACCACGTCCCTGGAAACATAAGCGCCCTCCGTCTCCTCATTGGCATTCGCAAGAATCGTGAAGTCCTCATCCAGGAATATTCCTGCGTAGAAAACTCCTTCCTCTGTGCTGACCTCGCCATCAGCAGTAAGCAAAATCTTGTTGAGACTCAGCCTGCCATCGATGTAGAAGCCATCCGGGATATGGGTCAGATAACGGTTCTTCACTGTCGCCTCAGATTCAGAAGCCGCCTCAGTCGTTATCTCGATAGGATCCTGACTCTCTGTCTTGCTTCCATCCTCTGCGATATGGACATAAACCGGTGCAAGCAGATCGCCTCCCTGCACCACATTGCCCTCTGCGTCAACCTCTGCGATATAGTAGGTAGCGCCAGGAATCAGTTTATCATAGGTGACAGATGCCGAATCCGTACCCGAAAACTCAATTGCCTTAATCGAACCCGGATACATCTTTGTCAGAGAATCATCCTGGAACAGTGCTACGTAGAATACGTCATCACCTGTCAGGGGCAGATAATCCGTACCGTCATCCGTATGGTACTCAAGCTCCACATGCTTGGTAACAGTCAGGCTGGCCGCTTCGCCTTCCTTCCAGTCCTCGACCAAGATAACGTCGTCCGCGGATTCCTTCACGGTACTGGTGGTCTTATCTCTGTCGATATAGGTATGACCTTCGCCATCATCCTCCAGGACAAAGCTGGTGTCAACGGTGGTGTCATATCCTTCAGGAGCAGTGGTTTCACGCAGGATATAGGTAGTCCCAACAGTCAGGCCGATGATCTCATGGGCTTCCAGGGTGGAATCCCATTCCTCAACAATCACTTCCGTAGTCTCACCGGTCTCCTCGTCTGTCACAAGCTCGATAATCTGGATATGAGCGCCTTCAAGCTCTTCCCCGTTACCCAAGTCAACCTTACTGATGCTGAAGGAGGTCTTTTCATCCTCAATCAGCAGAATTGTGTTGCCCTCCTCATCAGTGGTACTGTTGCCCAAAGGAGTAATACTGCCGTCAGTCTCGATCTTGAAATGATTATCGCTGGACACCAGATAGCCTGCCGGGGCGGTTTCTTCATGCAGCGTATACTGTCTGCCTGCTGTCAGCCCCTCAACTACATGTGTAATGCCTGCTTCAGAGATCCATTCGGCAACAACATTATTTCTGCTGTCAATGATCTGGATATGGGCTCCTTCCAGTTCTTCGCCAGTGGTGATATCTCTCTTACTCACCGACACACTTGTCTTTGCGTCCTCGACAAGCAGGACCGTATTGCCATCCTCATCGGTGGTGCTGGTTCCGGTCGTGGTTACAACACCCTTCTCATCCATGCTGAAGGTTGTATCCGTAGTCACGGCATAGCCTTCCGGTGCAACAGTCTCACGGAGGATATATTCCACTCCCGTCTTCAGACCTTCGATCGGATGAGACTCTGTAGTAGAATCCCACTCCTCAACGATCTCCTCGGTTTCCTCTCCGGTCTCCTCATCCTTCACCACTTCAATGATCTGGATGTGGGCTCCTTCAAGCTCTTCTCCGTCTGCAATATCAACCTTGCTGACCTCGATATGTGTCTTTGCGTCTTCGACAAGCAGAACGGTTTTGCCATCCTCGTCGGTGGTGCTGGATCCGGTCGTGGTCACATTGCCCTTCTCATCGATGCTGAAGGTCGTATCCGTTGTCACGGCATATCCATCAGGAGCGACGATTTCGCGCAGAATGTATTCCACCCCTGTCTTTAGACCCTCGATCTCATGAGCCTCTTTAACAGAATCCCACTCCTCGACTACCGTCTCGGTCTTTTCTCCCGTCTCCTCATTTTCAACAATCTCTATGATCTGGATATGGGCTCCTTCGAGCTCTTCTCCATCGACAACATCTACCTTACTGACGAGGATCTTGTCGAAGTAAACATCTTCGATCCCTGCAATGGCAGCTTTCTCTCCGCCGACCAGCACTTCCTGCTCGAGTTCGGAGGATAGCTCACTGCGGAAATCGTAGCCTTCGATCAGCGCATTTGTCTCGCGAACAGTATAGGTACCGAGGTCAATTCCTGCGAACTTCTTGGTATAGTTGATGCTTCCGTCTTCCTCGACTACAGCCGTGAAACCATCCTTGATAGTCAGAACCACCTTCGTATCGGACAGTTTGCCGTCCTTATCCAGCCACTGCGTAAACTCTGTGACTTCTCCTGTGGTTTCATCTGTTACGGTTTCCTTTTTGGTGATCTCGAAGGTCAGAGCGCCTTCCGCTTCTTCCTTGGTCACACCGCCTTTTACGGTCTTGGTGAACACTAGGTCTGCGATGTCTTTGTAGGCATCGACGATCTCAGCCTTTGCCGCATCTTCCCCGATATTCTTGTTGGTTACCGTAATCGTCTGGCCGGCCTTATCATAGCCACTGGAAAGCTCTTCCAGGAAAGCATAGCCTTCGATGATGGTATTGGTTTCCTTCACGGTATAGCTTCCGGCGACAACGTCCTCAAACCTCTTTGTGAAGTTCAGATCACCGTTATCATCCGTTACTGCCGTGAAGCCATCCGTCAGCTTCAGGACAACCTGGCTGTCGGACAGCCTGCCATCCTGATCCAGCCACTTCGTCACCTCTTTGGCCTCTCCGGTGGTTTCATCCGTCACAGTCATCTGTGTGGTGATTTCGAAGGTCAGTGCACCTTCAGCCTCTTCTTTGGTCACACCACCTTTCACGGTCTTGATGATCACCAGACTGGAGATATCCTGATATTCATCAATGATATCTGCCTTTGCCGCATTATCACCAACTGTTTCTTTGTCAACCTCTACCGTCTGTTCCGTATTGCTGGACTTATTCTCAAGGAATTCGTAGCCATCGATATCGGTATTGGTTTCTTTCACCGTGTAGGTGCCTGCCTCGATGTTTTCAAACCTCTTCTCGTAGTTAAGGTCACCATTCTCGTCAGTCACCTTCGTGAAGCCATCTGTCAGCGACAGGATCGCCTGGGTTTCAGACAACTCGCCATTCTCATCCAGCCAGAAGGTCTTCTGTGTCTCTACTCCAGTCTTCTCGTCAATGACTGTCTTGCTGGTCGTGACTTCAAAGGTAAGAGCGCCTTCCGCTTCGCTTTCGGTTACGCCGCCCTTTACTGTCTTGGTTATGATAAGGTCTCCAAGCTCGGTATAGGCGTCGATAATTTCTGCTGCTCCGGCCTCATCCTTGCTGACGGTGGTTTCTGCCTCCGTCACGGACTGGTCTTCCTCGAAGCGGTAGCCTTCGATGGTGCTGTTGGTTTCGATTACCTTATAGCTTCCGGCCTCGATGTCCTCGAAGGTCTTGCTGGCTGAGGTGATATTGCCTTCCTCGTCCTTGTTCACTTCATCGAAGTCTGCGATGGTCAGCTCTATCTGGTCTGTGACTTCCTTGCCTTCCACGTCGATGTAGCTGATATTGCCTTCCTCATCCTCAGTTGCGGTGGCCTCGATCAGCTTGCTGTCCTTGTCCAGATAGCCTTCTACATTTCCATCCTCGTCAAGCTTCTCTACCACGAATACCAGGGCTCCTTCAGCCTCTTCCTCCGTGATTCCTCCGCTGACGGTCTTGGTGATGGTCATGTCGCCAAGCTCAGTGTAGGCATCGATGATCTCAGCAGCTCCCGCCTCATCCTTGCTGACGGTGGTTTCGGCCTCCGTCACGGACTGGTCTTCCTCGAAGCGGTAGCCCTCGATGGTGCTGTTGGTCTCGATTACTTTATAGCTTCCGGCCTCGATGTCTTCGAAGGTCTTGCTGGCTGAGGTGATATTGCCTTCCTCGTCCTTGTTCACTTCATCGAAGTCTGCGATGGTCAGCTCTACCTGGTCTGTGACATCCTTGCCTTCCGCGTCGATGTAGGTGATATTGCCTTCCTCATCCTCAGATGCGGTGGCCTCAATCAGCTTGCCGTCCTTGTCCAGATAGCCTTCTACATTTCCATCCTCGTCAAGCTTCTCTACCACGAATACCAGGGCTCCTTCA
>JAFWGA010000061.1 GCA_017515325.1 Blautia sp.
TGAAGGTGCTTCCTCCGTGCGGATCCCCTTGTCAACGTAATTACCTGGCGTGACACGCCAGGTCAACAAGAAAAATAAATGAACCATATGGTGGCTCAAATAAGGTGCGAGTTTTGGCTCAAATAATCCGCTGGCTTACACCAGCTCCTATTCAAGATTCTTGTTTAACATCCAGACCAGGTGATAGAACTCCTCTTTGTAGTCATCCGTATCCTCCAGAGTCTTATAGGTGTCCAGGATATAGGCCAGTGAAGAGTTTCCCTTATTCTGACTGTCGCCCAGGATCATGGCAAACTCTGCCACGAGAGAGGCAAAGGTGAAGCTGTCATCCGGTTCGAGTGTCAGGCAGCTGTCATCGATCACCTTTTCCTGCTCGACAGAAGAGTCTTCTCCCGGCTCCTTATAACGGATCTTCAGGGTAGCATACTCATTTGCGTAAGCTCCCTTCTCGTTCCCGTCCGGGACCGTTCCGGAAGTATCCTCTGTCTGCTGGTATTTTAAGGTCACGGCATCTGCCGCATCCGCCGGAATCAGCTCATACAGAGCGATCACACTGTGCCCTGCCCCCAGCTCGCCGGCGTCCTTGGTATCATCGGTGAAATCTGTTGCCTCCAGCATGCGGTTTTCATAGCCGATCAGCCTGTAGGCATTTACCCTCTGAGGATTGAATTCCACCTGGAGCTTCACATCCTCCGCCACCGTATGGAAGGTGGCCCCCATCTCCTCCACCAGTACCTTCCTGGCTTCAAGCAGAGAATCGATGTAGGAATAATTGCCATTCCCACAATCTGCCAGGCGTTCCATATTGTCATCCCGGATATTGCCATATCCAAACCCAAGGACAGAAAGATAGATCCCGCTCTCCTTTTTCTGCGTGATCAGCTTTTCCAGCTCCTCCGGCTCCGAAATACCGATATTCAGGTCTCCGTCTGTAGCCAGCAGGATACGGTTATTGCCGTCTTCCTTATAATTCGCCTCTGCCAGAGCATAGGCCTTCTGGATCCCCCCTTCCCCGTAGGTTCCGCCGGCTGCCTCCAGGGAGTCGATGGCCTTGCGAATCTGTGTCTTATCGCTGCCGCTGACTCCATCCAGCAGCACCTCCACTCCGTTGGCATAAGTTACGAGAGATACGGTATCATCCTCATCAAGCTGATCGATCAGCTGGCCAAAGGCCTTCTGAACCAGGGGAAGCTTGTCTTCATCTGCCATGGAGCCGGACACATCCAGCAAAAAGGTCAGATTCTCAGCCGGCGCTTCGGAAAGATCGATGTCCTCCGTGCTTATGCCCACCATCAGAAGCTGATGCTTTTCATTCCAGGGGCAGGCAGCAATCTGGGTCGTAACACCGAATTTTTCTCCTTCCTGTGGCTTTACAAGGTCATAACGGAAATAATTCAGAAATTCCTCTGCTCTGACGGCATCCGGATTGATCTCGTCAAGCTGATAGCCGTCCTCAATCATGCGGCGGACATTCGCATAGGAAGCGGTATCCACGTCCGCCGAAAAGGTGCTGAGCGGCTGGGTTTTCACCAAAGAGAAGCCATTCTCTTCCACCGCCGCGTAGGTCTCCCCATCCCCCTTCCGACTGCCGAACATATCCCAGCCGCCACTGCCGACCATAGCCGGAGCGGGGACGGCCATGGGCGCCGCAAGCATCATATTGGAGTCAAAAATGCCAACCTCGTAAGCTGCCTCTTCGGCCACTTCATATTCCTCCTGGTACAGACCATCCTCGTCTGTGCTGACAATATACGATTCTGTGTCAGGGTTTTGTTCCTTGATATTCTCTGTATCAATATTTAGATCGGTACCGGTGTTTGTATCAGTCTCTGTATCGACATTTATACCGGATTCTGTATTGACATTTGCATCGCCTTCTGTATCGGTATTTGTTCCGTCATCTGTATTGGCTTCTGTATCGGCATTTGTTCCGACATCTGTATTGTCATTTTTATCGGTATCTGTCTTGACATCGGCTGGTTTTTTTTCCTCGCCTGGTTCTGCCACAGTCGTTTTTTGTGTTTCCTCCCTCGTGTCCTGTAAGACTGTTCTCCGGCTGACGAGCTGATAGGTAACGCCAACTGCCAGTATCACGCACACGCCAGCGGCAATCGCTGTCATTCTCTTTATCAACACTGAATTCTTCTTTTCTCTCTTCATGGCAAAGTCCCTCCTCTCTGCTTCGGTCTTCTTTGTCTGAATTCGGTCTTCTACAGCGCTGTATTCCGTCAGCCCTTCTTCAATACGGCTCCACAGGTCCGGCGTCTCTTCCTTCAGGTAATCCCTGTATTCCTTTGAAAGATCATGCTTCATAGCCGTACCTCCTCAGTTTTTTCAGTGCCTGGCGGTATCGGGAGGCCACGGTTCCCTGCGGCAGCTCCAGGATTTCAGATATCTCCCGCAGCGTGAGATCTCCCATGATCTTGTAGTGAACGATTTCCCGTTCCTGCGGTGTCAGAACCGCCAGTGCCTGCTTTATTGTGATTTCCTGCAGAGCCTGCTCGTATCCCGGCTCGTCTGCCGAGACCTGATCCTGCCCAGGCAGTTCATCCCAGGCTCCTGACGGAATCTCCTTTTTATTTGCTCTGATAAAATCAAGAGCCATATTTCTTGCCATCACCGTCAGCCATGCTTTATGCCCCCTGCCATACTCGAATCGATCAGCCTGCCGGAACAGCTTCAGGAAAAATTCACTGGCAATGTCCTGAGCGTCCTCTCGTTGAACAACGATCCTGAGAATAACATGGTAAATATAGACGGCATAGGCATCGTAGACCTTTCTCAGCGCCTCCTGATCGCCGTGCCTCATGCCTTCCATGCATAAGGCAAACTCTGCGTTGTCCATGGGGATCCTCCTTGAAAAGAAAAAAATCAAAGCCGGTACCGTTTTTTCTCTTCTGATTATGATACGTTTACGGGTACAACTATTTATTTGATTTTATAACAAACAACAAAAATAAATTTTCCTTTGTCGCTCACGAGAAAAAACTACAGGGTGCCTTTGGTTGACCAGACTCCGGATACCCTCGACTCATACTGTATTGCCATATCAAGCGCTTTGGCGAAGGACTTAAAACAGGCTTCCGCGATATGGTGATTGTTCAGACCGAAGACCTGATGAAAATGGATATTCATTGTCGCCGAATATGATACAGCATAGAAAAATTCCTTCACCATCTCTGTATCCATATCGCCCAGCTTTGGTACCGTGAATGCCACATCAGAGGAATAGTAAGGCCGTCCGCTTAAGTCTACCGCGCACAGAATCAGAGTCTCATCCATGGGCAGAGCAAAATGGCCATACCTTTTTATCCCTGTCTTCTCCCCTATAGCTTCCTTGATGGCCTGGCCAAGCACGATCCCTACATCCTCTATCGTATGATGGGAATCCACCATCAGATCTCCCTGGCACTCCAGATCCAGGTCAAAGAGACCATGTCTGGCAAAGCCCTCCAGCATATGGTCAAAAAAGCCGATTCCTGTGTCAATCTGGCTGATCCCTTTGCCATCCAGATCCAGGGTCAGATGGATATCTGTTTCCTTCGTCAAACGGGAAAGGCTTGCCGTTCTCTTTTTTCCTATCATAGTATTATTCTCCCCTCATATCCTGTAATTGGTTTCTCGTATATAACTCCCCCCGGTGAAATGGTTTGTCATTTGGTCAGGAAGCTGTTGGAAAGCCCATTGCCTCAGCTGATCTCCCAGTGAACATGGCTCCCCTTTTCGTCCTTTGTCACCAGCAATTTATCTTCAATCGTATGTTTCAGCTCAGTTACATGGGAAATGATGCCAACCATCCTTGACCCTCTGGCCATATCGGTCAGGACCCGTACTGCCTGATCCCTGGAATGATCATCCAGAGACCCAAAGCCTTCATCGATAAAGAGGATATCCAAATTGACGGCAGCCGTGCTTTGCTGGATCTGATCCGCCATTCCCAGTGCGAGGGAAAGGGCGGCCATGAAGGATTCCCCTCCTGAAAGCGTCCTAACCTGGCGTTCCTTACCGGTAACGGCAGAATAAACCATCAGATCCAGACCACGGTTTTTGCCTTCCCCGGCCTTTTCCAGTTCGTACATTCTCAGTTCGAACTGGCCGGCAGACATTTCCCGGAAACGGCGGTTGGCCGCCTGAAGGATTCTTTCCAGATAATATCTCTGCACAAAGGTTTCCAGATCCATACGCGAGCCGGTAACATTTCCCGAAACCAGCCGGTAAAGCCCCTCTATCCGGTTACATTCTTCCACGATCCGGCTGCGCTCAGCCATTTTCGGAGCCAGAGACTCATAGGCTCCCTGATTGGCCTTGAAAAGATCCCGTATGGATTCAAGCTCCTTTTGTCTTTGCAGCATGTCTGCCTCTGCCGCTTCCCACTCATTCTGCAGCATCTGGATATCCGGCTTCTCCTGTCCTGCGATAGCCTCTTCGGCGGCGCTCAGTCTACCGGCGGCAGCTGCCTTTCTCGCCCGGAAGTCCTCAGCCTGTCTGCGGATCTGCTCTGCTTCCTGCCTTTGGTGCCCTGCCACGAGTTCTTTCCATTCTGCCTCGGTCAGATCCTGCTTTTCCATGACAGCTTCATAATCCTGACGGCGTTTCAGCAGCTCCTCTTCCCTCTCAGGCAATTCCTTCTCATAGCGGCGAATCAGGGCCTGGCATTGTTCTATAAGCCCCAAGGCTTCTTCGTATTCTTTCTTGGCCTTCTGGTAGGATGTCTCAGCCTTTGCCTTATTTCCCTCTGCCTGTTTAAGGGCTGCTTCTGCTTCACCTCTGGAAGAAAACTCTTTCTCCCTGTCCAGGGCCTGATAGGCTGCAAGATCCCGTTCCAGGGACTTCTCTGCCTCTGCGGCTGTCTGCTCTGCCTGTCGGGCAGTCTCCTGGAAAATCGGCCTAGCCTTCTCTATCTCTTTCAGTCTCTGCAGCAGGGCTGCCCTCTTGTCTGCCTCACGCCGGGCCTGATCAGACTCTTCCTTCAGCATCCGAAGCCATGCCTCCAGAAGGGATTCTGCCCTGACAAGATCCGCTTCCAGCTCCTGCGTCTGGGCGGGTAATGCTTCCTTTAGTTTTTCCCACAGCCTGTCAAGAGATGTCCTGAAATAATTGCTTCGTTCCGTCAGAAGCTCTGCTTCCGTTCTTGCCTGTGCGGCAAGCTGCTCCTGCTCCGTTCTCAGGCGGCCTGCCTCCAGGCTGAGGCGGTCCAGTTCCTCCCGCGTCAGATTCTCATGCTCCTTGCTCAGCCGACAGGGGGAAGGATGCTGTAAAGACCCGCACACCGGGCAGGGTTCTCCTGGCCGCAGCTGTTCCCTTGCCAGAAAACCCGCCTGTTCATTCAGAAAATCCCTTCGGAAGCTTTCATATTCTGTATTTTTCTTTTCATAGGCCTGGCAGGCCTGCCCATAGCGATCGGCAGCCTTTTGGGCCTTTCTCTTCTGGTCTTCAAGCGTTTTCTCCCATTTTTTGCTTTCCCGCAGATCTCTCTGCAGCTCCTGCGCCACGGCCTGCCTGGTCTGCAGCTTTGCCAGCTTCTGGTCTGCATCTTCCAGCTCCTCAGCCTGACGCCGGCATGAAGCGTCCTCTTCCTCAAGTGATTTCAGCTTTTCCCGTGCGGAATCCGCCTTTTCTCTCGCGGTACACTTCTCCTTTTCCTTTTTTCGGATTTCCTCCTTCATCGCCCTAAGCCGGTCAAAGAGTGCCAGCTCTTTTTTCACCCGATCAGATATCCTGCTGAAGGCAGCAAGCTGCTCCTGCTTCCCAAGCTGAGCCTCCTTTTCGCTTTCCTCCGCTTTCCGAGCCCGCTCCTGACGCGCAGGAAGTAAGGATCTTTGCTCCGAAAGGCCTTCCCTGTCGGCAGCCACATTTTTGCCTGCATCCTGGCAGCGGGTATAGCTGCTCTGGATCTCCCAGGCTGCCTGGATCCTTTGTGCCAATTCCAAAAGAGAACGAATCCCTTCTGCCTTAGCCTCACAGTCTGATAGTTCCTTCTCCGCCTGAGCCTTTTGCTCAAAATACCTGATCAGTTCCTGTGCCTGGGTCAGAGTATCTCTTTTTCTGTCTCGAATCTCTCTCGCCTGACGGTTCAGCTCCTCAGCCAGCAAAAAGCGCTCCTTCTGCCAGCGGCACATGCCCTCCAGCTCATTCTGAAAGGCCTCGAGCTCTGCTGCCGTCAGGCCATCTCCCGTCATAATCCCATCCTTCAGCTTCCGTAACTGTCCGGCATTTTCATAAGCCTCATCAACAGCCACATGGCTGGCTTCCGCCTGACAGGCCGTTTTTATCCTGGTCAGCTCCTGTTTCTTTTCTCTGCTCCGTCCCGCCAGTTCATCTGAGATATTCTGATAAAGCTGGGTTCCGAAAAGCTTGCGGAAAATCACCTTCTTATCGTCGGATTTGGCCCGGAGCAGCTCCATAAACTCCCCCTGGGCGATCATGGCCACCTGCATGAACTGTCCCTTGGTCAGGCCGATCAGCTCTTCGATCCTGCTGTCCGCTTCCTTCTGGCTATATTCTCTTCCGTCAGGCATCCTTAAGGAGACAGTTCCCCCTTCCTCCTTTATGCCCGTTCTTCGTTTCATGGGTCGGATATGACGGGGAACCCGTCTCACGACACAATGCATGGCTCCTTCCCCGGCTCCCTCCAGGAATTCCAGCTCGACAAAGGGTGTTATCCCATAGTCCAGATACTGGCTCTGCAGCTCTGTCTGTTCCTTTCTGTTGGTTCCGGAGGAGGCTTCCCCGTAAAGAGCAAAGACAATCGCATCGAAAATCGTCGTCTTGCCCGCTCCTGTATCCCCGGTGATCAGAAAAAGATTCTGGTTGGGCTTCTCAAAGTCGATCTCGGCCAGTTCGCCATAGGAGCCAAAGGCCTGCATTCTCAGCTTTAATGGTTTCATCTGTCACCTCCGAAGCTTATGCTGTCGATCACGTCCCGCAAAATCGCCTTTTCCTCATCATCGATATCCTTTAAGAAGGAGCAGCACAGCGCAAAGGGATCCAGTCTCTCCTCCTCGGAATAGCTGCGGGAATAGTCCGCCTGACGAACCCCTTCCCTTCGGATTTCCAGGAGATTCGGAAAAGCACTCCGAAGTCTGTCCTGCATATCCAATATGTCCAGATCCACTCTGTCTGTCAGAATCACAGTGACATAGTCCTCACAGCGCTGAGCCAGGATTTCCCCAAGAGTTCCCCGAAGCACCCGGACCTGCCGGAGGGGAGACAAAGGAAGCTCCCGGACCTTTATATCCCCTTTGGGTCCCAGATCCACCATGAGAAGGCTTTTGGGCTGGCCGGCTTCGCTGACGGAGCATGCCAGGGGTGTTCCACAATAGCGGAAGTATTCGCTGCCCACCTTCATGGGCTTGTGGATATGGCCAAGAGCAGCATAATCAAAGGCTTCCAGGATCTGAGCCGAAACGGCATCAATGTTGCCTACCGTCTTCACCTCTGAATCCATCCTCTCCACCTCATCCCCCGTCTTCCCGACAGGAAGATAAAACTGATGGCTGACAAGGATATTCCTCTGGGTCGGGTCAAGCCTTTCTCTTCCGATCAGTCTGCGAAGGCTTTCCTCATAGCTCAGGTTGGTTCCCTCTTCTGAGACCCCCACAATCTCCTTGACCATAGAGGGCTTGACGAAGGGCAGAAGATAGAAATTCACGATTCCATCATCATCCTCAAGGCTGACTTTTTCGATATAATCCTGGGGACCGGATGGCGGCAGACCAATCATATGGACATTCTGGCGGGACAAGAGGCTGCGAAAGCAATTGATCCTGGCTGCACTGTCATGATTCCCACTGATAATCATGATTGAAGCATCCGGTATCATGCCGGTCAGCTCGGAAATAAAGTGATCGAATACCTCCACGGCCTCCGCTGAGGGGATCGATTTATCATAGATATCTCCCGCGATTACGACAGCGTCAGGATGGTATTCTCCGGCAAGGGCACTGATCTGGGAAAGGATATGCTCCTGGTCGGCTCTTAAGTCCCGGTTGATCAGCTTCAAGCCCAGATGCAGGTCCGATACATGAAAAAATCTCATAGGTCTTCACTCCACTGCGTATATTTCTTTATAGATTCTCTTGCCGTCCTTCTCCTCCGATTTCATCAGGGAGACTCTTGTGACAGTCATGTCTGCTTTAGGAATGGCAAGACCCGCCGGGCGCTTCCCCTTCTGCTGTCGAATGAGAGTCACATGCGGTTCAAATTTAGCGTCATCGCAGGGGATGCCCTTCTCCTTCAGCCTCTTGCGGAGGTCGGAGACATATTTCTTTATCTTCTGGTTTCCTTTTACGCCGATCCAGAACACGTCGCCTGTATAACCGAAGTCGGAGAAGCTCAGCCGGGATTTTTCTATCGGAATACTATCCATCACCTGACGAATCTCATCAATCATCTGGGTCTGCCCAACAAAGGCCAGAGTAATATGGAAGTTCTGCATAGGAACGTAGTTTCCTTTGATTCCCTGCTGCTTCATATCGTGCATGGTTCCAATCAGAGCTTTCTTCATTTCCTCCGAAAGCTGCAAAGCCAAAAAAACCCGCATATCTGCCTCCTCCTATCACGCAGTTCTTTCGACCTGTGCGGTGATCGCAATGGTCTATTTTTTTCATTGACACAAGGTCAACTGTTTAACGAAACTGAAAGCAATTTCGATAATGAGTATAACAAAAAAAACAGTTGACACAAAGAAAGAATCATCGTATAATCATGCTTGCGTCAAACGGAAAGCTTAATGAACAGTTGTTTTCGTTTGTCGAGCTGGAATAGCTCAGTCGGTAGAGCACTTCACTCGTAATGAAGGGGTCGAGAGTTCGAGTCTCTTTTCCAGCTTTTTCGATACCTTCTCCTGCAGGAGAAGGTATTTTTTTGCCGGAGCATAGTCAGGTGACATCTTCCTTTCGGCGCCCCTGACATGACATACCAATAAGGCGGAGGGAGGCACAGCCGACACTCTGCCCCCCTGCCTGAGCCGCGTGCCCATGTTAGTCAGAAAAACTCATGACGCGGCTCGGGGATAGAAAAAGGGCAGCGCCAACCGCGCTGCCCTGCTTTGTTTGTAAGATAGAGGATAGATCGTAACCCAGCAGAATACTTTCAAATGACTTCCAGACATAAAAATAAAGCTGCTGACGGGAATCGGACCCGTGACCTCCGCCTTACCAAGGCGACGCTCTACCGACTGAGCCACAGCAGCTTATGAAGGAAAGAGAAAACTCTCTCGCTCACAAGACGGTACTTTACCATAGCTCTTCCGGTTTGTCAACTGTTTTTTCTATTTTTCTTTTTTCTATTTTACGAAAGCGAGAGCACGATGGTGCCTATGCTTTAAAAGGGGCTGAACCGCAGTTTCCTGACAGTATCTCATAGCGCCGCCATATCTCCTCCGAGGAGATTATCCCGTCTGTCGCACCATATTGTTCCACACAGCAGGATGCCGACGCATTGCCCAGGCAGCCGCACTGCCGGAGGGAGAGCTTCATGGAAAGCCCCCAGAGAAAGCCTGCCGCGAAACAGTCTCCCGCTCCCGTGGTGTCTACGCAGGTCACATGGGGGAAGGCCGGCAGAACAAAGGTCCCCTCCCGAGTCCCCATCACGCAGCCTTTCCCACCGCATTTGATGACAGCGCAGGGAAGGCCGGCTCCGGTAAAGAGGGCAGCGTTCCTGACCGGATCCTCTTCACCTGTCAAAAGACAGGCTTCGTTATCGTTGGCGAAAAGAACATCAATATAGGCAAATAACGGAAGCAGATCCTTTAGCTTTTCCCCCTTCTTGGCTGATGTCATATCCACCGTCAGAATTCTGCCAGGCTTTTTTTTCACTTCCGCAAACACCTCTTCCATTGCCGCAATATCCAGACGGTAAGAGACAAACAGACTGGCAAAGCCAATAATATCCGCTGCCGTATCCAATTGCGGCAGAATAACCTCCTTTGAAAGAGTGCGCAGGCTGCTGCGAGGATTCGTCAGGAAATACCTCTGCGCATCTTCTCCTACCATTACGATGTTCATCCCGGTCTGGAGGCCATCCTCCACCGATATTTTGCTGATGTCTACCTCATTCTGTTTGAGAAAGTTCAGAACATTGATCCCGGTCTGATCCCTTCCCACCTGGGAAATAAGCTCTACCTGATTTCCCAGACGCGACAGGCAGACAGCCTCATTCAGGGCATCTCCCCCAAAAGAAAACTTCATGAAATCCACCGGTTCGGAGCCGGTCTGAAATACCTTTTCACTGACCGGTCCGGCCAGGACGTCCACTATAGCCGCGCCTATCAGAGTGATCTCTGGATGAGGCTTCCTGTTCTTATTCTGTGTCTGATTCATATTTCGTCCCTTCTGTCTGGTCGATCTCGATCAAACGCCTGAGGATATGCTGCATCACATACCATGTCGTCTCATAGTGAAGGTGCTGTGGGGTAGACTTATCCCAGAGAAAGGAAATACTGGCCGGAAACTCATCATCCCCCTCCCAGTACCGGAACCACACGGGAAAATGATCAAAGGCGGGAATAAGCCAGCTCACATCTCCCACCTTCATGGGCTGTCCCCCCAACCTGCGGCAGGCTTCATCAAGGGCTTTCGTCCTTCCGTCAAAGGGAGACAATACCTGACCCAGCAGCTTGGTATCGGCAGGTCCTACGCCGGCCGCATTGGTGAGCTGTGTGAGAGTCACCCACTCCCCCGTTGCGTTGGGGGGCTTCTGTGAAAGGCAAATCATGTCCAGGATAGACAGAACCTCTGCATGGGAGGCCATCCTGTCCCCTTCATAGATCCGCCCGCTTCTGCGGTCGATCCGATAGTCCTTCCCGACAAAACGAATGAAGATAGACTCTTCATTGTGAAGCAGAGGCCAGCGAGCGAATATCTCTTCCTGGTCAAAGGTCAGGAAGCGCTCACTGGCCGCCACGCTCATCTTCTCATAATTGTCATCGTCAATACGCATGTCACTTCTCCCTTAATGAGTTTGTGCCCGTTGGCTCGCAGCTATTGCAAACGACAAAGTACCCTTATAGTAAACGAACAAAATGCCTGCATTTTGATTCGTTACTGCGGCGGATTTGCACCGCCCCTGACTGTCCGTCTTCGGCAGCAGACATCCCGCACATTACCGTAACCGGGATCATACATCTGCCAGGAATGCTCGGTAGCCTTTATAAGCCTCATAGATATCCGCCTTGCTGGTGACCTCCCAGGGAGCATGCATGGAGAGAACGGCGACACCGCTGTCAATTACCTCCATGCCATATAAAGCGGCGATATAGGCGATTGTTCCGCCGCCGCCTTCATCAACCTTTCCCAGCTCAGCCGTCTGGAAGCATACCTTATTGTCGTCAAGGATACGGCGAATGCGGGCCACATATTCCGCGTTGGCATCATTGGAGCCGGATTTTCCACGGGAACCGGTAAATTTATTAAGAACCAGCCCTCTTCCCAGATAAGCCGCGTTCTTCTTCTCAAAAACGTTGGCATAAGCCGGATCGAAGCCGGCGCTGACATCAGAGGAAAGCATACGGCTGTTTGCCAGCATCAGTCTGAAATTCGTCTGCGAAAACTGTCCCATGGCGCACAGAAGGTCTGCAGTAGCATTTTCAAAGAATCGGGAGCTCATACCGGTGGCTCCCACACTGCCGATCTCCTCCTTGTCCACCAGCAGGCAGCAGGAGGTTCTCTCTGCCGGCTCAGACTCCATCAGGGCCAGGAAAGAGGTAAAAGCACAGACCCTGTCATCCTGCCCGTAAGCCGCGATCATGCTGCGGTCCAGACCACATTCCCGGGCCTGGCCGGCAGGCACGATCTCAAGCTCAGCAGAGAGGAAATCCTCCTCCTCCATTTCGTACTTTTCCTTTAACAGACGAAGAATGTTCTCCTTCACTGCTTCTTTTTTCTGTTTTTCCTCATCCTCTAAGGGAAGCGGCCTGCTGCCGACCAGAATATCCAGGTTCTCTCCTTCCACCACCTCAGAGGCTTTCTTCTGAAGCTGCTTCGCGGACAGGTGGATCAAAAGATCCGTGATATACACCACGGGATCGGATGGATTCTCTCCGATACAGATATCCAGGACAGATCCGTCCTTCTTTGCCACAACTCCATGAATGGCCAGGGGCAGAGCAACCCACTGGTACTTTTTGACACCACCATAATAATGCGTATCCAGAAAAGCCAGATCAGCCTCCTCATAAAGAGGGTTCTGCTTGATATCCAGACGAGGAGAATCAATATGGGCACAAAGGATCTGCATGCCTTCCTGAACTGCCTTCGTCCCGATTCTGAAAAGGGCAATGGTTTTCTTCATTCCGACTGCATAGACCTTATCTCCAGGTTTAAGCGTCCTGCCTTCCCTCAGGATATCCCGAAGGTCCTCATAGCCATACGTTCTGGCCTGGCTGGTCAGCTCTTTCACGCATTCTCTCTCTGTTTTCCCTGCATCCAGGAAATGCCGGTACAGGCCGCTGACTCGATCGATCTGTTTTTCATCCTCCTCCTGACAGCTAAGCCATGCATTAGGACGTTCCATATTTTCTCCTCCTCTATCAACTTATGCTGCAACTGTTCCGGTCAGCTGCCCGCAGCAAGTGTGAGCTTCCGGCCGAACGGTTGCGCTGCTTTCAATCAGTTATAGTAAACGGACAAGATACCTGCATTTTGATTCGTTTACTGCGCCGAATTTACGTCGCTGTAAGCGGCATGATTCCGCGGTAAATTCGTGCGCATCCTATATTATACGTCATCTCTTTTCTCTTTTTCAATCCTTTCTATCCGTCCTTGTACAAAAAAGCAAAAACCGAAACCATTTATGGCTGAGCCGCTATAACCAGGGTCTTATATTTCTTCTGCCAGATGGCAATCTGCCGGTCTGTGATCTTCATGATAGCGTCAAAAATATACTCATATGCCAGTGGGCAGCTTTCCACCAGAGTGGACGGGCAAAAAGCGTAATCCCTTGCTGCTGCAGCAAAAAAGGTGGAACTGTTCTGACGGGCAAAGAAGGGATTTTTCCCTTTATACTTTCCCTTCTCCTGCGCATAGATCTGTTTAAACTCCTTTGAAGTTGCTGCATTTCCTGCCATCTGAGAAATAAAATACCCCATCATAAAGCAGAGATCATCCACCCCTGCTCCCGGCGTAAAAACAATCTTCCGGTTTTGCGAGTCATACTTCAGCTCACAGCCCATATGCCTGAGGTCCAGTTCAAAGATAAAACCCAATGCGTCCCACGCCCTTTTTACCGGGGCTTCGAACAGAGCAAACACCTCCCTCTGGATCGCCTGGGAGGAAAGGGAGAAGGTATACTTTTTTACCCTCGTGACAATGGTTTTCCTGGTTTTCTTTGTTTTCCCTTTTGTAAAGGTATCCGTCACTCTTGTGCGCTTTGTTCCCGTATACTTCCCTGTAATGATCCCTTCGGCAAAAGAATCCTTGCCGGAAATCTTCTCTGTTTTATCCAGAACGCTTACCGTCCTGGAGGATACAGCCCTGGGGCAGGTGAGCACGGCTGTATCTGACTGGGATGATGTCATAGTAATGCCACCAGGAGCAGATGACTGAGTGGCAGCGGCCCAGACCTGGTCTGCACTTCCCTGCAGCAGAATACATGCCATCAATAATGCAATAAAAGATCTGACAGATTTCTCTGTTCCCACATTTTTCTTCATTTTCGTCCTCCTGTCTCTAACTGTCCTTGGTTTTTGGTAAACACGGCGAAAACAGGATACCATCGCATCTGTTTCCAGGGGATAAGGCAATGATAGCATATTCCCTCTGACAGATGCTGTCGCTTGGTGTCGTTCCGAAATATTTTCTTTTTGTGATAAAAAGAAAATGTGCAGGATGTCATGGTCCATGGCTGCCGACATCCTGCACACTTTTATTCTTCCCACTCCCCCAACTACCGCATCAGGGATCAGGAAATCACCTGTCACCAAGATACTGAAAATACAGCATCGTCGTATCATCGAACTGGGGAACATCCCCACAGTAAGCATCGATCTCCTCTTTCATTCGCTCCAGAAGCTCTTCTGGCTCTGCGCTGGTATTCCGGTTCAGCACCTGCAGCATCCTGTCTGTGCCAAATTGCTGGTTATCTTTATTGACAGCTTCCGGAACGCCATCCGTATAAACAAACAGTCTGTCACCAGGATTCATCCTGAATTTGCGGTCCTGGAACTGAAGTCCTGGCAGGATGCCAATCATCGGGTCATGACTGTACCTGATCAGTTTATAGGAGTCATCAGCCTTGCAGACAGCCGGATGCTCGTGCCCTGCATTAACGGTTACTCCTTCCCCGGTCTTAAGATTTATCAGGGCAAACCATACTGTCACGAAATATCCTGATTCATTTCTCTCACATAGCTGGTCATTTACATGGGTGATGATCTCCACTGGGCTCTCACCCATCTTCGCGTGATCCTTGATCAGCGTTTTCGTAACCATCATGAACAGGGCCGCCGGTACACCCTTGTCAGAAACATCACCTATGACCAGAGCCAGCTGATCCTGTCCGACAAAGAAAAAGTCATAGAAGTCCCCCCCCACCTCTCTGGCGGGAGTCATTGTGGCGTACAGATCAAATTCCCTTCTCTCCGAAAAGGTCGAAAAATCCTTCGGCAGCACCTGCGACTGGATCTGTGCCGCGATATTCAGTTCAGCCTCGTATCTCTCCTTTTGGGATGTTACTGTCCTGATCTGTTCCACGTAATCGTCGATTTCAGTGGTAAGATCCCTGAAGTCCTCCGCCAGCTGACCAACTTCATTCTCACGAACTGCCATCGCCCTCTTCTTTCCGGACAGGATCTGGGACATATCCTGTCTGGCGGCAGCTCCGTCTCTTGTCTTTGTATACTTTCGGATACTGTCGAGAATTTTCTTCAGGGGATGGATGACATAAAAAAGCAGATGACACATCACCAGCTCCAGCAGCAGGAACTGATACCCGGCGTCAAGCAGGGTGCTTTTAAGGGCATCCGTGCGAATCCGGGACTTCAGATTCTTCATGTTATAGGTTACTCCGGCAAGATATGCCTGGTCTCCCATCACTTCCAGGCATTCGTAGTAGTCCAGGTAATCACCAGCCATCGTGAGTTCTTCTCCGAAGACAGTCCCGGAATCCGATTGTTCTTTCCCTGACGCCTCTACAGCCTCCCGCATACTGGAGGCCGTACTCTTGTCCTCCAGGACAGATACCGTAACCCCAAGAGTATAAACATCTTCATAGCTTGTCCCTCTCGTGGAATCCGGGTCTGCCGCGCTCATCAGGAAGCATTGTTTCTCATAGGGCTGATCCGTTTTTTCCGTATCGGTCACAACCAGGAAGAGATAATCGCATCCCAGATTCCGCTTAATTTCATTGATACGGGTAAGGATCCAGGAGTAGGCAATCTCTGCGTACAGCTTTTGGTCCTGCACGGACATTGCTTCGATCTCATCCTGACTCAGGTAATGGAGGGAAAGCTCCGGGTGACGGGCACTGAACTGCATTTGTTTTTGCTCGGTAAGGGTACCGCTGCCAAAATCAGCATCATACTCCACATCAATCCTGTCTGCATTTGCATACCAGTATTCCAGCAGCCACTGATAGGCAGGGTATTCCTTTATGGCAGAGATCATCTCCAGCGCAGCTGCCTCTGCGCTGTTACCGGTAGTGGTCCTGACTGCATTTTCCGACACTTTCCGCTGTGAAAAATTGGTGATGACACCAGCCGTAAATATCCCGATCATCATCAAGAGACTGATCTGGGTGTAAATGCCCCTTTTTTTCTGTTTCATGATAGCTTTGATCCTCCCTGAAAAAATGATCGCGATAATCAAAATCATTCCTTCCCCGCAGCATTTACCGCCCTTTGGAAGTCATATCTGTCGTCCTGGCTTTCTTAATCCCCAGACAGGTAAGAGGAAGGCGGCTCGAGGATAAAAAAACATCCATCAGGAAAAGCAGAGGGTTGATATAATGGATCATTGCCTTATTGCTGCCGGTAAATTCCAGTATCTTCAGGACGGAAAGAACGAGGAAAACGAACCCTAAGCTCTTCCCCAGCATGGGGATATACGGCACCGGAACCAAAAACAGGGTCAACCCTGTAAACATAAGGAGAATGATCATCAGGAGCATTTTCCTTTTAAACCTGTCCAGAGTATTAAACAGCATTTATTCTCCCTTTACGTTTTTGAATCGTTTGCCGGTGGAAGCCCCGCCATCGATCAGTACATCAATGCCGCTGAGATATCCATTCCTCTCATCCGCGATCATAGCGATGGCAAAGCCCAGCTCCGCAGGTCTTCCCATTCTGTGCTCACAGGTGTTTTCGATCATCTGCCTGGCAAAATCCGACTGCTGCACTTCCTGTGTCCCCATATCTGTCTCGATCAGGCCGGGACTGACAGAAACCACGCGGATTCCCTTTCTGGCATATTCATGGGCGCATTTCTGGGCGTACCACACAACGAAATTTTTGCTTAAGGTATAGGCCATACCTGACTTCAGATAATCCTTCGGCGCAAGATTTGCCTCCCCTGTCATATGCTTGACAAAGGCTTCCTCCTTGTACTCCGCCTCTTCATAAATCTGATGCTTCACCAGAATTCCAGGAGCTTCATAGGCAGAGCTGGACGCAACGTCAACGATCACGCCGCCCTCATTCATATATTTATAAAACTCCATGTTGACATTCTTCGTACCCACCGCGTTAACCATGATGATCTTCTCAGGATCCGCCATCGAAGGGGACAGCCCGGCCGCATGAATCACAGTTTTTATCGTGCCAAGGCTTGCGGCCAGCAGACACAGTTCATGGACATCCCGACGTACCGAAACATCACAGGCTGTCAGATGAACCTGGTGCCCCTCCGCCTCCAGCTGCTCTTTTGCCTTTTCCAGCTTGGATACCGTTCTGCCCGTCAATACCAGAATAACATCTTTATCTATATTTCTTGCGGTCTCAAGCCCCATGCCGCTTCCGCCGCCGGTAATCACACATACATTTGCCATCTTTTTCCTCCTTTTTTCAAAGCCCTTATGCTTCTTCCTTTTTAATGATCCCCTCTGCAAGCAGCCATGTAATCATATCATGGATTGTTTCATCATAAGACCGGGTAGAATACCCCAGTTCTTCTTTTGCCTTGCTCGAATCAAAACGATTGTTTCTGGCCAGATTATAAACGCCAAAGGTTGTCATGACAGGCTTTTCTCCGGTCATTTTTGCGGCTTTCTCCATGGCATATCCCATAATATTCGCCGCGAAAATCGGAAGGAAAACACTTACTTTCTTTCCGCCGCTTTCCTCGGTGATCATACGGCAGAACTCCTTAAAGGTAACCGGTTCGTTGGCGAGAATATAGCATTCCCCGCAGCGACCCTTTTCCGCGGCTGCAATCAGGCCCTGTGCCAGATCCCTGACGTCACAGAGATTAAAATTACCGTCTATCCCTGCCGGAAGCTCTCCATTCATGATCTGAATCAGGTTCTTGGTGATATCACCAACCGCATAGTCGCCAGGCCCCATGATCCCGCTGGGCTGGACAACGCAGGCATTCAGCCCTCTGTGATGGACTGCATCCAGAACCTCCTGCGTGGCAATCGCCTTGCTCTGGGCATAACAACCGGGAACCTTTGTCTCGTCAAAGTAATCTATCTCCTTAATCGAGCCCTCCGGTATCTCCGGAATGGCTCCCGTACTGGAACAGTACAACAGCTTTGTCACCCCTGGTGTCTCCAGGCAAAGGTCAATGATGTTTTTCGTCCCTCCTACATTTACATCCATCACCTTCTGATTATAGTCCGGCGATGTCGTGACAATGCTGCCGATGTGAAGAACGATTGCCTCTTCTCCCTCCTTCAGATCAAAAAACGGTTTCAGGCTCTCTTTGTTCGAGAGGTCGCCTTCAATGACCTGGGCTTCCTCCGGAACGAACTTCATAGCCGGATCTTTCGGTAAAACCAAAGCCCTTACCCTTCTTCCCTCCTTTACAAGCCGACGGCATACGTTACCGCCAAGGAAGCCTGCCGCACCGGTAACCAAAAAAAGTGTGTTCGGGTTTATTTCTGCTGCCATGTGTGATGTTCTCCTTTCAAAAATACCGTTACCGATAAATCTATTATCAATCAGGTAAAAAAAATCCTTCATGCCTTTGAAGGATTATCCGTTGTCTTTGGGATTTTTTAATCCCAGTGCTTTATGCCAGTCTAAAAAATTGTGTATGGTTTCCGCATGTGACAAAATCTGTTCCCGGGTTAAGTCGTAAAAAAACGGCTCATAGAAAAGGGCCCATACAGCGTAAGTCAGAATATGCAATTCATCCTCCGAAACAGACTTGGTGGTCAGCCCTCTCCGACGTGCCTCCAGATAATGCCTGTAGTCCAACCGATTCATCGTATTCGCCCAGTCATGATGAAAATCACTGAATCTACTTCCGGCTGAGCATCGAATCAGGAGAGTTAATCCTACTTTATGTTCATACAAAAACTCCAGCCACCTCCTGTTTATCTCCGAAGGCATGGAGAAGGTATCATAAATCTCCTGATCTGTACACTTTGTCAGATCTTTCCGTTCAATCTCCAGAACATAGCTTTCCAAATCCCGGATGGTATCGCACACCAATGAGTAAAACAAGTCTTCCTTCCCACTGTAACGCTTATACAAAGCGCCTGTCGTCACACCTGCCTGCCTACAGATCTCGGCAAGGGAAGATCTGTCAAACCCGTTTTTCAGGAATTCCTCCCTGGCCGCAGCCAACAAACGCGGATCAATGCTTTTATCAGGAACAGACATTTGTTCACCCTCCTTAACTAAACTAGTAATCCGAGTAGTCCGATTATTACTATAGCATTTCTCTATAGCCATGTCAATTAAGCAGACAGGAAATTGGGAGCATCGCTTTTCATGGCTGACAGATGAAATGGCGGTTTTAAAATAAATTCGTGCGCATACGATAAGCTCTGATAAGAGCCAAATTGCAAACCAGATAATGCAATTTGTATAATGGTGTGCTATACTTTGATTTAAGCGCTGCTATATCCAATCCTCCCCCATTGTCCGGAATTCACGTCTGTTTTCCTGAATATAGCAGACGAATAAAACACTTGCCTTTTGATCCGTTTCCCACACCGGATATATGATTATACGCAAACATGGAGATTATTCCACAGAATATTCTCGACCTGTGCGGTGACCGAAGGATGTGATGTTATGACTGGATAAATACAGGCAGAACATCACATCCTTACGAGCACCACCAAGGAAATGAACAAGATGCTGATGCGCAGGAGCGAATAGCGCGGATTTTGCGCATGTCGCCGGTATCGGTCACTTCAGTGACCGCACAGATCGAATTTGTAAACGCAAAATGCTTGCATTTTGATTCGTTTACCGCGCCGAATATACGCCGCTGTAAGCGGCATGATTCCGCAGTATATTCGTGCGCATACTATATATGTCTCCAGTGTAATGAGGAACAGTTATGAACAAAGGAAAAAACTCCAGACTCAGAACGGTAATCCAATCTATAGGAACAAAAAGCGCAATTGTCGCACTGCTAGTGTTTTTACTGACCATCGCCGCGACATGCGCAGGAGGCTACAGGCTCTACCGTACCACAAAGGAGGAAATCGATCTCCAGGGCAAGGTCAATGCTGTGGAGGCCGCCAAGGAATTTGACGGATATCTTCTTGTGCGCAAAAGCACCGTGCTCCTTTCGGGACATGTTGTGGACGAAATGATCAGGCAGGGCAGGCCCAACAGCGAGATCCTGGAATACATGTCTGCCGAATCCCTCAGTATCAAGAAATCCATAGATGAGAACTATACCGGTCTGTATGGCTGGATTAACGGTGAATATCTGGATGGTGACGGATGGATTCCGGATGCGGATTATGTCCCTGTAGAGCGTCCATGGTACCTGGAAACCATGGACGACAGTAACGATATTACCTTCGTCAGGCCTTATCTTGATGAACAGACAAAGACAACTCTGACAACATTGGCAAGGAAGCTGTCTGACGGGAAGAGCGTCATCGCGCTGGATATCACGCTTGCGCGTATTCAGGAAATCACGGAGGAGACCGCGAAGCATACCAAGGGAAGCTATGGGCTGGTGCTGGACGACAAGGGGCAGGTCATTGCGCATTCCCGTCCTCAGGAACGTGGGAAGAACTATCTTGAGGAGGAAGGTACGCTCGGCGCTGTCCTCTCGGACAGGCTGTTCTATGGCAGCGACAGGCAGTTCGAGCTTCGCTATGGCGGCCGGAAATATATGGTATTTGCCGAAAAAATCGAGGGTGACTGGCTGTCGGTGTCCCTGATCGACACACGGATATTCTACCGACCGCTGCTGATTATCCTTTTTCTTCTGGTTTTCCTCACTGCCATGGAAGCGGTTGTTTTTGTTGTTGTCATCTATAATCAAAGTGCGAAAAATCTCGCTGTGGCATCGGCTCGGGAAGCCCAGGATGCCAGCCGGGCAAAATCCCGTTTTCTTTCCCGGATGAGCCATGAAATCCGCACACCCATCAACGCAATCATAGGCCTGGACAGCATCGCTCTCCGGGACGACAGTATCTCCCTGCAAACCCGTGAGGAGCTGAATAAGATCGGTGCCAGTGCCAGGCATCTGCTTTCCATCATTAATGACATCCTGGATATGAGCCGGATAGAATCCGGGCGTATGGAGCTCAAAGAAGAAGTATTCTCCTTCCAGGATTTTCTGGAGCAGATCAGCGTCATTGTAAATGGCCAGTGTGAAGATAAGGGCCTGACCTTTGTCCTCACCAGGGCCACGCCGCTGGAGCAGTATTACAAAGGCGACAGTCTCAAGCTGAAGCAGGTAATCATCAATATTCTGGGCAACTCCGTGAAATTTACCCTTCCTCCCGGTGAAATCACTTTTATCATTGAACAGACCAAGCAGGAGGAGGACAGGGCTGTCCTCTCCTTTACGATGAAGGATACCGGAATCGGGATGGACAAAGAATTCATCCCGAAGCTGTTTGAGGCTTTTTCCCAGGAAGACACGGACAACACCTCCCGGTACGGGGGCAGCGGTCTCGGCATGGCAATTTCCAAAAGCTTCATCGAGATGATGGGCGGCGAGATCAGGGTGGAGAGTGAAAAGGGCGTCGGTTCAACCTTCATCGTGACCGTCACCCTGGGACGGGTTTCCGATCAGGAGCTGCCCGTGACAGACACAGAGGCTCAGGAGGAAGAAAGCCAGGATCTGGCGGGGCTTCATCTTCTGATCGCAGAGGACCAGGAATTAAATGCCGAGATTCTGGCTGATCTGATTGCTTTGGAGGATATGACCTCCGAATGGGCTATGAACGGTCAGCTGGCCGTTGACATGTTCCGGCAAAGTGAGCCTGGACATTTCGACATGATCCTGATGGATATGCGAATGCCCGTCATGGACGGACTGAGCGCGACGCGTATGATTCGTTCCCTGGATCGTGCAGACGCCGCATCGATTCCTATCATCGCCCTATCCGCGAATGCATTTGAAGAAGATGTGCGTTCATGCCTCCAGGCAGGCATGAACGCGCATCTCTCCAAGCCTGTGGACATTGAGCTGCTGAAGAAATGCCTCAGAAAATATCGGAAAGCATAGGCGGGGCGCCGGTCACCGTCAGGTGACATCTTCCTTTCGGCGCCTCTGCCAATAGGGTAAAGGGAAGCACAGCCGGACCTCTACCCCCCTCCCCGAGCCGCGTTCCGACGCTAGTCGGAAAAATTATATTACGCGGCTCTGGGATAAAAAAACCGGCAGGCCAACTTCTGAACTGGCCTGCCGGTAACTGTCAGATCACTGTTCCGCCCCATGTTCCTTCACGATAACGGGACAGGTGCAGGCTCCTGATTATTCCCTGAGCTCTTACTGTCCAGGGTAAACCAGAATTCCACCCCGTCCTCATGATTGACGACTCCGTATTCCTGCTGCATCCCCTCCATAATCGCTTTGACTATGGACAGGCCGATCCCGCTGCCTCCGTAATGGCGGGTCCTGGCCTGGTCTACCCGGTAGAATTTTGTCCAAAGATTGGGAAGAGCCTCTTCAGGGATAGGCTGTCCCGTATTGAACACGCTGACCTTTACCCTGTTCTCCTGCTCCTGAAGCCGAATCTCAATCCTTTTTTCTCCCTCAACATGGTGAAGAGCATTGCTCATATAATTCGTCAGGACCTCCTGAACCTTAAATGCGTCCGCCCATACATAGACCGGCTTTTCACCATCCCATTTCAGGCTGACCTCCTTCTGGGAGATCATAATCTCCATATTGGCGATAACGCCCTGGATCAGTTCCGTCAGATCAAACCTTTCCATGACCGGAACGTCATTGCCGTATTCCAGACGATTCAGCGACAGCAGGCTCTTAACCAGCTTATCCATCTTTTCGGATTCTTCCATGATCACTCTGCAGTAGAACTCCCGGCTTTCCGGGTCTTCACTGATCCCCTCCAGCAATCCCTCTGCATAGCCGTGGATCAGGGCAATGGGAGTCTTCAGTTCATGGGACACATTGTCAAGGAATTCCCGGCGCATCTCATCGATCTTGATCCTGTCTGCAATGTCCCGCGTCAACTGGAGATTCGCTGATTTCAGCTCGGAAATGGTCTTTTTCAGTTCATCCGACATATGATTGAAGCACTCTCCCAGAACGTCGATCTCATTTCCGGCATGAGAGGTGTAATGGACATCAAAATCCAGGTCAGACATTTTTTGTGACTGAAGGGTAAGCTCACTGATGGGCTTGGTGATCTTCTTGGTAACCAGCCAGATCATAACCCCACTGATCGCGATAATAAAGCCTCCTACAATCATATAAAAGGTATTGGAGATGGATACGCTTTCCTGTATGCTCTCCAGGGGTGTACGGATCAGAAAATACCAGGAATTGGGAAACTGGCCCCAGCATTCCAGATACTTCATCTTAGCGAAACGGTCATGAACCGTCTGCACGACATAGGATTTCTCTCTCTTTATGACCGAACTGTTATCCCTGTCCAAATCAACCCCATAGGCATAGCCAAATATCTTGCTCTTCAGAAGCGTATCGTTCCCCGGATAGCACATCTGGACCTCACCGTCCGGATCCATGATCACCCAGTTCAGATTCTGGCGGGAACTGCCCTGCCGGATGGGATTGCTGAAATCGTTCCTTACCTCGTCTTCCTTGTCCTCGTCCTCCTCATAGCTGATCACATCTGAATAATCCATATGGTACAGCATAAGCATGGTCTCGATCAGAACGTCTGTTTTCCTGGAGATATAATACCTCTCAAGGAAAAAGCGGTTGATCATGATGATCGAAAGAATGGACAAAAGAAGCAGGCTGATAAAGGTGATGGTGATCTGATTCTTCAGTGTATGAAATCCACGGAGAGTGGAATACCCTTCCGCATTGATTTTACTTTCTTTCTTTTTCATGGCTTCATTTCCGTCTTCAATCTTTTTCTGTCGGGCTTTATTCTACCACCGTCTCCGGTTTTTCGTCAATGTGTCGAGAGAATCTTCTTTTCTTTGTGAGATTCAACACTTCCCATTTTCCTTCTCATCCGTTATACTAAACGCATCTTAAGATTAATGCTTTTTTGGAGGATATATACTATGGCAAGCTTATCATTGCAGCATATCAATAAAACCTATCCTAACGGCTTCCAGGCAGTTAAGGATTTCAACCTTGAAATCGAAGACAAAGAGTTCATCATCTTCGTAGGCCCGTCCGGATGCGGCAAGTCCACTACCCTTCGTATGGTAGCCGGCCTGGAGGAGATCTCCAGCGGTACTCTTAAGATCGGTGACAAGGTCATGAACGATGTAGAGCCGAAGGATCGTGACATCGCCATGGTTTTCCAGAACTATGCTCTGTATCCGCATATGACAGTTTATGATAACATGGCATTCGGTCTGAAGCTGCGCAAGGTTCCGAAGGCTGAGATCGACAAGGCTGTGAAAGAAGCTGCCAGGATCCTTGACCTTGAGAAGCTCCTCGATCGTAAGCCGAAGGCTCTTTCCGGTGGTCAGAGACAGCGTGTTGCCATGGGCCGTGCTATCGTCCGTAATCCCAAGGTCTTCCTGATGGATGAGCCGCTGTCCAACCTGGATGCCAAGCTCCGTGTTCAGATGCGTATTGAGATCTCCAAGATCCATCAGAGACTGGGCGCTACCATCATATATGTTACCCATGACCAGACAGAGGCCATGACCCTTGGTACCAGGATCGTCGTTATGAAGGACGGTATCGTGCAGCAGGTCGATACCCCGCAGCATCTGTATGACAAGCCCTGCAACCTCTTCGTTGCCGGATTCATGGGTTCTCCGCAGATGAACTTCCTTGATGCCAAGATCGGGGAAAAGGACGGAAACGTCATCGCTACCATCGGCCAGTATGATCTGGTTGTTCCCGCTGAGAAGGCCAAGGCTCTCAAGGATGGCGGTTATGTAGGCAAGACTGTTGTCATGGGCATTCGTCCTGAGAACGTTTACGATGCAGCAGAGAAGAAGGTGGACGGCGCTACTGAGATGTCCTCCACAGTCAAGGTTTACGAGCTTCTGGGCGCGGAAGTCTTCCTGTATTTCGATGTCAATGATACTCAGATCACCGCTCGTGTTGATCCGCGTACCACCGCTAAGGCCGGCAGCGAAATTAAGTTTGCCTTTGAGATGCAGAAGTCTCATTTCTTTGACAAGGATACCGAGAAGGTTATCACCAACTGATCCACTGCATTTCGTATTCCTGCAGATAATGGCAGCCCCCGGTTTTCCGGGGGCTGTTTTTTATGGCAGAGGCGCCGATCGGAAGATGTTATGGCATGGCTGACAGGGCTGCCGAAGGGGGAAGAGCCGGCACAGCCTTGCTCCACTCTTTGGTATGGAAAGGTTTTGAAAATGAAACTACAGCAGCTTCTACAGTCCTGTCTGGACGACTGGGCCAGAATTACTGGTTTATCCTATGTTCTTCTGCATCCGAACACCGAAGTCTATCTGAAAAGCGGAGAATGTCAGCTTCCTTCCCCAGCCCTTCTCGAAGCCTTCCTGCAGAAAGATATCCTGTGTGAAACAGCTTCCGGCATATATATCCAAAAGATTTACGAGGGCTCTGCCTGGCGCTTTATCCTCCTCATCATAGGTCCTTCTGACTCTTTTCCGAATCTAGGTCAGCTCGCCGTCTGTCAGGTTACCTCAATCCTGACTGCCTGCTCTTTGAAAACGGATAAGAACACCTTTATGCAGCATTATCTTCAGGGACATTATTCTGCCTCCGAGGCTTACCAACTGGCTCGTCAGATGCACATCTCCCCCTCTGCCAGACGTGTCGTGATCCTGGTGGAACCAAGGCAGAAGCCAGACGATAATGTCATTATGACAATCCGTAATATTTTTTCCTCCCGGACAAAGGATTTTATCCTCCAGATGGATCATCCGGCATCCATAGCTGTTGTCAGGGAATTGTCCCAGCAGGAAACCCTTACGGATATCGAAAAGACTGCCCACATGCTGGTGGATATGCTCAGCACCGAGCTTTATGTTTCTTCCTGGGTTTCCTGCAGCAATCCCGCCTGTGAGTTGTCTGAACTGACAGGTGCTTATCAGGAGGCAGGAATTGCCCTCGAAACAGGAAAGATCTTTTATTCTGAGCGGTCTGTCTTCTCCTATAGCAGGCTCGGCATCGGCAGACTGATCTACCAGCTCCCTCTTTCGGTCTGCGAGCTCTTTGTCCAGGAGATTTTCGAGAAGGAAAAACCGGATGATCTGGACGAGGAAACTCTGGTGACCATCCGGACACTCTTTGAAAACAATCTGAACCTGTCCGAAACCTCGCGGCAGCTTTACGTTCACCGCAATACGCTGGTCTATCGATTTGAAAAGCTTCAGAAAAGACTTGGCCTGGATGTGCGTTCCTTTGAAGATGCTCTTACTTTTAAGATCGGGATGATGGTAGTGGATTATATGAAGCATCTGGAGGCGTCAGGAGAGCACCGCCAGTGAAATGCGTGTGAAAATGAAATACGGTTCTGCATGCTCCTCGCACAATACTGCCAGTTGCTATCATATGCCTGTGAAGTGATGATTCCCGTGCAAAAGCCAGACTGACAGGGACAGGCACACTTCCCTTGTAACGACAGAAGACTGCGCCTGTCCCGGCACTTCGAAAAACTGTGGCTGAACAGCCGAAGGCCTTTCGTCAGGGACATAATATCGTTCAAGCAAGAAATATATATCTGGCCTGGGCAAAATCTACTTCATCCTGATCTGCCAGAAGATATTCTTCTTCGGGATGAAGCATTCTGCCGTTGACAGCAGTACCATTCTTTGAATTCAAATCCGTCAGGTAGTATTCCTCTCCCTTTTTTCTCACCTTGGCATGTACCCGACTGATCGTGGGAAGGGGAATGATGGCATCTGCCGCGTTCTCCATTTTACCGATCACTGTAAGATCCTTCTCCAGAAAAATGGTAACCAGTTCTCCCGGTTCCCGACTGACAAGACTGGCAGGGCCTTTTCTGCCTGCCGCAGTCAGAATCTGAGTCTCACCGCAGCCAGAAAGCGGTTCTGCCGTGTTCCATACCGACTGGGAACAATCCGGTTCTTTATATCCAAATGCATTCTTTCCTTCTTCCGTAAAGCTTCCGGCAGAATCACTGCCATCTCTCATCGCCTGCTCACCAGATCTGCTTTCCTTTATTCTCTGAAGACTTCTCTCCTGATTCCGGTATCCTTCTACTGTTATCTTCCGTGGCGGCTGCCCCCCCTGATCTCTCATCAGAGATCGGGCAGGAATCCTTTCTTCCCTCTTTTCTTTTTGCCTTTTTCCCAGCTGAAACAGCAGCATACCAACCGCCAGACAGATGATACTGCCTCCCAGTATGGTTTCAACGGAAACATCCGGCAGATAACCAAACTGCTTTGCCGTCACCAGGCCAGTACAGGTAGCAGCCGATGCCAGGACAAAGCAAACCCTTGGCCACAGAGGAAGGGGTTCCTTTTCCTCCTCAAGTATCCATTCCTCTTCCGGCTCACCGTCATCCGGATCAGGCATCATCTGCCGGGGCACAAGGTCCGGTTTCGCTGCCTGGAGTATATTCTCCGGTTCTTTTTCCGTTTTCGGTTGTTTCAGAATACCATTGCCCTGGGAGCCTTTCCGGTATATTTCTTCTTTGATTTCCGCCAGATTCAGCTGTGCCTCCATGCACCTTCGATAGACTCCGTATCCCATCGAAACAGCCTGGGCATCCCCATGATCCAGTTTGGGAAGAAGATACTCCATCAATTCTCTCAGCTGCTGTGAGATTTCTCCGGAAGCCCCAGGCAGGAAGCAGAAATCAGCCTTGCTTCTGGCAGCATCGGTAAATATTGTCTCCGGAGAAAGAAGCAGCATTTCCGGAGCCAGCAGATATTCCGACAGGCTGTCCATCACCCTGGCGAAGCTGTCCAGCAGCATGAAAAGGTCAGCTCCTCTCACCTTTTCTTCTTCGTATAGTTCAGCAAGGGATATCCTTGAGGTGATGTCATAGTATGCCCTTGTATGACCGTCCAGACTCTGCAGACGACATCTGAGCAGTCCCGGTACCACGTTGGCTGTGAGCATCCGGGCCGGGTAGGTTTCTGCGGTTTCCTGCTGTTTTAGAGGCAGGATCATATCACTTCCGTTGATCCCTCTGCTGTATTCTGCCTGAACCATAAAGAAATACCTCCTTTTTTACCCTGCCTTCATGATCACGCCGCCGGCCGCCTTCAGCTGGCGGATCCATCTGACGGGATGAAGTATTGCCGCCTCTCCCTTACAGGACAGATGGGAATTCACATCGACCATGATTCCATGGGTATCCAGCTCATAGGTAACAGTCACCGTTCCCAAAGGTGAAAGGTCAGTCCGGCATTCCATATTTCTCGCTCCCATAAAGCTGCCCTGACTAAGAAGGTATCCTCTCCAGGCAGCCGCATAATAGGCATCCTGCCCCTCCATCTCCCCCGCAATGGCGCCGGTCACGGCCGCTTCACAGGCTGCCGCCGTGAGCCAGGCACGATTATAATAGAAGAAAAACAGATACCAGACTCCCATGATCGTCATCATGATTACGACCATCAACAGCGTCACCTCCACCGTAAGGCTCCCCTTCAGCCACCTTTTTTCTTTTATCATTTTCTCCTCTTATCCCCCCAGAAACAATGTCAGAACATAGCCGCCCAGCAGAAAAGGGATAAAGGCTACTTCCTCACTGCGCTTTCTGTGGCATGCTGCCAGAAGAAAGGATCCGTAAACTGCAGTTCCCAGAAGAGCGATTGTCAGCGTAAGCAGAGTCGGCTCCCAGGATAAAAAAGCATTCATACCAAGAAGCAGGAGCGCATCCCCCATTCCCACGCCTCCACGAGTCATAACACTCAGTCCCAAAAAAACACCGCCAATCCCAAAGCCGGAAAAGTAATCCCATGTCCAGTTCTTCCCCATACCGGCCAGGATGATCCCTGCCGGTATGCCAGGCGCAACAGCCCAGGCAGATATCCTCTTTGTATGAAAATCTGTCCAGCTGCAGTATCCCAGCAAAATAAGTACAGCCGTTCTCTGAAGCAGTTCCATCTCATCATCCCCTCCTGAACGAACTTATCCTATTTCTGCCCGCATCGGCTGCAGGCCCTCATTCCCCTTACCTCAGATTCCTTGACCATACGTACCGACCGTTTCAGCCCGGAACAATCCGGATTATTGTGGTAACGATCCCCCTGCCTGGTCACATAGACCAGGGGATCGGGAATGCCGCTTTTCACGCACAATTCGCAGGGCTGATACCTTGCCCCGCCGGAATTTCTTGCGCTGGCCAACCCGGCAGAAGACATGTGCGTCACCGAAAGGTTCAGGTAGCTGCAGCCTAAGTCTTTGTGATATACCGTTCCTGTCTGAGTCACATAGACCATTTTTTCTGAAGCCGCAGATTCCGTATGGTGCTCATGAGTCTTTCCATTCCAGCTTCTGACTCTGACCAGATGCGTCCTTCTTACCGCCCGGACAGGAATCAGACCACTGATGGGCTGAAAGGTATACGTATCCGGTATGGTCAGGTCAGTCAGTCCGCCCCCGCCAGGCGTATAGGTAAAGGCAGCTGCCCTCTTGGCATTCTGGCACAGTCTTGTCAGATGGACTGTCTCCACCCGGTACAGATCCATGATGGATATCATCGATAAAAGACCCAGGAAAAAAAGGGGAAGAACCAGAGCTGTCTCCAGGGTCAGGCTCCCTCTCACTCTGTGGCTCTGCGTACAAGCTTCTCTGTCCAGGCAATGTCTGAAGCAGGGAAGGAGACGTGAGGATACTCTTTCGCGTTTTTTATCCTTTATCATGCCTGAGTGCAAAGCTGCGGAAAAGATCGGGGGCTTTTCCACACAAAGAAACTGCAGAGAGCGTAACCTTTCTTTTTTATTTTTTTGGATAGTGAACCTTTTTTCCCGGAATGTCGAGAGCATTCCTGAGAAATACGCACTGCAGGCCGACTGCAGAAAGGATACAGCACAAAAGAGCATCCGCATACCTCCTTCCTCTATTCTTATTACAGATATCCGAATTCCCGGGAAACCGAAAAAAAGCCCGACAGATTTGCCACAACATCAACAGACATTCCCGCTGCAGCGACACAGGAATCCAGGCTGAAGCTTTCCCAGCCGTCCTGGCCTCTCAGTGTCACCTCTATCATATCCATGGTGCCCATCGTCTTGTCCTCTCTGGTCAGCCCCAGGAGCAGAACATGCAGATAGTCCTCATAGGAAAGTCCATTGTCATTCCCTTTTCTGTCAGTATCCAGCCGATCCAGAAGGTCGGGCAGATTTTCCAGTGCCAGCTGCCAGTCTGCCGGGCTTTTGATCAAAGGCACCCTGCCGCCTGAGAGCAGCTCTCTCACGTCCAGAATGCTTTCCCCAAAAGCCCAACAGGCAACAAGGGCAGCTTCGATCACCACAAGAGCCGGAGCTGCCAGAAAGGCCTGGGCTATACCCGCCGACAAAGCCCTCACCTGATCCATTTTAACCGGGTCTGAAGCTATGGCTGCCGCATTTACTCCCTCACGGATCAGCAGCAGCCGATTCACAACCGTTCTGAGATTTTCCTCATCGGTTTTCTTCCGGCTGATAATATATTCAATCTGATACGCAAGGCCGGTTTTCGCCGGCCTTTGAAATGAGCCAAGCTTGGATATCATATACTGCTGAAACAAGGCTTCTCCTATAAACGAGCTCTCGGGAATATACCAGCCCTCCATGCCAAACCCTTTCTGAAGCTGTCTCTGTGAAAGAAGAGGTTTCCCGTTCAGCTGGCGAGGGGAAATGCTCTTGGTGGTCGGAATTACCAAAGTCAGGAGATCCATTCCCATAATCCGCTGAAGTTTTGGGATAGGGTTCTCAGGACCGGTATCAGAGCTTTCGCCAGCGGCGCCGGACGATGAAAAGAGCTCTCCCTGTGAAGAGCTGCCGGAGCTGAACCCCTGGCCGGTCCCCTCTGAAACAGCCTCAGATGCTGCTCGCCTTCTGGCTTCCTCTTTTTCCCTGCTCCTTGACGCAGCAGTGCGGATCTCATCATCATAATTCCGCATCGTCTGAGACTGATCCAGCCGGGATCCTGCTTCCTCCGCCTGCTGTGTGCTGGCCTGGTTTGCCTTCCACAAGCTCTGGGCAGCCGTGATCCCCTGGGCCCAGAGTGTTTCCAGCATATACTGGACTACTTCCTTATAAAAGATTTCTCCCCTGTCATCTGTCAGCAGTGCAAATCCGCTTATGCCTCCCTGACCCGGGATCAGCTTCTGACTTGGCGTCTGAAGCAAAACCGGCAGCATATACCGATAAAACTCATCATAGAGAGATCCCGGGTCAAGCATTCCATCGGAACCGGATGCATCGATGGCAAAAATATCATACTCATCGAGCAGGGTTCTGTCATACTCTGAGAAAAGAGAGAAGAGACCAATATCCATGCTGTTCAGAATCTGACTCCGGGCAGCTGCCATCCGCACCGACTGTATCCCGGCACCGATCATCGACACCATGAGACACAGCATCAAAGCCAGAAAAATTGTGATGCTGCCCTTGGGGCTCTTCCTTGTCATCAAAACACCCTCTTCTTTCCTCAGTTATAAGGTCTTTATATCTTATCCGCGTTTGTTGATGCTTTTTTCAACACCTTATTCAGCATGGTTGTAATCTGATCCCTGAAGATCACGACGAAGCCGATCAGTACGACAAGAATCAAAATGACTTCTACGACACCGACTGCGTCCTCCTCTTTCCAAAAGGCTGCTAAATACCTGGCGGTTTCTTTCATCCCCATACCTCCTGTACTTCTCGCAACTACTCATCGCTCAGTACCCTGGGTTTCGTAGTTTCTCTTCTCTTTTCCAGGATATCCCTTTCTCATAACCATCGGTATCACCTCCTCATTTTCAAAAGCTGATCATGGCAGGTATCATCACGATTGCCATCACAACTCCCATCATCAGGATCATGGGAAACAGCAGCTTTGTTGCGGCCTCCTCTCCCACGATCCTTGCCTTCCGTTTCCTTTCGTCCCAGGCTTCAAGGGATTCTGCCTCCAGCATTTGGGACAGTTGTCGGCTTCCCTTCTGCAGGTTCTGCACCAGCAGGGTGGAAAATGTTTTATAGCGAACCTGACCACAGCGCTCTCCAAAACGATAGTAGGCCTCGCTCTCCGAAATACCGCTGTCCATCTCATGTACCGCCATGGTAAGCTCCTCGTAGGCATAACGACCGCCGGCCGGCTTTTTCCGGCTGTAATCCGATGCCATTTTCCCAAAGGTGTTTCGCACAGTCATTCCCGCCTGGACAAATAAGGTGAATTTCATGATCAGCTCGGGATAATCCAGCAGCAGCTGATCCTGCCGTTTTTGCTCCAGGGCGAAGCTTTCCCTGCCCTTCAGCACCAGCGTGGCGGCCGCTGCCGCCAGAAAAAGGGCTGCCAGGAGAGAACCCTTGGTGTCGCGGGGACGTTGCCATTCATAGTTTTTCCCCTCCCAATTCTCCGGAAGCCAGAAGTAGTCCTCGTCTCCTTTCTCAGTATTGTATCGCTCCAGCATCTCAAGGAGCTGCAGCCTCTCCTCTTCCTCTTCGCTGATCTGCTTTTGCTCATCTTCTTCCTCCACATCAATTCGTCCTGGAATCTCTACTGTTATTCTGCTTTGTTCCTTTCCGTCGACTGATACCATCAGCTCCTGATCGTAGCTGTCTTCGGTCCTGATCAGACGGTTTCCTTCGGGCAGGGTTCTGTCAAGAGACTGGAGGCTCAAAAAAAGTCCCAGAATATTTCCGCTGACTGCCAAGAGGAAAAATAGTTTTTTCCCCTCTTTATCCATAAAATCCGCAGCCGGTATCCATCCGCTTTTCCATCCTGCCCAGAGGATCAGAAGTATCGCAAATATGACAATATGGATCCACATCTTCTCTTTCTCCTCCTTATACCTGAAGATCGATGATCCTGTGTCCCATCCACCAGGATAGTCCATAGACGGCCAGACAAGCCGACATAGCGAGTATTCCGAAAGCGTTTCCATACAGTACGTCCAGAAAACCTGGAGAAGCCAGGCGCAGATAAAGAATGATCCCGGCAGGCATCAGACTCATGATGGTCTGCTCATACTTTTTTGCCGCGATCACAGCCTGTATTTCCTTCTGCACATCAATCTTGTCCCCCAGCATTCGGGAAACCTTCTGAATCACGGCGCTCATATCTCCTCCGGTTCTCTTTGCTGTCTGAAATACAGCGCCGAAATTCCGGATATCTTCTATCCCTGTCCGCCTGCCCAGGTCAAGAAAAAGCTCTTCCACGGGGACACTGAGGTAGAGCTGATTTTCGATGAAGCGGAATTCCTCCAGGATATCCGCATCCGGGGGATACAGCTTTTCCAGATCCCTGACACAGGCAATTACCGCATTCTCCACAGAATACCCGGCCTGAATCGCAACGTTCAAAGCATTCAGTGCATCACGGAACTGTTCATTCACCTTTTTTCTCCTGCGGCGGATACATTCTTTATTTTCCCATTTCAAAATACCGATACATGCCGGCAGGCAAAAAACCATCAGCCATGGGATCTGGTAAAAAAGATAGTCTATCCCGGCACAAAGGGCTATCCCCATACACAAATACCTGGTCAGCTCTTTAGGACTGAAATGATAAGAATCGTAATCTCTGCGCTGCATATATTGGGTACTGTCCCTTGTCTTCCCTCTTTTTTTCTTTTTCTTCTTTTCCATAACCCCCTCCCTGCCCTCAGCAGATCATCGGTTCGCTATAGGTGACATCACGGAACGATTACAATCGTTCTATAATCATTAAAGCGTAATTCCCGCCCGGATCAGCTTCTCCTTATGGATCAGGTCGTCCTTTCTGACAAAGCCCTTTCCTTCCTCCCACAAAAAAAGTGGATGAATCTGGACTTCGCTGTCCGAAAAGCCTATGACTTCAGATATTTCCAGCACTTTTCTGGTTTTATCCCTCATTCTTCCCAGGTGCACCAGGATATCCACCCCAGAAGCGATCTGACGGCGGATCGCTTCCAAGGGCAGCTCGATTCCCATCAGGACCATGGTTTCCAGGCGGGACAGCATATCCCTGCTGGAATTGGCATGGGCTGTACTCAGGGACCCATCATGTCCCGTATTGAGAGCCTGGAGCATATCCACTGCCTCCGCCCCTCTGCACTCTCCGACTATGATCCGATCCGGGCGCATCCGAAGAGCTGAGCGGATCAGATCCCGGATTGTCACGGAAGAGCTGGCGTTCATATTGGCCATCTTCGCTTCAAGACGGACCAGGTTGTCGATTCCGGATATCTTCAGTTCTGCATTGTCCTCTATGGTAATGATGCGTTCATCACTGGGAATAAATTCTGCCAGTGCTCCCAGAAAGGTAGTCTTTCCCGATCCGGTCCCGCCTCCGATCACCATGGAATAGCGGGCCTGCACCAGCTTGGCTAAAAAGGAGGCACCTTCGGATGTAATACTTCCTATAGCCAGGAGACGGTCCATGGTGATAGGATGATCGGGGAAACGTCTGATGGTCAGGATAGGGCCGTTCAATGCCACCGGGGGAATAACCACATTCACCCTGGCTCCATTCTCTAATCTGGCATCCACAATAGGCATGGATTCATTGACAACCCGGTTGCATTTGCCCACAATCTGCTGAATCACATCCTCCAGCTTTTCCCGGGAGGAAAAAGCTTTATCCCAGCGGAACAGCCTGCCTTCTTTCTCAACAAAAATATCCTCCGGTCCATTGACCATGATCTCTGTTACGGAATTGTCCTCGATCAGTTCCTGCAGGACGTCCAGCTTGCGGACAGAAAAGAAGAGCTCCTGCCGCATAGCTATTTTTTCCTTCAGGGAATGACAGACGTCCCCCATCTGGTTCAGAACCAGATCATCGATATTTTCAAGAATCTCTTCGTCAGACAGTTCCCGGGAAAGATCCAGCTTTTTCATCAGCTGCATCCGCATCAGTTGAAACGTGTCCTTTGCTGTCTGTATCGACTCTCCCTCCTTCCAAGCCCAAAACCAGAGTGACCGCACAATTCGAAATGCATGTATTCTGACTCATTTACTTCTGTGATTCACAATTGCATAGTTCTGCTGTACAAACGTACAGATACTTTAACGATATCGTTCTTATTTTGGGGAAACAATTTGCCGAACGGCTGATTTAATTAATCAGATAGCTGATAGCAGGAATATATCACAATTACTTTTCTTTGTCTATGACAATTTTTGTCGTTTTTTGACAATTCGTTTATCTTTGGTTCTTATGCCTAATTATAACGCAGATCGCAGAAGATTTGTTGTGCTCATTAGACAAAGACATGGGAACAGATTCATCCATGTGTTACTGTTTGTCTATCTGGGAAACTCATTGAACGATATTCCGACTGATTCCTGTCAATCGTTCCATTTGCCGGATAATCAAACTATTATCGCTAACTTTCTTGAACTCAAAAGACTATGAACTTACGAACCATGGCTTAATCCCTGAAATGCTTGATTTTAAAGGACTTTCGTTATAAAAGTAGAAATTCGAAGGCTTCTATGCTACAATCCTATTTAGTTCAATATGGACTCAATCGGAGGAGGCCTTGGATGAAATACGATACAAGTGTGATAGTACCTGTGCCGGAGAAATGTAAGCTGTCCAAATCAAGGGTGGGTGGCAAGTTGAAAGCGATTTATGTACAGAAGGTTCTGTCCACAGAATACCA
>JAFWGA010000062.1 GCA_017515325.1 Blautia sp.
CAGTAATACAAATAAGCTCCGGGAACTGGGCTTCCAGGTCGAGATGGATGATTTTGGAAGTGGCTATTCTTCCTTGCATATGCTCAAGGAGGTACCTGTTGACCGCATCAAGCTGGATCTACATTTCCTGACATCATCAGGAGACCAGAAAAAGAGTCGCACAATTGTCGGCTGCATGATTCAGATGGTGGAGCTGCTGGAAATGAAGATGATCGCAGAAGGGGTAGAGACCGTCGAGCAGGCGGAATTCCTTCGCAATCGGGGTTGTCCCGAAATGCAAGGCTATTATTTCTTTGATCCCATGCCGGTTGAGGAATTTGAGAAGTTGAGTGAAGAAATCTGAAAGAAGGACTGTTTACTATAATTATTTCCTGCCCGGAGTTTCCCACAGACGGCAGGCCTCACTTCGTCAGAGGCGGGCGAAAGCTGCGTTTTTACCGATCATGCAATGAAGGCAGAGGTGCGTTTATGGACAGCTACAGTTTTTCAACTGAAAAACGGGCGGCGCTGGAAAGCCTGCGTCAGCCCTTTGCCGTCTATCAGTTTATCGATAAGCGGGTCGTCACGCTCATTTTGTCCGACGGCTTTTGTGAGCTGTTCGGATATGCGGACCGTGAAGAGGCCGTCTATGATATGGACCATGACATGTACAAGGACACGCATCCGGACGACGTTGCCCGGATTGCCAATGCCGCCGTCCGCTTCGCGACAGAGGGCGGCAGGTATGAGGTCGTCTACCGCACGCGGCGGAAAAACAGCGCTGCGTATACCGTCGTGCATGCCGTCGGGGAGCATGTCTATACCGAGGACGGTGTGCGCCTTGCGCAGATATGGTATACGGACGAGGGCAACTATGTGGAGGATGCGGCGCCCGATGCCGAGATCATCAGGGCTATGAGCAGGGCGCTGCATGAGCAGAGCATGCTGAAAGCCAGCCATTACGATTTTCTGACCGGCCTGCCGAACAGAACCTATTTCTTTGAACTGGCGGAGGCGGGGAAGGACAGGCTCCTGCGCGACGGCGGCCTGCCCGTGCTGCTGTATATTGATTTCAAGGGCATGAAGTTTTACAACACCAGGCACGGCTTTGCCGCGGGCGATCAGATCCTACAGACTTTTGCGAAAATCCTTGTACGCTCGTTCAGCAATGAAAACTGCTGCCGCATCGGCGGGGATCATTTTGCCGTGCTCACCGAGGGCACAGGCCTGGAGGATAAGCTCAGCGCGATCTTCCGCGAGTTCGGCAGGCTGTCCGACGGGAAAACGCCGCCTGTTCATGTCGGGATCTATCCGTATCATATTGAAAATGTCCCTGTCAGTACTGCGTGCGACAGGGCGAAGTTTGCCTGTGCAGGGAACAAGGGCAGCTATGCCTCCGGCTTCAGCTATTACAGAGGCGAGCTGCGGGAGGATACGCTGCTCAGGCAGTACATCATCGAAAATCTGGATACGGCCATACGGGAGAAGTGGATACAGGTCTATTTCCGGCCGATCATCCGGGCGGTCAATGAGAAGGTCAGCGACGTGGAAGCCCTGGCCAGATGGGTCGATCCGAAGAGGGGTCTTTTGTCTCCGGCCAGCTTCATCCCTGCGCTGGAGGAAGCCGGACTGATTTATAAGCTCGACCTCTATATGGTCGACCGGGTTCTGGAGATGATCCGGAAACAGCGGGACGAGGGCTTGTACATCGTTCCCCATTCCATCAATCTCTCGCGTTCCGATTTTGAGAACTGCGACATGGTCGAGGAAATACGGAAACGGGTTGACGCCGCCGGGGTAGACCGCGCCCAGATCACCATTGAGATCACGGAGAGCATTATCGGCGGCAATTTCGACTTCATGAAGGAACAGGTGGAGCGCTTCCGCAGTCTCGGCTTCCCCGTGTGGATGGACGACTTCGGCAGCGGCTACTCCTCGCTGGACGTTTTGCAGAGCATCCGCTTCGATCTGGTCAAATTCGACATGAGCTTCATGCGCAGGCTTGACCAGAACGAGAAGGGAAGGATCCTTCTGACGGAGCTGATGCGCATGGCGACGTCCCTGGGGCTGGATACCGTCTGCGAAGGCGTGGAGACCCGGGAACAGGTGCGCTTCCTGCAGGAGATCGGCTGCTCAAAGCTCCAGGGCTATTACTACAGCAAGCCCTTGTCCTTTGACGAGATCCTCCGCATGCACAGGGACAAAACCCTGATCAAGCATGAGAACCCGCAGGAATCCGAGTACTATGAGAGCATCGGGCGCGTGAACCTGTTCGATCTCGGTGTCGTGTCCGACGAGAAGGCCGACGCGCTGCGAAACTACTTCACCACCCTGCCGATCGCCATTCTTGAGGTGCGGGACGGAGCGGCCCGGTATATCCGCAGCAACCGCTCCTATCAGGAGTTTATGAGGCACTTTTTCCATATTGATTTGCTGAAAAGCCTTTCCGACTATATGGATTCGTCAATCGGCTACGGGCAGACCTTTATCGCCACGGTCAAACAGTGCTGCGAGGGCGGCGGCCGCGCCTTCTTTGACGAGACCATGCCCGACGGTACGGTCGTGCATTCCCTCGCGCGCCGTGTCAGCGTAAACCCGGTCACGGGGACAACGGCAATCGCCATCGCGATTTTGTCCGTGACAAGGCCGGACGAGAGCATGACCTACGCGCATATCGCCAAATCCCTTGCGGCCGACTACTACAACATTTTCGTCATTGATATGGACACCAACGCCTATGTCGAGTATTCCTCCCAGGTCGGCGGCGAGGAGCTTTCGATCATACGGCGGGGCGAGGAGTTTTTCGAGTCCGCCAGGCGCGATACCATGACGCGCATTTACGAGGAGGACAGGGAGCCGTTCCTGCGCTTGTTCACGAAGGAAAACGTTGTCCGTGAGCTGGATACGCAGGGCGTCTTCCTGGCTACCTATCGCCTGATCGACAGCGGCTCCCCGGTCTATGTCAATATGAAGATCACCAGGATGCAGGGCGGCAACCGCATCATCCTCGGCATCAGCATCATCGACGCGCAGATGCGGCAGCAGGAGGAGGAAAAGCGCCTCCGGCAGGAAAAAACCTCCCTGGGCAGGATCGCCGCGCTGGCTCCGAACTTCACCGCCATCTATGTCGTGGACGCGGAAACGGAGCGCTTCTTCGAGTACAGCGCCTCCGAAGAATACGCCGAGCTGGGCTTTACCAAGCGGGGAGAAGACTTCTTCACCCAGGCGCGGAAGGACGCGCTCGAGGCCATCGATCCGCAGGATCTGGAGCGGCACCTGCGCGTGTTCACCAAGGAAAACGTGCTCGCCGAGATTCGCCGCCACGGGGTCTTTGTCCATAATTACCGCCTGCGCATGAACGGCAGATCCGTGCCGTTCAGCGTGAAGGCAAAGCTCGTGCGGGAGGACGACGGAGAAAAAATCATCATCGGCGTCAACAAGGTTTTCTCGAACGCCTCAAACCTCAACGAGTCGGAGATCGTGTTTACCCATATCGCCCACGCCCTGGCGCGGGGCTATACGGATTTGTACTATGTCGATATGGACACGGATGAATTCATCGAATACCATACCGACGACAATCTCGGCGTGCTCACGGAGGCGCGGCGGGGCGCGGATTTCTTCGAGGGATGCGAAAGGGACGCAAAGCTTTTCGTGCATCCCGAGGATCAGGCGGCGTTCATCCAGGCCATGGACAGGGAATACCTTTCCGCGGCACTGGATAAGTCCAGAGTGTTTGAATTGGTCTACCGCAGGATCAAGGACGGGAAAACGTTTTATGTAAACCTGAAAGCCTCCCGCATGGAGGACGACAAGCGCCTGGTCGTGATTGCCGTCTCTGATGTTGACGAGCTGATGCGCCAGCGCCGCGCGGAGGAGCGCATACAGGAGGAGCGCATCATCTACGAGCGCCTCCACGCCCTCACCGGCAATTTCATCGTCGTCTACGTCGTGGACCCGGAGACGGATCATTACCGCGAATTCAGCGCGACGGACGACTATACCGAGGGCTTTGAGCAGGCAAAGACGGGCGAGAACTTCTTTGAGAAGGTGCGGGAGGCCGCGCGTCAGTATAACGACCCGGAGGATCTGCCCCGCTTCCTCACGGCCTTTACCAAGGAGCAGGTCATGGCGGAGATCGCGCGCAGCGGGATCTTCACCCTGGGCTACCGCCTCCTGATGGATGGCAGGCCGGTTCACTGCCAGATGAAGGCCGCCATCGTGGAGGAGAAGGAGAGCCCGCGCCTGATCGTGGGTCTCAACGATATTGACGTTCAGGTGCGGCAGGAGGAGGAGTACGGCAGGCGGCTTGCCCAGGCGCAGGCCGAGGCCAGCATCGACGCGCTGACGGGCGTGCGGAACAAGCACGCCTACATGGTGATGGAGGCGCAGATGGATCGCCGGATCGCAAATCATCGTCAGCCGCCCTTCGCCATGATGATGCTCGATGTGAACGATCTGAAAAAGATCAACGATACCGCAGGCCACCAGGCGGGCGACCGGTATCTGCGCGACGCATGCAAGATCATCTGCGAAATCTTCAAGCACAGCCCCGTCTATCGCATCGGCGGGGACGAGTTTGCGGTGATCGCGCAGGGGAGCGATTACGCGTTCATCGAGGATCGCTTTGAAAAGGTGAGCGCCCATAACGCCGAGGCCCTGCAAAACGGCGGAATCCTCATTGCCTGCGGGATGGCGCGGTTTGAGGACGATAAGCGCGTGGCCGACGTGCTCGAGCGGGCGGACCGAAACATGTACGAAAACAAAAACGCGCTGAAAGCGGCGTATCATACGTCTACCGAATAAGCGCGGCGCGGGAGAAATGCGCGCAGACCGTGCGCCGACAGGAGGAGTCCGCCGGGACAAGACCCTGCGGATTTCGTCCAAGGGGCTTCCACTTTTTCCTTAAGGCAACACCGCACAATACGCCTGCGGCATCTTCTGGAAAAACCGCGCTCTGATTTTGCCACTTTTTCTTGAAATACACAAAGTATTCCTGCAAAAAATGGCTTCAGCAGAACCCGTTTTTTCTTGGAATCTGCTCTTGCCACATTATGTGGTATTACCTGAAAGAAATTATTCAATCGCAAAATTGTGATATGACCGTCATCGGATTTTGCTAAACTGCGAGGCTTGTATCCTATTTGATTTGTTTTCAACGACAGAGGAAACGGGCCGCTTTTCCGAAAACCAGGGAGATAGAAAGTTGGTAACATAAGGTGGCAGATAAGCTGAGAAAGAACACGCTCATGCAGTTGCAGGTCAGCCTGCCCGCGATGTGGAATTGACATTTGTGAAGAGAGGTAATCAGTGACATGTGTACATTCAGAAGTTCTTTTGCCAAAAAAGCACGAATGATTGTTATCATGTTGTCCCTTGCCATGGCAATGACTTTCATGCTTCCGCTTACTGCACATGCGCAGGAGTCGGGAAAGACCGTGCGTGTCGGCTGGTATGAGAATCCCTTCAATACAATGGATCAGTTTGGACGCCGATCCGGCTACGCCTATGATTATCAGCAAAAAATCGCTGCTTACACCGGCTGGAGCTATGAGTACGTTGAGGGAAGCTGGCCGGAGCTGCTGCAAATGCGCTGGCATGGCAGTTCTTACGCCGTTCAATTTCCTCCTGCACCCGCCGAAATGTCCGCGCCGGGATGATGGCCTCATGGCAGCCTTCCACATAGACCTGCGGAACCTGCCCCTCGTTCTTCCTGCGAGTCTTATCCAGGAAGTCATTGGAGTAGGTTTTCTGCAGGAGCTTATCGCCCATGTAGGTTTCATTCGACAAGACCCTCTTAATGGTCAGGTCGTTCCACTTGGGCTTGCCAGCCGGGGACGGGATGCCGTCCTCAGTCAGCTTTCGGGCGATGGCATAGGGCGACATTCCGGCGAGGAAGTCCCCGTAAATCCTGCGAACGATTGTCGCCTGCGCCTCATTGATGATCAGCCCGCCGTCGGGTCCCTTGTCGTAGCCCAGGAAATGCTTGTAGTTCAGGCTGAACTTGCCGTCGCTGATTTTCTTCCGCTGACCCCAGCGCACGTTTTCTGAAATGCTGCGGCTCTCTTCCTGGGCAAGGCTGGACATAATGGTCAGTAAAAGCTCGCCCTTGCTGTCAAAGGTCCAGATGTTCTCCTTCTCGAAGCGCACCTCGATGCCCAGTTCCTTCAAATGTCGGACGGTCGCCAGCAGTTCCACCGTGTTCCTGGCAAAACGACTGATGCTCTTGGTCAGCACGATGTCGATCTTGCCAGCCTCACAGTCGGCGATCATGCGCTGGAACTGTGGCCTTGCCGCCGCGCTGGTTCCCGTGATTCCTGCGTCCACATAGACGCCAGCGTATTCCCAGCCCGGAGTCCGCTGGATGAGGTCGCTGTAATAGCTGACCTGGGTGGAGAGCGAATGCATCAGCTGCTCGGTGTCCTTGGAAACGCGGGCGTAGGCGGCGACTTTTTTCTTTGGCGGCAGGATTGGTTTCTGCCCCTCAATGATCGTGATTTTCGGCATTGTTCTCGCCTCCTTCCGCTGACCATTTACGCTCTGTTCCTTGCACATAGCAAGTCATTTTCCGATACTAACCCATCAGAAATAGGGTGGTATTTCGCTTTCATTTTGGCGTTGATTTTCCAGTATATTCACTGGAAGTTTTATCCTGAGGGATAATATAAACGGAGAAGAGAGCAGTCGCTGTGAGGGCGGCTGCTTTTTTGTCCAACAGATTGATTTTTTGTCCAAAATAAGCTATAATTGGATGAAAAAGGGAACGTTGGACGAAAGGAGTTCTAATGAGATCGTTTGATTATAGCAGGCTATATGACAAAGCCTGGGATACAGATATTCTAAACCTTGTTGCGAAGATTCACGAGTGCAAAGGAAGACAGGATTTATTCATACGTCAAAAGCCTGTGGAGTTGGATCGCCTTGTTGAGATTGCCCAAATACAGAGTACAGAGGCATCCAATAAAATAGAAGGCATCGTCACAACCAGTACTCGTATGAAGCAACTTTTTGAGGAGAAAACTACTCCAAGGAACAGGGATGAAGATGAAATTATGGGTTATCGGGACGTTCTGAATACGATTCATGAGAGCAATGAATACATCCCGATCCGTCCTTCGTACATTCTTCAGCTTCACCGGGATCTTCTGAAAAGGGCAGGGCTCTCATACGGAGGACATTTTAAGAATGTTCAGAATTACATCAATGAAACAAAAACTGACGGAACCGTTGTAACCAGATTCACGCCGATTGCGCCTTATGACACCCCGGATGCTGTGGAGAATCTGTGCAATGCCTATGAGCAGGCTATTGCAAACGAGAAGATAGATTCGCTGATTCTTATACCGACATTTATCTGCGATTTCTTATGCATCCACCCGTTTAATGACGGCAATGGAAGGATGAGCAGACTGCTAACGCTACTTCTACTGTATAAAAACGGATATAGTGTTGGGAAATATATCAGTATTGAAAAGCAGATAGAGAAAACGAAAGATCGTTATTACGATACTCTTGAAGAATCCGATGCAGGATGGCATGAGGAAGAAAATGATCCGACACCGTTTATCAGATATATGTTGCAGGCAATTCTGGCCTGTTATACAGAATTTGAAGAACGTGTCGGATTAATGACTGAAAGTGGAAACGGTAGTACAGCATACGACATTGTCAAAAGGTACACCGAAGAAAAAATTGGAAAGTTTACGGGAGCGGATGTTGTGGCTCATTGTCCGAGCATAGGAAGATCGTCTGCACTGGCAGCATTAAAGAAACTAACCGAGGAAGGACTTATTATAAGAGAAGGTTCGGGCAGAAGTACATTTTATGTTCGTGCGGACAGCAAGTAGATTTCGTCCAAAAATCCGCTGATTTGGATGAAAAGAATGGATGTTGGATGAAAGAATTGAAAAAAGTTTTTGTCCCCTATTGACAAGAAGCGTGGGAGAGAGACCTTTCCTATCCGGACATCGCTTTATTTCCAAAGCTTGCAGACATTCTCGGAACAACAGTGGACGGGCTGCTGAGAGAATGCAAAGAGACATGCCAGCCGTCAAAGTTGCTCCAGGTATTTGAAATGTCCCGTGATATCCGGACGCCGCTTCATATTATCCTAGGCTGTGTCGAGATCATCAGAAACAATCACGACGATCCGGAGATGCTGCAGAAGTATCTGGACGGGATCAAGATCTCCGGCGAATACATGCCACATGGGGATTTGGAGCGGTTTGCGGTGCGCCCTGGGGTGCACCTGAGATCACAGATTGTGAAGCTGTCGGGCCAAAGATCATCGTCAGCGGAGAAGGAAACCGTCTTGTCGGAGGGCTTGTCGGCTTTGGAGGCAGTTATGATGAAACGGCACCTGCACAGATTACGGGCTGCAAAGTGGAAGATGTTGCTATCGTAGTTTCTGACAGCACGGATTCCGTCGGCGGTCTGATTGGTGCCGGGAAAAAAATGATGGAAGGCAGTGATGTCATGTCTTCTTTCGAGATCAGGGAGTGCAGTGTTTCCGGGAGTATTACAGGCGGAGGCACGCATGTGGACGCAGTAATCGGGGATCCGGCCTGTGCAGTTTCTATCGATTGTGACGGAGGGATGGAGGTTGGTCAGGAATCTGAACCAGCTGCATGAGTATGATCTGACAACAATACAGACTCGACAATTTCAAGCAGAGGAATCATTATTGCCGACAGAGTGTAAACTGCTCTGCCGGCTTTTTTTGCCGTGTCAGGCTCTACACGGCTGCACTGGTTCTGTCCATAAGTAGGTATCTTTCTTGTAGCTTCCGTAGAAAGTGTCGGTCTGGAACATACGGTAAGCAGATCCCGGATGAAAGCAAAGGATAAGATGATCCATAAGAAGCTGTTTTGCACTGATGCATTTTTCCAGGAACTTTGATTTTTCAGGAGACCCAATAAGTCGAATCAAAGGGCTATCCGGGTAAGTGGACTCGTTGTTAGGTTCAATAGAGTCTACCATTTTGGTTATTCTACACTTGCTTAAAAGTGAAGAAGGAATATGCTTCATGATAAACCATTCAATGGAATCTAAAATAGGCTTGTTATCTTTAAAAAAATCTGCTATGCTATACATGGTATAAACCTCTTTCTCTATATGATTTTCGCAAAACCATTATAGCATAAAAAGGAGGTTTATACCATTTTTTTGGTTAAGGATACTGATTTTATAGTGCTTGGAGGTAATCTATAGTCTGCGAAGTATGAGTCCTTTTCGAGAAGTGGCGCGATTCTGATGCTCTGGCAGCTCACGGAAGACAGCCGCATTTTGTCAGGCTGGGTGAGCTGAAGGCAGAGTTTGTGATTGAGACTGTGATTGAGGAGTTTGTGACAGAAAGGTAAATCCATGCAGGATGAAATTCCTAAGAAGATAAAAATACGGGGTGCGAGAGTACACAACTTAAAAAACATAGATATTGATATCCCGCTGAATAAAATAGTTGGGATAGCTGGTGTTTCCGGATCAGGAAAGTCCTCCCTTGCATTGGGCGTACTGTATGCAGAAGGCTCCAGACGTTACCTGGAGTCCCTGTCAACTTATACCAGGAGACGGATGACTCAAGCTGCAAAGGCAGATGTGGATGAGGTGCTTTACGTGCCCGCATCCCTTGCCCTTCACCAGCGTCCGGCCGTTCCCGGCATCCGGTCAACTTTCGGAACCGGTACGGAGCTGTTAAACATTCTCCGGTTGATGTTTTCCCGGCTTGGAAGCCACAGGTGTCCGAATGGGCATTACCTGCCGCCATCCATGGCTGTGGCTGTAGATCAGGAGATGGTCTGTCCGGAGTGCGGGGAGCATTTTTATGGACCCGGCGCGGAGGAGCTTGCTTTTAACAGCCAGGGAGCCTGTCCTCGATGCGATGGAACGGGAATTGTCCATGTGGTGGACGAATCCACCCTGGTTCCGGATGAATCAATGTCGATCGATGAAGGTGCAGTATTGCCCTGGCAGACACTGATGTGGTCATTGATGAAAGATATTGCCAGGGAACTTGGCGTCCGTACTGACGTGCCCTTCAGGGAGCTGACGGAAAAAGAGCGTGATCTGGTCTTCCATGGCCCGGCAGTCAAACACCATATGATCTATCAGAACCAGACAAATGGCGCCGCAGGGGAGATGGATTTTACTTATTTCAACGCGATCTATACGGTCGAAAATGCCCTGTCAAAGGTGAAGGATGAGAAGGGCATGAAGCGCGTTGAGAAGTTCCTGCGGCTTTCCGTATGTCCTGACTGTGGCGGTACAAGGCTCTCAGAAAAAGCACGCGCGCCGAAAGTGATGGGTATCTCCCTTGCACAGGTTTGCACCATGACGCTGGCGGATTCCCTGGACTGGGTTTCCAAAGTGCCGGATTCCATGCCTGATGAGATGAAGCCCTTGGCCAGGAGCATTTGCGAATCATATCAGACGGTTGCGAAACGGCTCATGGACCTGGGCCTTTCTTATCTGACGCTAGACAGGGCGGCATCCACGTTGTCAACGGGAGAAAGGCAGCGCATGCAGCTGGCAAGGGCTGTGAGGAACAGGACAACGGGCGTGCTCTATGTGCTTGATGAACCCTCCATCGGGCTGCACCCGGCAAATATCGTGGGGCTGAACGGCGTCATGCATGATCTGGTCAGGGATGGTAATTCTGTCCTTCTTGTGGATCATGATACCCAGATTCTGAAGGAATCCGACTGGCTGATAGAGATGGGGCCGAAGGCCGGAGCCGATGGCGGCAGAGTGATCGCCGAGGGGACGATTGAGGATATTATAGAGAATCCAAAATCCCTGATCTGTTCATTCCTTGCAGGAGCGGAAAAACCGGATCGCCAAACGGAGGCGGGCAGCATATTCGGACTTGGATGTATCCGGATGAAAACAACTCCAATTCATACCGTTAAACCGCTGGATGTAAGTATTCCGAAAGGAAAGATGACGGTGGTAACCGGTGTGTCCGGGTCAGGAAAAACAACCATGGTTCTTGAAAGCCTGGTGCCGGGACTCGCAGCGAAGACAGCAGGGGCAAGGCTGCCGGAGCATGTTGCCGGGATAGAAGCGGAGGGCATTCTGCATGTAAAGCTGATTGACGCTTCTCCTATAGGCATCAATGTACGTTCCACTGTTGCCACCTATGCCAATGTACACGACGAATTGCGGAAAATTTACGGACGGAGCAAGGATGCTAAGAACAAAAGATGGAAGGCAGGGGACTTTTCTTATAACACTGGGAGCCTGCGCTGCCCTGTCTGTGACGGAACGGGCTCGATCAGCCTTGATGTTCAGTTTCTTCCCGATGTGAATATTCCCTGCCCTGAGTGCAGAGGTTCAAGATATTCCAGGGATGCTTACAGAGTGAAATACACAAACAGGTCAGGGATCGAAAAGTCTCTTCCGGAACTGATGGAAATGGATGTTAATACCGCCATTGCTTTCTGCAGGGATATGAAAACTGTTTATCCAAGGTTGAAGATCCTGCAGGATCTCGGCCTTGGGTATCTGACCCTCGGTGAAGAAACGCCGAGCCTTTCAGGAGGGGAAGCTCAGAGGCTGAAACTGGCTAGTGAAATGGGAAGGACACAGGTGGATTCTGTTTTTGTGTTCGATGAACCGACGATCGGGCTTCACCCTCTGGATGTGGAAACGCTTCTTAGAGTTTTCCGATCATTGATCGGTAACGGTGCTACTGTTGTTGTGATAGAACATGACCTTGATGTGATCAGGAATGCAGATTATGTCATTGATATGGGACCCGGCGGCGGTGAGGAAGGCGGAAGGATAGTAGCCTGCGGAACGCCTGACGAGATAAAAGTATGCAGCGAGAGCGTTACGGGAAAGTTTCTATGATCAGCAGTATCTGAAGGAAGTGAAAATGCGCCTGTATCACACTGAACCGAAGATCATAAAGGAGCTGGACATCACGATTGATTTCACGGGAATTTTCCGTCAGGGGAGGTACACTGTACTGTGAATTGTGTGGAGACCGGGTTAAACTCAAAGGAAAATGTCAATTGTACATGAGCGTAGAAATAGACCTTTGAGGAATTGGATGGAGAAAAGGCAATGAATGCTCTGCCTCGTGCGCAATGCGTGGAGCAGACCATAGAACATATGACTGGCAAACAGCTAAATGAATCATAAGAGGTAGCACAATAAATCGGGTTGAAAGTGAGGTTCCATTATGAGAAAGATATTGATTGTCATCGATATGCAGAACGATTTTATAGATGAGGCGCTGGGAACGGCGGAAGCAATCGCCATCGTGGAGTCTGTGAAGGAAAAGATCCGTTCCTATCCGGCGGTGGATGTGATCGCCACCATGGATACCCACGGCGAGGACTACATGGAGACGCAGGAAGGAAGGTATCTTCCCGTGCCGCATTGCATCAGGGGATCCGAGGGATGGAAGATCCGCCCGGATATCGCGGCTCTGCTTACTGATGTGAAGCTCTATGAAAAGCCGACGTTTGGCAGTACAGCACTGGCGGCGGATCTGAAAGCCATCTCGGAATATGAAGAAATCGAGTTGGAGCTGATTGGCCTGTGTACCGATATCTGCGTGGTTTCCAATGCGCTGCTGTTGAAAGCAACCATGCCGGAAGTAAAGATCTCCGTGGATGCCGCCTGCTGCGCCGGAGTCACGCCGGAGAAGCACTTGGCTGCGTTGGAAACCATGCGATCCTGCCAGGTTCAGGTTGTGAACGGGTGACAGCATTGCGGTACGAGAACATTACACCCGCTGTGTTCATTTATCGTCCAAACCGCTTTATCGCGCATGTGGATATCGGCGGCCACGTTGAAACTGTGCATATGATAATTTCAAGATTGACAATCATAGAGAACGGCGCATTCCAACGAGTTTCGGAATGCGCCATTTATACTATTGCTTCGATTTACGGCTTCAGCGGCCCATAGAAATAGCTGGCTGTCGCGCCGCCGTCGATCAGGAAGGAAGACCCTGTGATGAAAGCACCTTTGTCGCTCATCACGAGCTCTGCTACGTTGGCCAATTCGTCCGCCGTGCCGGGACGTCCTGCAGGACACCTGACAAACATGTTCTTGTAGAAATCGCCGTGCGGGCCGTTGAATTCGTCGATGGCGAGCGGGGTCACTATGATGCCCGGTGGGCATCGTATAGAACCGACCGAGCCGGAAGGCGAGACCCGGCAGGCGAGACCGCGAAGCGCGGAACAATCCGTAGGAATCATTTTTCAACACGCTATTTCTTTCGGAGTGTTTGTGTATGATAATTCTCCCTCACATGTCATACAGGGAAAACGGTATCCCTGTCCTTAGCAGGAAACAGATTGACGTTATGGCAGAAGGCATCGTGAGAAATCTGATGCCGCAGAACTTTGAGGCTATTCCCGATGCTACCGATCTCCGGTTCTTGTGGAAAGCACTGGGTGGCTGGCATTATGCTGGCAAATACCTTTCCCGGGATGGTTCGCTGTTAGGGCTTGCCTCCTTTCATGGCGGCACAATTCTTACTCTGGATGGATCCAGGACGCGGGCAGAACCATTCCAGATAAAGCCGAACACAATCCTGGTGGACAAGGGGCTGTACGATCCCCATTTTGAACATATGTTCCGTTTTACTTTTGCCCACGAGGTCGGACATGCACTGTTGCATCGGCAGTTCTGTGAAAATCCTGTCAACATGAAAGCATATACCGAACAGGGAAGCATCCGTGCCATCCAGGATACCAGGGAACGGTTTGCGCAGTCGGACAAATACCGTCTGCAGACGGAAAGAGATTGGCTGGAATGGCAGGCGAACGCCTTTGCCTCTGCAGTTCTGATGCCGGTTTCGCTTGTGGATAGGGTCGCGGGGAAGCTGGGGGTAAGCAAAGGGAAGGTATATCCATCAGCGAGGACAATGCATTACGATCCATATCTCACTGAACTGACAGACACCATATCAGATGTGTTCAAGGTCTCGCCTGCCGCTGCCTTCTTCAGGACGAAGGAATTGGGCTATATTCCGCAAAACGCAAAGCTGATCAATCAGATGGTGTCTGTGCTGCCGTGAAACGGAATGTTCCACCTGCATCGTGATTCGCATGGTGGGAATCCTTGAGGGTATCTTCTGTCGGATGGCAACCATGAAAGGAAATTATGGCAGGATTGGTCTGTTATCTCCCGCAAACCGCACCGGGACCAGTTACCGCCTTTATGATGACGCTCTTCAGGGATGAAGAGCGTTTTTTCTGTGAATCAGAAATATCGTCAAGGAACAGGGTCGGGGAAACGGTTCATAAGGTATGTGATTTTCTTTCCGGTAAGACCACACATGAAAAGGAACTGGACATTTCCCATTGCATAGAAGAACTTCTGCTCAATTATGTTGAGCATAGCGGAAGATCAGAAAACGCATACATGGATATCAGCCTGATCCGTGACCGGGATGGTATAACCCTCCTTGTTAAAGATGACGGTATACCCTTTGATCCGGTCCATGCGGCCAATGAGGACACAAAGGCGGGATTAAAGATTGTTAAAGAGTTTATGAATGATGCTTCTTACAGCTATTCATTCGGCCAGAATGTGGTAGTAATGAAATGGAAGGAGACGCAGTATGGTGTTTCGAATAACGCCGGTGAACCTGGTATCTGAAAAGAGCTTTCAGGGAGGAAAAGTAAAATGAGCGAGTTTTTCAAAAGAATTCAAAGTCATGTTCTGAACACTCCTGAGAAGATCTTTCTTTCATCATTGGGGGATGGAAAGAATGTCACCTACCGTGAACTGGATGTGATCTCAGGAAAGGTGTACCGCTATCTGAAGGATCACGGAATAGGGCGGGAAGATTTCGTGAATATCATACTTCCCAGGGGCACAGAGCCCTTTATCGCCATGCTTGGCGTGTGGAAAGCAGGGGCCACTTTTTTATGGCAGGGGCGCTGACAGGAAGATGTCACCGGACTGTGACCGGAGCCCCGCCGTTGGGTAGAGAGTCGGCTGCAACTCCCTCTACCCTGTTTCCATAGCCGCGCAATGACTATTTCCGTCAAACATCGGAATGTGGCTCGGGGAGGGGGTAGTAGCCTTTTTATGAATAAGAATCATCTTTTTCTGCTTGACAATCCTCAACCCACAGTGGTATCCTAACAGCAGTTAGTGGAACCTAATTTTTTTTGACCTTGGGTTAGCTGGATATAATTATTGTTAGGAAAGGGAGCGATAAAAATGGAAAATCCTCTTCTGAAAGGCCTTCCCGGAAGCTTACCCATCCTGGCCGTCCTCCTGTTGATGCTGACAACAATCCTTTGCCCCTTCTGCTTCGCAGAGGAGAGTGGCCGTTGGGGAGCTGCGGCAGATGAGATCGACCAATATCTGGATGCAGGCTTCGAGTATTACCTGGAGGGCAATACCAAGGATGCCTATACCTCGGTGAATAATGCCTACTTCCGTGTCTATGAAGTCACTGGTTTTGAACGGCAGACTATGAGTTATATTTCCGGAAACCGGAAGAATGCCATCGAAATGCAGTTTTCAACCTGCAAGGCGAATGTGAAGAGGGAAGAACTGGACATGGATACGAAGATCCGGGTGCGCTCTTCCCTGATGAAGCTGAAGACCATGATCCGGGAGGACGCAAACAAGCTGGCCGAGATGCAGGGTGAAGTCCAGTCGGAGATAAAGTATTATCTCCACGGGGAACTGGTAAAGGAGGACCCTTACGCGGACCTGGCAGCTGACCCGGACGCTGCTGCGAAGTATGAAAACTGGTATGAGGCTGCTACTCTGGTGAAGGAAACCCTGGATACCGCCTACATGGCCTATCTGGATAAGGACTTCGAAGCAGCCTCCGACAACCTGAATACCGCTTATTATTCCATCTACGAGGAATCCGGGTTAAGCCACAAGATATACACCGACCTGTCTCTTTCTGACAGGCAGATGATGGACGGGCATTTTTCAAAGCTCCGGGGTCTGGTTTCCACGGGAGAAGAGAAGTATCAGAAGAACAAATACCGTACCAGCACAGATAAAGCAAAAAACGATATCTTAAAGCTGGCGAAGAAGATCGACACGAAGGAAGAAGAGGAAAAGGCGGCTCTGGCAGCGGAGCAGGCTGCGACAGCTCCTGAGGTGACAGAGGAAGAAAAACCTGCGGATCCCCGCTTCCTGACCTTCCTGGCGGCCTTAGGTATCATTGTGCGGGAGGGCCTGGAGGCAATCCTGGTTATTGCCGCGATCATTGCCTACCTGACTAAGAGCGGAAATAAGGGTACCTTAAAGCATGTGTATGCGGGTGCTGTCCTTGGTATCGCCGCCAGCTTTGGAGCTGCCGCCTTCCTTTTCTACCTGAAGAAGGTATGGGTGGGAGCCGGCCAGAGCCAGGAGATTATTGAGGGGATCACAGCCCTCATCGCGGTCTGCGTTCTTTTCTATGTCAGTAACTGGATGATCTCCAAGGCAGAGGCTGCCTCCTGGAGCCGTTACATCGATGGCAAGGTGCAGTCCTCCGTGGCAGCGGGCAGCGGCTTTGCCCTGGCCTTTACGGCCTTCCTGAGTGTCTTCCGTGAGGGGGCTGAGGTAGTGCTTTTCTATCAGCCGATGCTTTCTGAGGGAAATGCAGGCATGGTATGGGCTGGTTTCTTTGCCGGCTGCTTCCTGTTGGTGTTTGTCTACCTGGCCATCACGAAGCTTTCCATCCGCCTTCCGATCAAGGTGTTCTTTACCGCCACCAGCATCCTTATGGCTGTCATGTGTGTGAGCTTTTTGGGAAGCGGCATCAAGGAACTGGCAGAAGGAAATGTCTTTGACCTGGTTTTGAATGTGCCGGGCATCCCGGAAAACGATGTCATCCAGATATTTGGCATCTATCCGTTCCTGGAAACCCTCGTCCCGCAGATCATCCTGGCGGTGATTTTGCTGGTCACTTTCCTGATCGCTCACTACCGGGGGAAGATGGATCTTCTTCGGCAGGAGCTGACCGCAAAAGCATAAGTATTTCGGATTTGCAGTCCCTCAGTGCTGTGCCCCGCGTAAAGCACTGTCGAGATATCTCCGCACTCTGGTGCGGTTCATGACCTGCAGCCTTCCCTGAACGATCAAGGAAAAGGAAAGGCTGTAGAGAAGCCGGCTGACAAGCCATGCCGGCAGATCAAAAGGAGGATAATCAAGATGAAGAAATTGATCGCAATGCTGCTTTGCAGCGCTATGGTTCTTAGCCTTCCGATGATGGCCTATGCCGATGAAGAGGCTGGCTTTGATGAGTATGAGCTGGGTGTAGAGGGAGAACAGGAAGTAGATTTCATGACCATGAGCATGGTTTATTTCCAGCCTGTCGATATGGCTCCCGCTGAGAGCGCTACCCCGAAGGAAGGCTCTGACCTTCATATTGAGGTTGACCTTACCGCGAATGAAAATCCGTATGGCTTCCCGGTAGATGGCTGGGTTCCGTATCTGAGCATAGACTATGTCATCACCGATGCCGCTACAGGTGAGGAGGTTGCGACTGGTTCCATGATGCCCATGGCTGCTTCCGATGGCCCGCACTATGGCAACAACATTGCTCTTCCCGAGGGCACCTACAATGTGACCCTTTCCATCAAGAATCCGGGCGAGAATGGATATCTGCTCCATGTGGATTCTGAAACCGGCGTTGAGGCTGACAGCTTCTGGGATGAGCCGCTGACGGCTACCTGGACGGAGTGGAATTTCGTCAAGGAGTGGTAATTGATCCTTCTGTCAGGATCGGCCTGCTGGCATGCGATGCGCGGGGTATCGCATGCCAGCATTTCGTGCGTTTACGGCAGGACCCTGTTCCCTGGGCTCCGGTGGCCGGAGCTGTTCATAGGCTTGCTAAACACAAGGAGGTTCCGACTTGCTAAAATATATCTGGATGGTGATCCAGGATCTGTTCCTGTCGGTCACCTTTGTCACCCTCATCCATGAGCTGCTGCGCTCTCGCTTTGCCGGGAAGAGGCTTCGCATCCACTGGGCCGGCATCATCCTGGGCACGGTCTCAGCCATCATCCTTTCCCTGGTCAAATATAATACCAATAAGATTGTCTCCAGCCGATGGAATCACAGCATTTATGTCTATATCATCGGCTTTACACTGGCTTTTACTCTTTTTTCCCTTCTTTCTGAGGTGAAAATGAGGGAAAGGGATGGGATCCTGGCCCTTCTGACCAGTCTTTCAGGGGCAGGCCTCAGCGCTGTCTGGATCTTTTATGCCCTTCCGAGTGCGATATCCTATCCCTTTATCTTTAACACCATGGGGAATGGGTATCTGTCCTGGTATTACATCCAGAGGGTCATGGGCTGGCTCTTGGCTTTTCTGATTCTGTATATCTATGCCAGGCTTTTATCCCACGTTGCGCGTCAGCTAAAGCATCAGGGTCTGGTTCTTTTTACGCTTCTTGCCGGTCTTTTGGCTAATGCCGGATATACTCTCTGCCGGTTCTTTGTCCCCTGGGTTAACCGGGCCAGGTGGCTGAAGTGGTCCATCGCATTTGACAGGGAGAAGCATGGCTGGGCCATGGCTATGGTAAAGTTTTCTACCCGCCATGCCATGACCTTCCTCTGGATCGTGGCCGCCTTGGTGGCACTCTTGATTGCGGCCTTCTATGCGGAAAACGTGAAGATTACAGAACCCTATGATAATCCGGCCCAGCTGCGGAAGCTGAAGGCCAGGGGGAAAAAGCGCCGGAGGATGGCCAGGTGCCTGGGGGCTTTTCTGGCCTTGATCCTGGTGAGTCTTACCGCGGTAAAGGCTTACGATACCAGGGAGGTCACCTTATCGGCTCCGGAAACCTTTACGGTCATGGAGGACAGGATCCTCGTGCCGATCGAAACGGTCAGCGACGGGCATCTGCACCGGTTTGAGTATAAGACGGAAAATGACATCGATGTGCGCTGGATCGTGGTGAAAAAACCTGACAGCGCCGCCTATGGCGTCGGCCTGGATGCCTGCGAGGTCTGCGGGAACGCCGGCTATTATGAAAGGAACGGCCAGGTCATCTGTAAGCGCTGTGATGTTGTCATGAATATCAACACCATTGGCTTTAAGGGCGGCTGTAACCCCATTCCCCTTGCCTACGAGATGGAGGAGGGAAACCTTTCATTCCAGATCAGTGACTTGATGGCAGGGGAGAAGGAGTTCCGCTGACACCTGGCCCTATCGGAAACGAATCAAAAGGCAAGCATTTTGATCGTTTCCGATAAGATGAGCTGCGAGGCTACGGGAGCCTGGTTTTGTTCCCTCTGCGGCATGGAGGGATCACGAAAGAGGCATCCGGCAAATGAACCGGTAGGAAATGCCGGGAGAGGAGGGATTCTGATGCTTTGGAAAATGATCCGGGGCGTACTCTATCATCAGAGGGGTAAAATGCTCCTTATCGCCTTTACCATTGCTCTGGGGGCTTCTCTTGCCACAGGCATGCTCAATGTCATGCTGGACGTGGGAGATAAGGTCAACCAGGAGCTGAAGACCTATGGCGCAAATATTACAGTGAAGCCAAAGGATTCCAGTCTTTTGTCAGAAATCTATGAGGTGGGGGATGGGGAGGAACTGAACGCCTCCTATCTGAGTGAGAAAGACCTGCCTAAGTTGAAGACAATCTTCTGGGCTTTTAACATTGTGGACTTCACCCCCTTTCTGGAGGCAGGCGTCAGTCTGCCCTCAGGTCATACCGTAAAGGCTGTGGGAACCTGGTTTAACCACCACCTTTCCCTTCCGACCGGGGAGGATCTGGATGCCGGCATTGCCTCGATGCGTTCCTGGTGGGATATTACAGAGGGCAGCTGGCTGGACGAATCAAAGGAGGGGGCGGAGGATACAGTCATGGCCGGCACCCTTTTGGCCGGACAGGAGGGTTGGCAGGTAGGAGACAAGATCCATCTGGTGGGCTCCAGGGAAGAGAGAGATGTGACTCTGACCGGGATCTATGATGCCGGGGGAGATGAGGATATGGGGCTTTTTGCTCCTTTAGACCTGATCCAGGCTCTGACGGATCGGGAGGATAAGGTTTCCTCCGTGGAGGTATCCGCCCTTACCACGCCGGACAATGACCTGGCCCGAAGGGCCGCGAGGAACCCGGCGGCTCTGTCCAGCCGCGACTATGAGACCTGGTATTGCACAGCCTATGTCAGCGCAATCTGCTATCAGATTCAGGAAGCGATTCCGGGATCGGCGGCCTCTGCTGTACGCCAGGTGGCGGACAGCGAGGGGGCAATCCTGGAAAAGACCCAGCTTCTGATGATCCTGATCACGGTCCTGAGTCTGATCGGGGCAGCCCTGGGTATCTCCAACCTGGTCACGGCCAGCGTGATGGAAAGGTCAAAAGAGATTGGCCTTTTAAAGGCCATCGGAGCCCGGGATCTGTCTATCACCGGTGTTATCCTGGTGGAGATCTTATTCACGGCTCTGATCGGGAGCGTGGCCGGGTATTTCGTGGGCTTTGGGTTTGCCCAGCTGATCGGCCTGACGGTGTTTGATTCAGCCATAGAGATGAAGCCGGGTGTCATCCCAATCGTGGCAGGATTAATCTTTCTTGTCACGATGGCCGGTTCTCTTCCGGCCATCCGAATGGTGCTGCGTCTGCGGCCGGCAGAAGTGCTCCATGGTGGCCAATAAGAAACCGCACGGGAAGAAAGGATTCTCAAAAGATGACAAAAAGAAAAATGTTTCTGCGGATGATCACCGCATCGCTGTTGCGCCGACGATCCCGCATGCTGATCGCCCTTTTGTCGATCGCGGTGGGGGCTACGATTCTTTCCGGCCTGGTCACGATCTATATAGATGTGCCCAGACAGATGGGAGCGCAGTTCCGCTCTTATGGGGCAAATATGATCATATTGCCGGGAGAGGAGGGGAGCCTGACGGGTGCTGTCCTGGAGGAAGCCATGCAGGTTATCCCATCTGAGAACATCGTCGGGGCAACCCCTTACCGCTATGTGCGTCTGGACATGCCCTCCCGGCAGCAGTCCTTTACTACGGCCGGGACGGACTTTGACGAGGTCCGGAAAACCAGCCCATATTTCAGTGTAGAAGGGGAGTATCCACAAAACCGCCGGGAGATCATGGTGGGAAAGGAGGTGGCTGAGACGATCGGAGTCCGGCTGGGGAGCTCTATCGAGCTCTCCTATAAGCCCCTTGCTTCCTTTGAGGGGGAGGCCTCTGCGGACTGGGTTCCTGGCGCAGCCCTGCTGGGCAGCAGCGAGGGCTTTAATGAAGCCGTGCTCAACGTTTCGGCTGTCCTCGATGAAGAGGGGAAGATCAGCGAGATCGAGGTTGATGCCTTATCCCAGACGGAAAACATCGGATCTCTGGTAGGAACCGATAAGGCCTTTCTGGATCAGTTCCTGGGAAAGAGTCTCCCCCTAACCCTGGGAGAGGATGTGGATGCCCTCTCTGGGGCAACCATTTCCTCTCAGGCTGTGGTAGACGCCCTGAACAGCTCCCGGAGCCGGGAGAATGCCCGCCTCTCGGAAAATAAGGAGCACTATACTGTAGCTGGGATCCTTTCAACGGGTGGGGAGGAAGAGGCTTACATTTACATGTCCCTGGAGGACCTGACCAGGCTGACTCAGGAGGAGATCATGGACGTTGCGGAGCTTTCTGTCTCTGCCTCTGCCGAGGAGCTGGAGGGTTATGCAGCTAACATACAGGAAGAATACCCGGCTCTGACGGCTCGATTGGTCAAGCGTTTGGCAAAGTCGGAGGCTTCTGTCCTGAGTAAGCTTCAGGCTTTGGTTTTTCTGGTGACGGCGGTGGTTCTGGCCCTTACCTTGATCTGCGTTTCCACCACCATGATGGCGGTTGTTTCGGAGCGGAGGAGGGAGATCGGCCTTCGCAAGGCTCTGGGAGCCTCAGACGGCTCTATCCGCCATGAGTTCCTGGGAGAGGGGATGTTCCTGGGAGGTCTGGGAGGGCTCCTGGGAGGGCTCCTGGGTTTTGCCTTTGCCCAGATGGTCAGCGTCCATGTTTTCGGCTCCTCCATTACCTTTCAGCCCCTGCTTTTACCCATAACCATTATCGTATCAATGGCGATCAGCGCAGTCTCCTGCCAGCTGCCTATCAAAAAGGCTGTGGCGATCGATCCTGCCATTGTTCTGAAAGGAGAATAAATGGCTCTTCTGGAATTAAAAAACATTTCAAAAATCTATGGGGACCTGAAGGCCCTGGATAATGTCAGCATCAGAGTGGAAAAGGGGGAGTGGGTCGCAATCATGGGGCCATCCGGCTCAGGGAAGAGTACCATGATGAACATCATCGGCTGCATGGATAAACCCACCATGGGAGAGGTTCTTTTAAGCGGGGTGGATATTTCCAAGGAGACGGCCAGGAGCCTGACGGATATCCGCCGGGATAAGATCGGCCTGATCTTCCAACAGTTCCACATGGTTACCTACCTGACGGCTGTGGAAAACGTCATGGTCAGCCAATATTATCACTCCATGCCGGACGAAGAGGAAGCCTTGGAAGCTTTAGGGCGGGTGGGGCTGAGGGACAGGGCCAGGCACCTCCCCAGTCAGCTCTCTGGCGGGGAGCAGCAGAGGGTGTGCGTGGCCAGGGCACTGATCAACCATCCGGAACTGATTCTGGCGGACGAGCCTACCGGAAACCTGGATGAGACCAACGAGAATATTGTCCTGGGTCTGTTCCGCCAGCTCCATAACGAGGGCACGACCTTGATCGTGGTCACTCATGACCCGGAAGTAGCCGAGGCTGCCCAGAGGACGATCGTCCTGGAACATGGCCGCGTGGCCCGAGAGGTCATCAACGAAAACTTTGGGAAATAGAAAAAAGGGAAAGAGGAGATGAAGAATAAAAAGACGGCTGTGCTGATGTCCATGATCCTGATTCTCTCCCTGGTGGCTGCCTTTGGTCTTCGGTCTTTCATGGCTCCCTGCATCCATGAGGACGGGAGCTTTGGCTCCTGCCATTGGGCAGGGGAGGCTCTCTTTGGCCTTAGCCTTCTCATGGCCGGGCAGGCCATTTTGGGACTTTTTCTGGCCAGGGGGAGAAGGGAGTTTTTCCTCTGCATTTTTTGTGATGCCATCCTGGGTGTATGCCTCCCTGGGCTCCTGATTCGGCTCTGCACTATGGCCACGATGCGCTGCCAGAGTATCATGAAGCCGGGGGTATGGGTGCTGATGATCCTGATGGGGGGCTTTTCCCTGACTGGTTTTTTCCTGCCAGGCTCTTCTCAAGGTAAAGAAAGGAAGGGTAAGACATGAATCTGAAAAAGCTCCCCCTTCTGAACCTTAAGCGAAATCCGGGCAGAACTCTGGCACTGGTTTTACTCACGGCCGTGCTCAGCTTTTCCATCTTTGGCGGAACCGTGGTGGTAAGCTCCTTAAGGCGGGGGCTGGGGAGCCTGACGGAAAGACTGGGAGCAGACATCATCGTTGTGCCCTCACAAGCCCAGTCCAAGGTGAGCTTTCAGGATATCTTCCTTCAGGGGACGGTCGGCGCCTTCTATATGTCCCGGGAGAATCTTACCCGTACCCTGGAGGTGGAGGGGGTAGAAAAGGCGGCTGCCCAGGTGTTTTTAGCCTCTCTGAAGGCAGACTGCTGCTCCATCAGGATCCAGGTGATCGGGATCGACCCGGAGACGGATTTTGTCATCCGGCCCTGGCTGGAAAAAAGCGGCTCCCGAGGGCTGAAAGACATGGACGTGGTGGTGGGGACGAAGGTGGGCGCCGAGGTGGGAGAGACCTTGAGGATTTATGAGGAGCGTTGCCATGTGGCAGGGAAGCTGGCCCCTACGGGGACGGGCCTTGACAGTGCTGTTTACTGCAATATGTCTACGATGAAAAAGCTCCTTTCTGCGGCAGAAGCAAAGGGAATCTCCCATAAGGTGAGCAGCGATGACGAGGATGTGGTCTCAGCTATCTATGTGAAGGTAAAAGAGGGTTATGATATCGGAAAGGTCAATAGCGCTATTCAGGGTCATACCAGAAAGGCCAGTGCAATCAGGACCAGGAGTATGATCACCGATGTTTCCAGCTCCCTCTTAGCCATCTCCCGGGTGATCCTTGGCCTGATCGGGGCCATCTGGGGCATGGGGTTCCTTCTTCTTTTTCTGGCCTTTGCCATGATTGCCAGGGAGCGACAGCAGGAGTTTGCTTTGCTGCGGGTTCTGGGGAGTACGAAAAAGGCCTTGAAGGGTCTGATCCGGAAGGAGGCTTTTTTGTGCTGCCTGTCAGGAGGCTTTGTCGGGATTGGCCTGGCCTGCCTCCTGGTGTTTCCTTTTCAGACCCTGATCGAGATGAGCCTTTCCCTTCCTTACCTGATACCGGAGCCCTCTGGGCTCTTCCTGATTGCCTTGGGAGCCCTGGGAGCCAGTGTGGCCTCGGGCTTTGCTTCCTCAGCCTTTGCTGCCTGGCGCCTTAGCCAGGCGGATCCGGGAAGGCTTCTGAGGCAGGGGTGAGAAGAAAGGGGGAAAGGAAAGTAGGATGAGATTAGAATCAAGAAGCGTCCAAAAGTGGTATTTCCGTAACCGGTTCCAGAGTAACCGCTTCTTTGCGGTGCATGGGGCAGATATCACTCTCCTTCCTGGACGGGTATCTGTGATCATGGGAAGGAGTGGGAGCGGTAAGACAACCCTGATGCAGATGTTGTCAGGCCTCCTGACGCCGGATGAGGGGAAGGTGCTGTTAGAAGGAGAGGACATTTATGCTCTGCCCGATGAGAAGCTCTGTGCCCTCAGAAGAACTCGTTTCGGGATGATCCCACAGGGGGCGGATCTGCTGCCACAGCTGACTGTGAAGGAAAACCTCCTTCTGCCTTTGGCCATGGAGGGAAGGGAAAAGGAGGAGGGCGTTTTTAAAATGACCAGGGATCTTCTTGAGAGACTTGGCATCGCTGACCTGGAGGATGTTCTGGCCAGGGAGTTATCTGGCGGGGAGAGGAGAAGGGTCAGCATCATCCGTGCCCTCCTTGGCACCCCGGATTTCCTCCTGGCAGATGAGCCTACTTCTGACCTGGACGAGGAGAATGTAAGCCTCGTCCTGACGCTTTTGAAGAAGGAGGCTCGGGAGGGCAGAGGGGTGCTGGTCATTTCTCATGATCAGGAGGTCTTGTCCATCTGTGACGACCTGTATCAGATGGAGGCGGGGACGCTGACCCAGAAGGAGGACTGGGGCGGCAGGAGTCTGTTGAACATTACGGCACGGTAAACATCAGTTATATCCGTCCTGCACAGTTACCATTGAGGCAAAGGCCTGAGCCCACAGGAAACAAGTATCCTGTGGACTCAGGCTTTTTTTGACTCGTTTTGTCTGAAAAACCAGAATATCAGACAAAGCTCGAATTCATAGCCATATTCTTTAGAAGCACGACAGGCTTCTGATGTGTCCTTTTGGATTGAACGGGAAAACAGGATATGATATACTTACTATGAAAAAATGGCATATAGTATTTCAACCCGAGGAGATAAAAATGAGTTACTTTACACTGAAAAATGGGGAAAAGCTGTATTATGAGGAAGCTGGAAACGGTCCGGAAACATTGATTATGATGCATGGCTGGACAAGCTCTCACGACATTTATGAGGAGAGCGTTTCAAAACTCAAGAATAAAGCGCGCTGCATTATTTTTGATCATCGTGGGCATGGTGGCAGCAAAGATGCCAACCGGGAGAAACCGACTATGGAAACCCTTGCGAGTGATCTGAATGAAATCATCCAGGGTCTTTCCCTTAGTGACATAACACTTCTGGGTTGGTCGATGGGAGCAGGTGTGGCGCTCAATTATGTGCGGCTTTATGGCTGCGGTGCTTTGAAACAGATCATCCTGTGTGACATGACGCCAAAGCAGCTGAATGATGAGGAATGGAAGCTTGGGCTTTACCAGGGAGCTTATACCAGGGAAGATATGGAGAAGGATGCTGGAAAGGATTTTTTCTCCCTTTACAAATCATTTGCAGTCGGTGCTGTGCCCAAACTGAAAAAGATTCCCGGTTTTTTGCTCAAACGTCCTTTGAAAAAGAAACTGGCTGAGTGTGATGAAGCTGTGCTGAAGAGTCTCTCTGCCTCCATGAAAGCGCAGGACAACAGGGAGACGGTTGGAATGATTACCGTACCGCTTGCGTATTTCTATGCCGATCCTGGTTCATTGTTCAGCCCGAAACTTGTCGACTGGTACAGGGATCATGTAAAAACAACGTTTGATGAAGTACGTTTCCCCGGAAGCGACCACATGCTAGTGACGAATGATCCGGGCAGGTTCACAGAAAATGTCGCAAGATTACTGGATCGTTATTCTATATAATTCTTTTATCGTAAATTCGTGTACGTACAGTAAGTTTGCTGCGAGAAGCCACCGTTCTTTGGATAGTTGTTTGGAGGTATGCATATGAAATACAGAATTCTTGATGGTAAGGAAACAATGGATATTCAGGATATCATCAGACTTCTGAAGTCCACATACTGGGCCAGCCAGCGGTCAGATGAGCAAATCGAGAAATCTGTTCTCAATTCATCGTGCTACGGAGTATATCTGGAGGATGAAGAAAAACTGGTTGGTTTTGGAAGGGTGATCAGTGATTATGCCACAACTTATTACCTTTGTGACGTAGTGATCGATACGGAATATCAGCATAATGGACTCGGTACGGCATTGGTATCCTATATTGAGTCATTGCCGGAATATGCCGGGCTTCGCGGGATTCTGATTACAAGGGATGCTCATAGCCTGTACAGGAGGTTTGGTTACGAGGTATTGGATGGCAGGGTCATGGTCAGGAATCTGAATTGTTGATAGAAGGGGGGCTTTGACATGGATTCAATACTCTTCAGGCAGGCACTGATAAAGTTCTTCGCAGGCCTGTTAATTGTTGGTTTATTGCTTTTCATTCCGGCAGGATCATTTGCTTACTGGCAGGCGTGGCTGTTGATCGGAATTCTCTTTATTCCAATGTTCACCGCCGGACTTGTCATGATGAAGAAAAGCCCTGATCTGCTTCGCAAAAGGCTGAATGTGAAAGAGGAACAAAACGAGCAGAAAAAAGTTGTCCTTCTGAGTGGTTTGATGTTCCTGGCGGCGTTTATCGTTGCCGGTCTTAATTTCCGTTTCAAGTGGATTACACTGCCAGACGGGATATCATATGCTGCCGCAGCTGTTTTTCTGATTGCTTATGTGCTGTATGCGGAGGTGCTCAGGGAAAATGCATATCTCTCCCGGACTGTAGAGGTACAGGAGAACCAAAAGGTCGTTGATACCGGATTATATGGAATCGTTCGTCATCCCATGTATATGAGTACACTGCTCCTTTTTCTTTCCATGCCTCTGGTTCTGGGATCGGTGATTTCGTTCGTGATTCTGTTACTGTATATTCCGATCATCAATAAACGGATCCGTAATGAAGAACAGGTGCTGGAAGAAGGCCTGGAGGGATATACGGATTATGAGAAACGGGTCAGATACAGAGTGATTCCCTTTGTATGGTGAGGGAATAGGATAGAAGAATGATATAGCCGGTAAATCAGGATGAAAGAGGTTGTTGCCATGAAAAAGAAGAAGCTGTTTGATGAGATCCCATATCTTGAGGGAGAACGGATTATTCTCAGAAGAATTACGGAAAAAGATCGTGATGCTCTCCTGGAGATGGCTCACAGTAATATTATCTACCGTTATGAGCCGACATATCTCCTTGAACAGCAATATACAGATATGGATCAGCTGTTACACGATCTCTATGGGGAGTACTTTGAGAAGAAACAGAATCTGTTTCTTGGCGTATTTCTCAGGGATAATACGTCAGAGCTCTGTGGGCTGGCAGAGTTTTATGATTATCGAGACCATATTCATATGGTCTGTATTGGGGCACGCCTACGGGAGAAGTACTGGAAAAGTGGTATTGGGACGGAGGTCGCAAAACTAATGGTTGATTATCTTTTCAAGGAGACTGACATAGAAATCATTACAGCAAGTACAATGGTTGATAATAAAGCGTCAGCCCATGTGCTCGAGAAAAACGGCTTCATGACGACGAACAGCATCCACAAAGAAGACTGGGGCTACGCTGAATCTACGGACGCCTATCGCTGGTTCCTGTAAGCTGCGGCATGCCGGTAACCTTCAGAATGAAATCAAAGCAGACCGGTCTTCCCGAGGAAAAGAAGGCATTGACAAAGATAGCGCGGCCGCATCGTTAGAAATGGCTGCGCTATATCTGTCAGATGCCATTTTTCATTCATTCCTTGCAGGATTCGTTGATCAACGAGCCGGAAGGGAATACAGAAAATATATCGTAACAGGAGATTATAAGGGAATATGGAGTATGGTACAAAACTTTTTTCGGACACACTGATTAAGGGGGCTAAGGATTATCCGGACAGACCGGCTGTTACGTGCGGGGACCAGACAGTAACATACGGCCAGCTGAAGCTTGCGGCGGATCATTGTGCCGTAAAACTGGTCCGGGCAGGCTTTCAAAAAGGCGATAAGGTAATTCTCTGGGGATTTAACGGGATTGAATGGTTGGCTGCATTCTTCGGCATTGTCCAGGCAGGAGGTGTTGCTGCCCTGATGAATTACGGGCTTCAGGCAGCCGATGTCAGTGCGCTTACAAAAATGGTGGATGCCTCATGGGGGGTGATCGGCGGGAATACCGTCAGTATTACCAGCAAGGAAGCAGCTGCCAGGGCTCTGACAGACGGTGGAGTACCCATGCACCATGTTTTTCCGGTTGCAGCATTTGCAGAACCGGATGCATTTGTGCCTCTTTCCGGAGAAGAACAGAAAATCCTGGATGAAGCTCTTACAAGAAATGGGCCTCGGGATTCCCAGGTCATCATATATACCACCGGAACCACATCCATTCCGAAGGCGGTGCTGCAGTCTTCGTATTCTGTTCTGAGTAATGTAGAAGGCTGTGTGGAATTGGTTGGAAAAAATATCGGCACTTCCCTTTGTCTGGCGCTGCCCTTGTTCCACAGTTACGGCCTGATGGTTGCCAATGTTTATCTGGCTATGGGACGCCACATATTCCTTACGCCGCTGCTGAAACCGGATACACTGCTGCAGATGATCTATCTGAATAAAATTACCGATATGTGTTCGGTTGGTGCGATTTACGGGATGCTGATGGCCATGCCGGAATTTGAGGAGAAGCTTTGCGGGCAGTTGAAGTTGTGCATCGTGGGCGGAAGCTTTACGACACCGGTGGAGATGATGCGGTTTGAGGGGCTTCTCGGCGGTGGAAAGCTGATCTGTGGCTATGGACAGACGGAGTGCTCGCCGGTGATCACGGTGGAAACATATGATGAACCGCTTGAGAAAAGAGCCATTTCCGTCGGGCGCAGTCTTCCCAATCATGAAGTCCGTATCTGGAATGAGGGGAAAGGATTCGCACCACAGGGCGAGATCGGCGAGATCGTTGTTAAGGGACCGAGTCTGATGAACGGGTATTACGGCCTTCCCGAGGAAAAACAGGTACTACTGCTTAAGTTATCTGTTTATCCTTCCTGTACAGACCATTCAGATTGCGGCTACGGGAAAACTGTTCCAGGGAAAGATCCTGCCGATCCTGTACGGGTTGTTCGTAATAGCAGAATGTTATTTCCTGATTGAACTGATTGAAAGGTACTGGCATATCAGTTTTGTAAAAATGAGGGGAAAAAAACTGGTCATCTTTACGGTATCCGTATGGATTGCCACCTTGGCAATCGTAGCTTATGCATATCCCCGTATTGAAGAGTATGCAAATATCTGGAATGATTATCTGCTGCCATAATTGTTTGTTGGAAAATACCGGATATGAGATTGGGAAGAGGAAGGCGCGGGAGGAGAAAAAGATGAGGAAAAATGACAGAACGGAAGTTTTTGAGAGATTGCCGGTAGCTCATGCCATGATGGTTATGGCGATCCCTACCATTCTGAGCCAGCTTATTACGCTGATTTATAACCTGGCAGATACCTGGTTCATTGGTCTTACGAACAATCCCTATATGGTAGCGGCCTGTTCTCTGGTACTTCCGGCTTATATGGTTACCATTGTGATAGCGAATGTCTTTGGCGTAGGTGGCGGAACACTCGTCTCAAGGCTGCTTGGGATAAAGGATGATGCCGAGGCCGGAAAAGTCGTAGCTTGGAGCTTTTGGATGTGCCTTTGCTCTGCAGCCGTTTATTCCCTTGTCTGTCTGGGATTCATGAATCCTGTTCTCAAGCTCCTTGGAGCAAGCGAAAACACGATAGGCTTTGCCAGACAGTATATTTTGTTTGTTATCATAATCGGGGGCTCCTTTTCTGTCATGTCATCCACGATGTCTTCCATGATCAGGAGCATTGGGTATTCCGGCAAAGCCTCCACAGGCCTTATGATCGGTGGGCTGTTAAATATTGCCCTTGATCCTCTGTTCATGTTCGTGATTCTCCCGGATGGGAAGCAGGTCATGGGCGCGGCTATTGCGACGATGCTCTCCAACATGGTTTCATTTGGATATTTCTTCATTACCTTCCGGAGTCTGAGGAAAAGTACGGTTCTGACATTCAGCACAAAGACCGGCCGCCCGAAGAAAAACTCTTTGCGGTCTATATTTGCGGTAGGGGTACCGGCTGCTCTTTCCCTTCTGCTTTTTGATATTACAAACATTGTCATCAACAGACTTTCGGCAGGACATGGAGACATCGAGCTCGCAGCCATAGGCATCGTCCTGAAAGCGGAAAGACTCCCGCTTAATACGGGGGTGGGCATTTGTCTTGGCATGATCCCGTTGATCGCTTACAATTATTCTGCCGGTAATTATCAGCGCATGAGAGAGGTTTTTAATTTTTCCAGGATGGTTGGGCTGGCGGTTTCGTTTGTCTGTGTTATCCTTTACCGTTTGTTGGCGGCTCAGATTATGGAGGTATTTATCAGAGATCCGGCGACAGTGGCATTTGGCACAGAATTCCTGAAGGCCAGATGCTTTGCGACACCGATGATGTTCCTCTGCTTTTCGATGGTGCATTTCATGCAGGCTATCGGAAAAGGGAAGGAATCCTTCCTTCTGGCGGCAATCAGGCAGCTTGTTTTCAATATTCCGATTCTTTTCCTGATGAACCACCTGTTCGGAATGAGTGGCATTGTGTGGACACAGCTCATCGCTGATTTTCTGACAGTCATGATGTCCTACCTCATTTATTTCCGGGTAAAGAGGAAAGAAGGAATCTGACCCGGACAGGAGAAAAGCAAAGGGCACAAGACGGTTTTTCCGGGTCTTATGCCCTTTGCCTTTTTTCTCAGAGCCGCGCCTTCTGCCGTCACTGGAGAACACAAATGCACAGATGTTACGGCGCAGGAAATTTCAGGAATTCATCATTCTCTCGTCTTCGTACGGCGTTCCCTTCGTCTGTCATGGCCTGCCTTACGGTAGTATTCCGCCTTGGCGACATACATAGCCCGATCTGCTTCCTGAACCAGTTGTTCCGCAGTAATGCCGGGATTAGCCTTTGCCAGAGCATAACCTGATGCCAGATTCAACTGGCTGACGTTTTTTCCATGCCAGTTTTTTGTCTCTGCATCCAACCGCAGAAGGATCTGATCAGCCTCTGCGGCAGGCATTTCTTCCGACAGCACGACAAATTCATCACCGCCCGTGCGATAGCATCGACCTTTGCCGTAAAAAACCTTTTCAATACAGTGCGCAGCACCACAGATCAGTTCATCGCCTGCGTCGTGTCCGAGACGATCATTTACGGTCTTTAGTCCGTTGATATCGATGGTAAATGCGGCAAAGTTTTCCGGAAGTATTCCGGCAATTTCATAGCGCCTCAGCATAGTAGAGTATGCCATTCTGCTGAATACGCCTGTCAGTGAATCCGTGTCTATTCTGATCTGCTGTTCCATCAGGTACTCATCCGCTGCCAGCTGGGTGTATTCAGAATAGTGAATAAACATCAGAGCGGCAGCAAGAGTCATTGCTATATAAGCTGTTCTGTTTCCCGAAGGCAGCAGCTCCTGTATAAAGACCCCGGTTATCACCAACAGCATGATTGAGTATAAGGAATGGTGATTCTGTCGGCGGAATAACCGGCCATAAATCATGAACTGGATTACGACCAGTATGATGACGGCGATACAAATGACCATATAAATGATATATAATGAGCCATGAGAATAATGATTCTGATCATCGATCTGAATCATCCAGCCATTGCAGGCAGCCAGCAGCTGAAACACAATATTTGCGGCAAGGATACCATACAAGGTCTTCTGCCACCTGTTGTGTATATGCATCTGCAAAACAAATGCGCTGCCAGCCATTGGAGTAAGGATATAGTCTGCACATTTTGCCAGCTGTAACATCCACTTGGGCGCATCCGTAATGCCGCCAATCTGAATGGCAGACCACTCTGCCAATGCTGAAACGGCAATCAGCAGATATGTCAGGTAAAACAGACGCTTGTCAGTGTGGGAGAGCCTGTCATTTTCATGAATTAAAATACTGAGAGCTCCGAGTGCCATCCAGGACAACACAATAATCGAAGTATAGTAGCTGAGCAATGCTGATTCCTCTCTAAAATATCTGTTCGAATGATACCGGAAAGGTGAAGAATGACGAAAATCATAACGATGATCAAACTTTCGCTGTTATGTATTATGGTACATCGCCGAAGATTTTTCAATAGAATATTCCAGATTGGTACAAAATCTGTTGGCTTCATCCTTATATGCCAGGGCTTCGGAAAGTAGTATCGCCAAACAGAGAAATGGATTGAGAACTTGCACAGGCAGGTGAATTGTGCTATAGTAGGACTGTAACGTATTAGTGAAGCAGAGCGACGCCGTTGAAGAACGGACACTGATACGGGAAAACCGAAAATGATGCATATGGAATAGCCCAAGAGAGGGAGAATACGTATGCATCTCCTGAAAAAAGGAGGGTATAATGAGTTTATTTAAATGGACAAAGAGAATAACAGGTCTGCTTCTGGCTGGTATCATGGTGCTGGGAAGCGCTTTCAGTGTAGCAGCGGAAGATACGGCCAATGCCGTAGCCCTTGACAAGGAAGCCTATGACAGCCTGGTTGCATCCGGCCCTGTGGCGGACGAGGCCCTGATCGAGGCAAACAGCTGGGCAGCTGCTGTCAAGGATGCCGGTATACTGCGCGTGGGAGCTGTACGCACATCATTCCTTTTCAGCCAGATGGACGAAACTGACGAAGCGGTTCGGGGGTTTGATGCCGGTCTGTTCCAGCTTCTGGCTAAGTATATTCTGGGAGACGAAAAGGCGTATGAGATTACCCAGGTAGATTCCAGCACCAGGGAGTCTGTCCTGCAAAGTGATCAGGTGGATGCCGTATTTGCCACCTATTCCATAACCGACAGCCGCAAGGAAGTGATTTCCTTTGCGGGACCCTATTACACCTCCAGACAGGCTGTTCTGATCAAAGCCGGCAATGAGGAGATCACAGGTGTAGATGATCTGGCAGGAAAGGTTGTGGCGACCCAGTCCGGTTCCACCGGACCGGACATTCTGGCTGAGTATGCACCGGAGGCTGTAGTAGAGGAGTTTGTCACAGACATTGAGGCCAGGACTGCCGTGGATCAGGGAAGAGTGGATGCTTATGTGACGGACTACACCCTCCTGCTGAACGCGATTGTGAAAAATCCTGACAGCTATGAGATTGCCGGAGAAATGTTTGGCCCTGAGGATAATTATGGGATCGGTATGCCAAAGGACTCAGACGGGGTTGCTTTCGTCAATGATTTCCTTCGCGCTATTGAGGATGAAGGAATCTGGGAAGAACTCTGGATGGTCTGCCTGGGTGATCGTACCGGTATTGAAAAAGCGCCTGAAGCTCCGGTTGTAGAAGAATGATTTCCTCTTCGGCAGAGTAGAAACTGCGTTTCTAGAGGCGACGTAGCTTGGCGTCTCGAATGACGCCGGTAAGTTCTGCATCTGAAAAGTGCTATCAAGCAGCATAACAGTCTGGCAGAAACAGATTTATGACAGAAGAGTGTGACAGTGAGACGATGACAGTAGAAACGGTTTTCCCGGGAGGCAAAGCCCGGAACGAGGGAGCCGCTATGCTGTCCTTCTCACTGTCACCTTGTTTTATAGAAAACGAACAAATTCGTTTCCTATCATATGTGCGCATATTTGAAAGGGGAGTGATTATGAGCGTCAACGAACTTCTCTCACAGTACGGAGAACAATATCTGCAGGCTCTGCTGACCACCTGGAAGTTAACGGCTCTGGCTTTTTCGGCAGCTTTTGTGGTCGGCATCCTGGTTACGGTAATGCGTGTCAGTCCCATCAGGCCGCTGCGGGCAGCAGGAGAGCTGTATGTTCAGATCTTCCGCAATATTCCGGGAGCTTCTCTGCTGATGTTTTTGGTCTATGCCCTGCCGTATCTTTCCATTGTATGGTCCTACTTCCTTTGCGTGCTGATCGCTTCCTTTCTGATCCCTGCCGCTTTTTGCTCGGAATATCTGATGTCTGGCATCAATACCATCGATGTAGGACAGATTGAGGCGGCCAGATCCATAGGTATGACCTTTTCACAGACAATCCGTAAGGTTGTCATTCCACAGGCGCTTCGCTCCAGTGTGCTGCCGTTGACCAGTCTGATGGTGGCAACCATGCTGACGACGGCGTTGGCCTCCCAGGTACCTATGAGACCCTATGATCTGACCGGGCTGGTGGCGCATATCAATACCCATGCGGTGGGCGGTGTCACAGCTTTCTTTATATCCGCTGTCCTATACTGCCTGACAGCGGTAGTCATCGGACGGGTGGGAAACTGGATTGACAAGAAGGTGAGGATACTGCGATGAGTGGAAAAGTAATGACGGCTAAGGATGCTTTGTATGAACCTCCCGGCCCAAGGACAAAAAAGAAGATTCTGATCGGAACCGTGCTTTCTCTTTTGAGTTTTGCTTTCCTGCTTGCGCTGATGATCCGGCGATTTTATCTGACCGGTCAGCTGGATCCGAAATACTGGTTTTTCTTTGGGAGGCTCTCCACCTGGAGGTTTATTGCGAAAGGCCTGATCGGAACCGTGGAGGCTGCTTTTGCCGCGGGAGCCATGGCCTTTGCTGCTGGTTTTGCCATGATGCTGGGCCGCATCGGGAAAAGCCGTTTCCTGCGGTTTGCGGCGACGGTTCTGGTAGATTTTACCCGAGGGGTGCCCACGCTATTGTTTATCTATTTCTTCTTTTTGGTGGTACCTCAGTTTGGCTGGAAGCTTAGCGCTTTCTGGAAGATCACGTTACCGGTTGCGATCTCTGCCTCCGGGCTGGTTGCCGAGCAGCTTCGTTCCGGTGTGAACGCTGTGCCAAAAGGACAGAGGGAAGCGGCTCTTTCTATTGGAATGACAGACAGACAGACTTTTTACAGAGTGATCTTTCCTCAGGCCATTCGATATGTGATTCCATCCCTGATCGCGGAGATGGTCATTGTGTTTAAGGACACGACCTTTGCCTATGTGGTGAACTTCCCGGACCTGATGCAGAATGCTAAGGTGCTGATTTCCAACTATGACGCCTTACTGTCGATCTATCTGGTGGTGGCGGTGATCTATATCCTGATCAATTACTCGCTGAACCGGCTTTCCACAAAAGCGGAAAAGCTCTTGTCCGGAAAACAGAAGCAGGGGAGCTGATTCGTTTACCAGGCCGAATTTACGCTGCTGCATGCGGCGTGAATCCGCAGTAAAAATACAACGCGCATAATAAGAAAGAATGGAACGATACAGATATGGAAAAAGACCAAAACAGCAGCGTGAAACCGGTTCCGGTGATTGAACTCAGACATGTGGACAAGCATTTTGGACAGCTTCATGTATTGAAGGATATCAATCTGCAGGTAAAAAAGGGTGAGGTAGTGGTGGTAATCGGTCCCTCCGGTTCCGGGAAATCTACCCTTTGCCGCACCATGAACCGGCTGGAGCCCATCGATTCCGGCGAGATCCTGATCGATGGGGAAGTGATCCCTGAGGAAGGACGGGAGCTGGCCCGGCTGCGGGCAAAGGTGGGGATGGTGTTTCAATCCTTTAACCTGTTCGCGCACAAAACGATTCTGGATAATGTGACCATGGGTCCGGTAGAGGTGCTGCGCAAGTCAAAAAAAGAAGCCCGTCAGGAGGCGATGGAGCTTTTGAAGCGGGTGGGTGTGGATTCCCAGGCATCCAAGGTGCCGGCACAGCTTTCCGGCGGACAACAGCAGCGGGTGGCCATTGCCCGATCTCTGGCCATGCATCCCAAGGCGATCCTTTTTGATGAACCGACCAGTGCCCTGGATCCGGAAATGATCGGGGAAGTCCTGGAGGTTATGACCCGACTGGCCTCAGAAGGAATGACGATGGTAGTGGTCACCCATGAGATGAATTTCGCCCGGCGTGTGGCGCACAGGGTGCTTTTCATGGACGGGGGGAGCATACTGGAGGAAAATACCCCTGAGGAATTCTTTACCAATCCTCGAACCCAGAGAGCCAGGGACTTTTTGAACTCGATTCAGAATCATTAACGCAGTCACAACAGCCTGACCGATTTAGAAAGCGCAACAAAGCCCTTTGTCATGCTGGAATGTGCTGTTTGAGTGAGGAGACATTGCAGGTGAACTTCGTCCCAGCGTGCAGCTGTACCTGGGACGTGCTGGAGGGGTAATAGCCTGCCCGCAAATGGGAAAAAGTGGAAAAGAGGAAGGTTATTGATTCGGAATGAGCAGATGTGTTATGATACAAAAAACATTCCACCTGTACGGTTGGATGACAATCGTACAGGGGAGAATACGATTCTGTTTATTACCGGTCACAGCCTGGGGGCTGCGACAGCAAATGTCGTTGGCCGTCTGAGCCGGAAATTTGCGAAAGATGAGGCGGTTTTTGTGTATTCCTTTGCTTCTCCGAATTATGAGACAGAAGGGGAATGGAAAAAAGAAAGGAGATTATCATGGATGTCAAAAGAGTAAGTATTCGGCAGGCGAAAAAGAGGATCAAAAACGATCCGGAACTGAGCAGGATGCTGGTCCGCAGCGGCTGGAGGGAAATTGCGCTCGATCTGGACGGAGACGGTATGGCGGATGTACTGTTTGCCAGTGATTCCGTTGGCAGAAAAATCGATACGATAGCGGTCGACCTTGACGGAAGCGGAGAGTACAATCTTTATATTCATGATTATGACGGGAACGGAATCCCGGATACCATTCTCATGGTTGATGATGAAGGGGAAAGACAGATCCTGGCCTTTGGTTCCAAAGTGGAGCTGGGCTTTCTCAATCTTGGCGTGAAGATTGCCAATCTGCTGATGGCCGAGGATTTTATGAACCGAGAGCTGGGCATTTCCCTGGCAGATCTGGCCGAATATCTGAAGCTGAACGCGGCTGTCATGCTGCAAGAGCTGGAGAAACGGGAAACAGCCGAAGGGATCGACAGGGTTTACTACTATCTGAATGACGCTAAGACCTACTATCTGGCGACAATCGATGGCAATAAGCCAAGGGTGAGGCCTTTTGGAACGATTCTCCTGGATGAGGGAAAGCTGTACATTCAGACCGGCAAGGTGAAAGATGTCTCCAAACAGATCGGTCAGAATCCGAATGTGGAAATCTGTGCCTGTATGAATGACGGAACCTGGCTTCGGATCGAAGCAGAGCTGGCAGAGGATGACAGTCACGATGTAAAAGTGAAGATGCTGGACAAGATGCCTTCTCTGAAGAACAGGTACAGCCCGGACGATGGGAACATGCAGATGTTCTACCTTAAGAACGCGACTGCTGTCTTCAGTTCCTTTACCGCTGAGCCTGAGACCATCACATTCTGAGACTTGAGAACCTGGTACTTTGCATTTTGTGATCAGGGCAGAAGGCGCAGCCCAGCCGCCAGGGAAGGCGCCTTCTGCTATGCGGAACCTATCCTGTTCCTGTATAAGGGGAAAAAGGGAAGATGAGGAGGCTCAAATGGAAAAGAGAAGGATACTGTGCTTCGGAGATTCTTTAACCTGGGGATTTCACCCGGTTACCTGTGAGAGAATGGGAGAAGATGAACGCTGGCCATGTGTGCTTCAAAATCTGCTTGGGGATGGATTCAGAATTATTGAGGAGGGACAAAACGGTCGCACCATCGCTACAGATGACTTTACGGAGGGTCAGAAAAACGGTTTGAAATATGTCATTCCCTGTTTAGAAAGCCAGAAGCCTCTCGATCTCATGATCATTATGCTTGGCGCAAATGACATGAAGAGGAAATTCGGTTATTCGGCTGCGGACATCGCTGGTGAAATGGAATTATTTTTACAGAAGGTGCTTTCTTTCAGAAGGTTTAACATGGATGACAGGATGGAAATCATGCTGATTTCGCCTCCCATAGTCGGAGAGCGGGGAAAAAGATCGCCGTTCGAGGAATCCTTTGATTTTGAGAATACAGTATTACTCTCTTCTCTGCTGACAAAGAAATATGAGGACATCGCCAGGAAATACGGATGCAGCTTTTTGGACTCTTCCAGGATTGTAAAAGTGAGCGAGGCAGATCGCCTGCACCTGCTTCCGGAGGATCAGCAAAAGCTTGGCCGTGCTGTGTACGAAGCACTGAAATCTTTATTTTCCGACTAACGTCGGAACGCGGCCCGGGGTGGGGTAGAGGTGCGGCTGTGCCTTCCTCTACCCTATTGCACTTCCATATGAGCATGAAGCGGGATGCTGCGTGCCGGTGGCACGCATTATCTCACGGCATGGATTAATGCCTCCTTTAAGGGCTTCAACGCTTCTTCTATTATTTCCCGGTTGTATGCAGGCTTAACGGACTTTAACTCTTCTATCAGTTCAGGAATATCATCTATACTCTCGGCAAATCGGACATAGTCAAGCTCCTTAATCCACTGATGGCATCCACGGATCTTTGGGCTAAGGCTGTCGATCACAATGCAGGGCGTTTCTGTTATTGCGGCAAACACCATTCCATGCAGCCGATCTGTGATGACCAGTCTTGCAGCTGAGAATTCCTTCAGCTTATCATAAACAGCTTGTTTCAAACGCTGCAATCCTATTTCTTTAGAGACGACGGTGTCGGTTACAGACACAGTGTCATTTTCATTCCTTATGATCTCGAACAGTCTGTCATATTCATCATCTGATATCGTTCTTTCCTTGTCGTTCCTCAGGCATACCAAGATCCCATGCCGTTCTGAGTCCATCCTTTCCCACTTCAGGTTCAAAACAATATCGGGCACCAATTCCACATGTACCTTCGGCATATATTCTTTCATGAAATCAAGGCTTGTCTTTTCGCGCACAAATAAGGTAAGCCTGGGATGTCCTTCGTATACTCCTTTGGATTGCTTAAAAAAACGGATCCCTTCTTCACTTTTCAGGTTAAAATAGATCGTTTGAGGAAAGACGATGATTCTGTTTTTATGAAAAGCCTGGAGTGTGTCCAGAAACCGTTTTTCTTCCTTGGGCCATAAGGCTCCCAGGTATCCGCCGCCATTAATCAGGATGACTTTTTTTTCTGACGTTATTTTGGCACAATAATACTCTATATCCTTGGTACAGGGAAAATCGCAGCATGAAATACCAAGCTCCTCAAGCAATTCTGATTCTGCTTTTGTAATCGCATGATCGCCAAGGTTTCCGTAAAGGGGACTTTGCAGGATGATACATTGCTTAAAGGAAATCCGGAAGCCATATTTGATTAATCTGACGATTTTTTCCCTGTTGCGCCAGATTCTTTGAAATCTGCCACCCAAAGAGCGAGACAAGGGATTCTTGGCAGATAAGGGCTGTATGATTCTTCGCCAAATGCGCCTGCAGATCCTGATTCCTGTAAAAGCATTTGCATAGGTCTGTCTGTTTCGTTCACTCTCCTGATAGGGAAGCCAGTGATACCTCCTGTAACGGATCAGTTCCTTTCTTAATGTCTGTTTTAGATGCCTGCAGGTATTTTTTTTCTCCCTTTCGGTTATCGTTTCACATTTCAGGACGTGGATTTGCTGTCTTTTTAAATCCTCGGTGAGCTTGATAAACTGCTTTTTGGCAATGTCCGTATATCCGTTTTCTAAAAAGAAACGAACCTGGTCCTGGTCTGCCCCGATGATGTCCAGACGAGACAAGGTCCAGTTCCTCTTCATTATCCCTGCTTCGTTTTGGAAATAGGCGTATAACGGTGCTTCAACCACAGGGATACTCTCACATTGAAAAAGAATCCGATATGTGACATATTCATCTTCGTGGATTTTACCGACAGGAAAGCGAATGGATGCAAAACAGTCTTTCTGATAGAGCTTGCCCCATGCAACAATCGCGTTTACCCTCTTCTTTTTATAATACTCATCCGTTTTCCAAAGCCTGGTATGTTCTGGCAGATCATGGGCTAAGGGTTCTCCGTTTGTCCGGATAAACTCCCCGACAGCAAGAGGCCTGCGGTATGTCAGGGCAGCATGATAAAGCCTCTCCAGATATTGAGGATGTACCCAGTCATCACTATCAATAAAAGTAAGAAAATGAATCCTGCCATCGGCAAAGGCAAAATCAATCCCGGCATTTCTGGCTGCTGAAAGGCCGCCATTCTCCTGGTGGATGACATGGATTCGCGAATCCGTTACGCTGTATCTGTCACAAATAGCGCCGCAATGATCAGGAGACCCATCATCTACCAGGATTAGTACAAAATCCGTAAATGTCTGGTTTCTGATACTGTCGACACAACGAATAATATATTTTTCAACTTTATAAACCGGTACAATTACTGCAATTTCTGCCACATGCACAGCCCTCCTCCCTGAAAGCACTTTTCGATGCTCGAATCACGGCTGTCTTTCGAGACGCTGGAATTTGTCCTCTTTATTATATACGCATAAAGCAAGATATAGTAAACGAATAAAATGCAAACGTCAGAATAACCGCACTGTGATAGGATATCATTGATTCAAAATATACTATACCAGACATTCATGTAAAACCAAATAGGAGTATTGTGTCAAAAATATGGGGAATATATCATTTTACCCGGTTTTATTTGCTTTTTTCCTGAAACATGCTATAATTTAGTTTGTTTATATGCTATAATAAAACTTGACTGCAGTGCGGCAATCGCAGACTACCGCTTTTCCTATATCAGGAAGATCTGTGAGGCATTTTTCGTTAAACCTAAAGAGAGCAAGGAGAAGAGAGCGGAGAAGAAGGCAAAGATTTCCGCAGAATGGGAAGCGTTCAAGGCAAAGATTAAGGATTAATCATTTTGATTTTATTGGCGGCGAACTGGATCCTTGCTTTAGGCTTGCGGCTGCCCAGAAAAAATGCCGTTTGAGATGGCGCAGTAAATTCGTGCGCATACGATAATCTTAGAAATAATACCTTGCTTTCAGGAGGATTTACTGCTATAATCTATGTATTCCCTCATACTCTTCCGAAAAAGGTTAAGTATCTGTGATGGTGTGACGATATACATGGAAGAATGCTCTGGTTTTCTTACGGAAGCTGAAAACTGCGGTAAAGCATTAAAAATAGGTAAGGGGATTGTATAGCCTTGCAGGATAGAAATATTCTGTTCACAGTATCGTACAAGTATGTTCTTCTTGAAATGTGAATAAAAACAGTTAGAGAAAATGCCATCTGACATGTAATTTGATGCCGGATGGCTTTTTTTGTAATCAGAAAATGATGCTTCTGGTAATCTCTGAAAATTTCACTGCACTGATCAGTTTGGACGGCGATCCGCATGGATACCTGATGTGAGTTGCAGTAGGAACGCCTCTATTGGGCCGAATGGGATCGGTCCGTGCTTACTCGATGCGGTCATTAACCGTAGAACCGGTAATGAGAGGAGTGAAAATGAGGAATGATATTTTTGAAGCAATGAAAAAGCTGGTGTATGATTTGAAGCGGCAGATCAGCCGACAGGAGGGAGAAACGACCCGATCAGCTATTAGGAGAATCATGCAGAAGCTGTGGAGCCCCTTAGCAGTGAATATCAATCCGGAGATTCTTGAAAAGGAAAACCTGTTGACCTGTCGGTTCCTCTTGTCTATAGGGCTCGTGATCAGTGTCATGGTTGTCGGGATTGAGAAGCTGCTTTATCAGGCGCCTTCCTTTGAAGCGATAGCAGGCCTGGCTATAATGCTCTACCTTATTGTCTTGAATATCGTTTACAAGGCTTATGTCACTCACAATTCCACTCTTTTTCTGGAGATTATCTCCTTGATCCTGCTTGTCATCCTTGGCGCATACGATTTGTCGTCACATCCGCAGACAAGCGTATTCATTTTTCCTTTTATACTGGTGCTATTGCCGCCGATGATCCTGGACAGGCCATGGAAGCTGCTTCTTCTGATCCTGCTTGCGGGCTTGAACGCTTATTATGTAAACTGTTATACGGGAAACGAGCAGATACTTCGGGAAAATGTGGTCCGGCTGACATGTGCTGTTTTCCTCTCCTGTGTCCTGAGCTTCCGGACGGCTTACCAACGGTTCAGATCATACGAAATCCGGGAGTCGACCAAGATCAGTGCCGAGCATGACCCGCTTACCGGTATATATAACCGAGGCGGAGGAACCATGATGATCCGGAACTGTGTGGACCGGCAAGAATCGGGAACCTTCCTGATCATTGATGTGGATAATTTCAAGCATGTGAATGATGCTTACGGGCATCAGCAGGGCGATGAGGTGCTTCGGAGGCTGGCTGATACATTGCGGATGTCTTTTAAGGGAACCGATGTCGTCATGCGTATGGGTGGTGATGAATTCGTCGTTTATGCGGTGGGTATGGTTGATTACACAGTTGTCTGCAGACGGCTGGAACAGCTTGTAGAGTCTGTCCACCAGATCATGATCAACGAGAAGGATCAAGAGCATGTGACGGTTAGTATCGGCGGCGTGATCAACGATGGCTCTTATCCAAGTTATGATTCCCTTTTTCGGATGGCTGATAAATATCTGTACAAAATCAAGGAGAAGGGAAAGGATGGATTCCTGGTCCATAATGTCAGCTATCGGGGGATCCTGTAAGAAGCAATTCGGCGAATCATGCCCTATATTATCCACTTGTTGACATTAACGTGATAAAGTGATATGATCTTCGATGGCGTTAGCGCACAGCTACGAAAAGGGAGGATTACGTTATGAGTAATGGAAGATATCGTAAATGGCTTGGCCTTATCTCATTATCCTTGGTTCTGGCCATCACCCCGGCAGCCGTCTATGCTCAGGATGCGGCAAAGGAGGAAGCTGCCAGCACACAGGAATTATCCTATTCCTATGAGGAATTTGCCCTGGAAAGAAATGATATTGCGCTCCATCTGGATCGGGTCGCCTTGGCGGATACCCAGCCGGAGAAGAATATCCTTCTGGTACATGGCCTGACCTATTCTTCTCATGAGTTTGATATCGACTATAAGGATTATAGTCTTGTCCGCTTTTTGGCCAGGGAAGGTTATGCGGTGTGGAGACTGGACATTGCCGGATATGGGCGCTCCGGGGAGGTAGAGGATGGCTTTATGCCTGATTCCGATTATGCGGCAGAGGATATCAATGCCGCAGTGGAGCTGATCACAAAGGAAACCGGTATGGATAAGCTGGATATCCTGGGCTGGAGCTGGGGTACGGTAACCTCTGCCCGTTTTGCGGCGAAGTATCCTGAACACATCAATAAACTGGTTCTGTATGCCCCTATCTTAAGCGGTTTAGGTGACTATGATGTGGATGAGGATTTCCACTATAATACCTGGGAGCATGCTGCTGATGATTTCCAGAGAGGGGAAGACGGCAATTTCGATCTGACCATAACCGATCCTGTTATCATTGAGATGTATTGCTCAAGCTGCTGGCATTATGACAGGGATTACAGCCCCAACGGGGGAAGAAGGGATCTGCTGGTGGATTCTTCCGTGAAGCTCATTGACACCGAAAGCATTACGGTTCCGACACTGGTCATATGCGGTGACAAGGATCCTTACCTGAATTATGACCTGGTTAATGGCGTGACCGATTCCCTGCCGGAGGGCTCGGCTCTTGAAGTGATCCCAGGCGCATCCCATGCCGTCATGATTGAAGCCCCCTTCTATCAGGATTTCCAGAGCAGGCTCATCGATTACCTGGCGGATTGAGATGAAGACAATCTCCTTATCGAACTGACCAAACATCCCCTATCCGGGTCTTGCCCGGATAGGGGATGTTTTTCTATCCCAGAGCCGCCAGATAAAATTGAAAAGTTGATGGTCAAACGGATGATTTAATGCTATAATAGTGATACTGATATTTATTGTTTAAGGATTTACACAGAAAGGCAGGTATTTTATGAGTAATCTGAAAAAGAAAAAGAAAGTATTTCTGGCGTTTCTGATGTTCGTTGTATGCACCGCGCTTCCTGTGATGGCTTACGCAGCGGCTGAAGAAGCTGCCACAGAAAGCGAGAGTGCGGAGGCAACAGAGGCTCTGGTAGAGCTTATTGCCGAGTCCGAGGAAGAGACAGAGGCCCAGGCAGAGCCTGTGACTGAGTCCGAGGAAGAGACAGAAGCCCAGGCAGAGCCTGTTGCTGAGTCCGAGGAAGAGACAGAGGCCCAGGCAGAGCCTGTTGCTGATGCTGAGGCCGAGGAAGAGACAGAGGTCCAGGCAGAGTCTGTTGCTGAGGCCGAGGAAGAGACAGAAGCTGTGGCAGAGCCTGTTGCTGAGTCCGAGGAGGCGGCAGAGACTGAGACAGAGCCTGTTGCTGAGCCTGAAGAAGCGGCAGAGGCTCAGGCAGAGCCTGTTGCTGAGCCTGAGAAGGCGTCTATGGATGCGGCTGCTGACATGGCGCTTTCAGAGTATTGGTCAGCCGAATCTGAGGCGGCGGAAAATCTGAGAAATTATGTGGCAAAGGTTACGAATGAGGATGACCAGGAGAATTTCATTCCCGTAGAAGACCGCATAGCTGTTTTTGACATGGATGGAACGCTCACCTGCGAGACCTTTTTTACCTATTACGACACCATGATGTTCATCGATTACTGCAACAACTGCCTGGACAGCAATGAATGGCTGTCCGAAAAAGACAAGGAAGAATTAAAGGCTGTTGCGGCGTCAATCACTCCTGAATACAAGGCAGGAGAGGAGTTGGCCAGGAATTTTGCCAGAGCCTATTCCGGCATGACAGTTCAGGAGCTCTATGATTATGCTGTTGAATTCGGAAAGAAGGAAACCGCCAGTTTCAATCAGATGCGTTATATCGATGGCTTCTATCTTCCCATGGTAGAGCTTGTGAAGTATCTGTATGACAACGGCTTTACAATTTATGTCATCAGCGGCACAGAGCGCACGACTACACGTGCCATCGTAGCGAATTCTCCGATCAAGGATTACGTTACGCCAAACCATGTGATCGGCACAGAATTTGAAATTAAACTGTCGGGTCATGAAAACACACCGTCGAATATGGATTATAAATATGGCGAAGGTGGGAATGATGATCAGCTGGTGATCACAGGCGGGTTTGTCCAGAAGAACCTGAATGCCAACAAAACCATTTTCATCGAGAGGGAGATCGGACAGCGTCCGGTACTCGCTTTCGGAAACAGTGGAAGCGATACCAGCATGATGAATTATGCCATTATCGACAATAGCTATCCGGCTCAGGCATACATGATCATTGCAGATGATTCGGAAAGAGAATGGGGAACCCAGGACTGGGATGAAAAATCAAAAGAGTATTCTGAAATGGGATATATCCCTGTCTCGATGAAGAATGATTTTGCCCGGATCTATCCCGAACAGATTTCAAAGGCCGATACCCAGTATTTGGCTCCCGGAGCAGAGGAAGAGACAGAAGCGGAAGTCGAGGATGTACTCGATGTTGCCGAAAGCTTCCCCTCCTGGAATCCGGACAGCGCATCGCTGAAAGAGCTCATTGATTTTGTGGCAGACTGCACGGATGAGTCGAGCCCCAACTACCTCGATCCGGTAGAGCGGATCGCCACCTTTGACATGGACGGTACCATACTCTGTGAGAAAGCTCCTGTCTACGTCGACTACTGCCTGACCATGTATCGCGTGCTTGACGATCCTGATTTTGAAGCAACTGAGGAAGAGCGCGATGCCATGCAGCAGATCCGTGACCACGCTTATTCTGAAGGGGAAACCTTCAAACCCGAGGGCATTACCAAAGACGACCTTGTCGCATCAGCCTTTGCCGGCATGACTCCCGAAGAATTCCGATCCTACGTGGTTGACTTTGCTGACAGCGTGGATGCAGTGGGATTTGATGGCATGACATATGGCCAGTCCTTTTACAAGCCCATGATCGAGGTGATCGATTTCCTCAGAGCCAATGACTTTGACGTCTGGATGGTCTCGGCCTGTGAGCGCGAGGTTGTCCGGGCACTCGTAGAGCGCTATGACATCCCATATGATCATGTTATTGCGACCGACGTGCCTTACGTTGTTTCCGGGAAGGGAGAAGACGAAGCCGCAGATGAGTACAACATGGGCAAGGACGAAATAATGTTGCTTGGGGCTCCGCTCGACGAAGTAGAGTGCGGCAAGTCGGGCAAACCGGCTGCAATCGCCCGTGAAATCGGAAGGCGTCCGGTGCTGGCATTCGGCAACAGCTCTGGCGATTATTCTATGCTCAACTATGCCGAGGGTAATCCCAACCACGAAGGCATGGGTTTCTTCGTGGTATGTGACGATACCGAACGGGAATATGGCAGCGATGAAAAAGCCGCCGATTTTTATGATCATGTGGAAGAAGAGGGATGGACAGCCATTTCTATGGCAAATGACTGGGCGACCATCTACGGTGAAAACGTGCAGAAGACCGAGCTGCCCGGCGTAGAGGAAGAGGAAGCGCTGGAAGATGCCGCTTAACAGACTCAATTACTATAAATAGCATTTTGTGCCTGGTAATTATGGCAAGAAGGCGCGGCTCCATGAAAATGACAGGAGCCGCGCCTTTCCTTGGTTGTTCTGCTGGTTTATGCAACAATATCACTCAGCTGCGTTGGCTGCTGCGTTGCGTCCGGCAATCCTGCCGAAGGTTGCGCAGGTGGATATGGAAGAGCCGGAGGCCGGATACTCCTTGTAGAAGAAGGCGCTGTTGGCAACTTCGCCTGCTGCGTACAGGTTGGGAATGGCTTCTCCTTCTTCGTTGACCACTGCGGAATCCTCATTGATCAGGAGACCGCCCATGGTTCCCAGGATGGCGGGCTTGATCTGGACAGCATAGTAGGGGGCAGTCGTCACAGCTGTCAGACCCGTTCTGCCGTATTCGTCTTCGTCACCAGCCTCAGCGTGGCCATTATAGCTTTCCACAGTGACAATGAGATTGTCTGCGTCGATGCCTGCCGCCTCTGCCAGTTCATCCAGGGTATCTGCTTTCACAGCGAGATTTTTGGCCAGAGCAAGCTCGGCCATCCCTGCAAATGACTCATTGGTGCTGTCAACGATCAGATAGAATTTTTCTGCCCCCGCTTTCAGGGCATCGATCAGCTCGGTACAGAAGATCGGATAATCCGCCGTCTCATCACCGAAGCGCAGGCCTTCATTGGTCACACCCAATTGTCCGGTCCATCCAAGGTAGTTTGCTCCCTCGATGTAGTGGCTGGTGATATCAATCATTTTAAATCCGATTACGCCGCCGGTAAAGTTGGTTGCGGCTCCTGCTGCTTCGGCCATGGCTACACCGTCGCCTTTATTGCCGGGGGAGGCCAGTGAGAAGAAGCCTTCAGCTTCCGGAGAGTACTGGCTGATCATCTCTTTGTTGTGGTCAAAGCCGCCGGTGGCGATGACAACAGAACCTGCCCGGATGGTATAATCGGTATCGTCGGAGGCTGCCTTTACACCCTTCACTTCCCCGTCTTCCAGAATCAGTTCGGTAGCAGCGGTTCCCAGCATCACCTGAATGCCCAGTTCTTCTGCTTTTTTGGCCAGAGGCGCAATGAAGTCTACACCGTCCGTTGGCGCCAGGTCAACCTCTTCGTTGGAAGCATACAGGCCGCGAAGCGCCGGGCTTGTGCCGGTAGGTACCACTGTGGTGGAGAAAACGACGCCCCAATCCTGAAGCTGTGCTACCGTTTCGCCTGACAGTTCAGCGGCAATGCGGAGCATATCCTCATTGGCGTTGCCTTCAGCCCGCATCTGCCAATACTCCACCATCGCCTCAGGATCATCATCCAGATCCTTATTGACCGGACTGCCTGTCGCGTACAGGAAGCCGCCGGAAAGTACCGTGGAACCGCCCAGACGATCCAGCTTCTCCAGCAGGATGACATCGGCTCCGGCCTCTTTTGCCGTCAGGGCAGCACTCAGACCAGCCATGCCGCCGCCGATGACCACGACATCTGTATCCAGTTCTTCTTCCGCTGCTTCCGCCTCTTCTTTTTCCTTCTGGAAGGGGGTGATATCTCCTGCCTCTGACAGGGCATTCTTAACAGCAGACTTGACAGCCATGCTGGAAATGGTGCAGCCGCTGTAAGCGTCCACGTTGATATTCTGCTGGGCAACGATATCCTCCGGCAGTGCGTAGATCGCATTGTCCGCAATGAATCGTGTCTCCCTGCAGTCCGTGACGGCAACGGATTGGATCCCTTCTTCATCCACTACCACTTCGACAGTGACATCGTCATGGAAGCCTCGGGCTGTCCCGGTGTAGGTACCGGGGGTAAGCCCCTCTGCTGCCTGTGCCCCGGAAAGCAATCCCAGGGAAAATACGCTCACAGCTGCAAGGGCTGACAGTACAAGTACTCTTTTTTTCATGGGTTCCTCCTTTCTTTTGTGCAAAGTATGCCTGCCAGAATTCATTTCTAATATGATGATCCACCGAAACTGCTCAGGTCAGCAGCTTGCACTTGCTGCGAGCTGGGTATGATACAATTTGGGTAGTGTGCAGACGGCGTACTTCTGTTTCGACGGTAGGAGCAGCGCCTTCTGCTGTAACTACGAAGCATATTGTGCTGAGCAGTTACGATCTGCCTGCCGTTTGGGAATCATATTGGAATAGAATGGGATGAGCATGTAACTCTGCATTAAATAAATACTGCTTAATAATTATATATCTGACAGATAATACTGTCAATATAGGGGAGTAAAAGGGAACTGTTCCGTCAAGTATTTCTTCACAGTTACGAAATATGTGACTGACCAGGGATAAAACTGTGATAATGATCTGGAAACATGAGGGTTTCTGTGATATAATACAGATGAGACCAAAGAGCAGCTTTTTTGATGCAATTGTTTAATCTAAAGGAGGACAAGATGAAGAGACTGGCTGTAATTCCCCTTATTGCTGCCCTGATGATTACCCCTGTGGCTGCTGATCCCACCACTGGGACGGGCCAGGGCATCGACGGAGATGTGGTTGTCGAAGTTGATGCGGATGAGAACACCATTTACTCGGTGGAAGTCATTGAACAGAATGAAACTCTTGGGATCGGATCTGTAGCTGTGGAAACTCTTCCCGGGGAGATCGTAGAGAAAAACTCGATTCTGGTAGATGATATCGCCGGGGCAACCGTCACCAGTATGGCCATCAAGGAGGCAGTAAAAGAAGCTCTGGAAGCCGCAGGAATTGACCCGGCCAACTTTGAGGTGGAGAGCGAGGAGGAAGAAGAGGTAGAAAAGACCGAAGAGACCATCGACTGCGACGTAGTCATCGTGGGAGCCGGCGGCGCAGGCCTGACTGCTGCGGTCAGGGCGACCCAGGAAGGGGCAGATGTTCTGGTTCTGGAAAAAATGCCCATGATCGGAGGCAATTCCCTGAAGGCATCCGGAGGCATGAACTGTGCCGGCACGAAGTTCCAGGAAGAGGCAGGCATCACGGACAGCGGCGTGGAAGAATTCATTGAGGACACCATGGAAGGCGGCCACCAGCTCAATGACAGGGATCTGGTTACTACCATGGCTGAAAACAGCGCTGAAGCGGTTGAATGGCTGGCATCCATCGATGCTCCGCTGCCTAAGGTTGCAGCTACCGGCGGGACAACCCACAAGTATCTCCATTCCCCGGAGGACGGCAGTCCTGTCGGACAGTACCTGATCCAGAAGCTGGGCGAGGAAGCGGATCGTCTTGGCATCAATATTATGCTCAACACAACGGCTACGGAAATCCTCATGGAGGATGGGGCAGCGGTAGGCGTCCTGGCGAATGACAGTGCTCATGATTATGTCATCAATGCCAAAGCTGTGATTCTCGCTACCGGTGGTTTCGGATCCAACTTTGATCTGATGACCAGCTTCAATCCGAGTCTCGCAAATGCGGTGACAACCAATCACCCCGGGGCAACCGGTGATGGTATTATGATGGCCGAGGCGGTCGGGGCTGCAACGGTAGACATGGAGCAGATTCAGCTTCATCCCACCGTCTATCAGGAAACAAGCATGCTCGTCTCAGAGAAGATGAGAAGCCTGGGCGCGATCCTGGTCAATCAGGAGGGCAAGAGGTTCTGCAACGACCTGGCGACAAGAGATGCTGTCTCAGCCGCAGAGCTGGAGCAGACCGGTGGTTATGCCTATATCATCTTTGACCAGAACCTGGTGGACCACAATGCATCCGCACAGGAGTATATCAATGTTGGGATGGCTGTGACCGGCGACAGCTACGAAGAGCTTGCCCAGGCAATGGGTGTAGATGCGGACGCCTTCGTGGAAACCATGGAGACATGGAATGCCGCGGTTGCCGCCGGTAAGGATGAGGAATTCGGCAGAAATAACGGAATGGACGATGATCTTTCCACGGCACCCTATTACGCCATCAAGATTGCGCCAGGTATCCATCATACCATGGGCGGCATCAAGATCAACACAAATACAGAGGTGATCAGCACGGAAGGCGAGGTTATTCCGGGATTATATGCAGCAGGCGAGACGACCGGCGGTGTACATGGCGGAAACAGGATCGGTGGAAACGCGGTCTGCGACTTCGTGGTCTTTGGACGGATTGCCGGTGCAGAAGCAGCAGGTTATGCGGCAGGCGCAGCAGAGGATGCAGCCTGATTCTCCGGATTAAAGCCCCTGGTAAAGGTACGGATTAACAGCGGATTAATGCCGCGTAGATACAACAGCCTTTTGGCAGCTTTTGCCAGGGGGCTGTTGTTTCCTATTCATATACGTATAGGTGTATGGTATGAGCCAGAATTATAAAATACATATCTCCTCTAAACATAGAATTATCGATTTACATATTCGGGAAACTTTTCAATATAGAGACCTGATTGTCTTGTTTATCAAGAAAAGCTTTACGGTTCAGTATAAACAGACCATCATGGGACCTGCCTGGGCTGTCATTAATCCCCTGCTGACCACCATTGTTTTTACCTTTGTCTTTGGCAATCTCGCCAGACTGACGACGGCAGATATTGTCGGGGAATGGGTCGTTCCGAACTTTCTCTTTTATATGGCAGGAAACATTTGCTGGGGGTATTTCGCCAGTACTCTGAGTGTCGTATCGAGTACCTTCCTGGCAAACAGAGGGACAATGGGGAAGGTGTATTATCCCAGACTGGTTGCCCCGATTTCTGCTGCCCTGGTCAGGATGATATCCTTCGGAATTCAGTTCGCCCTCTTCCTGGTTTTCTGGATCTACTACCTGATTCGAGGTGGTACGAGTATCAGGATCACGCCCTGGCTGTTCATGATCCCTTTGGTATTGCTGCAGATGATGATGCTGGCGATTGGATTGGGAATGATCATCTCATCCGTTACGACAAAATACCGGGACCTGGGCATGCTGGTCGGGTTTGGCCTGGATCTGTGGCGCTATGGCTGCCCCATTGCTTATGGCCTTCTTCTGGTTCCTCAGAATTATATGAGGCTATATATGCTGAATCCTGTTACACCTATCCTTGTGACATTCCGACATGCCGTATTTGGCTTTGGATATTTCAGTCTGCCCTATTATCTGATCAGCTGGGGCGTGAGTATTGTTGTGTTTATGATCGGCTTAATCCTGTTCAGCCGGGTCGAGCGTACGTTTATGGATACCATTTAGAAAGAGTCGCAGCTACGAAGCACAGAGTGCTGAGTAGTGAAAAAGAGTCAAGGAAAGAAGGGGGATATGGATTGAATAAAAAAAAGCTGCTGTTTGTCCTGGATATCATTGGCGGAATCGCCCTGGTGACCAGAGCCATTGTGGAATACTGCCGACAGGGTCAGGTGAAGATCAAAGACGCTGCGGTTCATTATGAGAATGAGGAAATGGAGGATATATCATGAAAGAGCTTTTGTCTAAGGTACGTGAGATTGCTTCCAAAATTGATGCTGCCGGCAAGCCTTTCCTTGCTGTCCAGATAAACATCCAGGGGGAAGGTCCCTTTTATGTGGAGGTAAAAGACGGGAAGATCAATGTAGAGCCCTACGAGTACAATGACCGTAATTGCGCCATTACCATTTCCAAGGATGATTTCTACAAGCTGATCGCCGGGAAGCTTGATCCGGTCAAAGCCTTTATGACCGGCAAGCTGAAGGTTGACGGCGATGTGGGCAAGGCTCTGGATTTTTCCAGGCTGATAAAGTGATGGAATGAGAAAGTGATTCGGATGAAGATCAAATTGTTTGGGAAATATCAATCATTTTCTCACTGGCTCAGCTATAACGGCAAATATGTGGCTTATCTTACCCTGGGGCTTCTTTTGATTCTGCTCCTGAGGTTTAATCATAGAAGTGGGCAGAGGCAGTACGACTATAAAATCAGCTGGGTGGGAAAAAGCTTCCTTGATACCACGGAGCAGGAGAGCCTGAGGCAGGCTGTGTTGTCTATGGGAAGGGATATTGACGGCGATGGTCAGATCACCCTGGATATTGTGCAGTATGAGGTGGACTTTGCTAAGGCTCAGACTTCGGTTGACGCAGATGTACTCAAGGGTGCTTATGAACAGATGACCAGGCTCCTGACCAGGCTGCAGGAAAGGGACTGTTACCTCTTTCTGACAGATGATGCATCCTCTCTTCAGTTTACTACCGGGATCCTGCGTTATCTGGATGGCAGAGTGGCCGGGGAAGAGGACAACTACGAATATGCCAACTGGGAGCAGATGGCTCTGCCTCTTTCGCTGGAAGGCTTGCGGGAAGGATGCTGGCTGGCTCGCAGAAGCCTGTTTGAGAAAAACGCAGATTACGAAGAGCGCTTCCCGGGAGGGGAAGCGCTCTTTTGGGCTTTGGCGGGATAGCTTGCCAAGGCTTCAGTTATGGTCCATGGCTTTTTCTTCCAGTCTCTCTTCAATCTTCAGCTCTCCGTTTAACATCCTGTAGGTGATTGTTATCTGCATAAGGGAGGGGAACCAGAAACCCAGCACCACCAGAAAGAGAGAAGAGTAAGGGTAAAGAATGAAGATGAAGGCCCAGTAGAGGATCAATACAGCCACGGCACCCCAGGTTACCTTGGGATGCATCATGGTCATCAGGAGGCTGTTTTTGGCCAGCTGGATCAGGTTCAGGTCGATCAGCATTCGTTGAGGCCAGAACCAGGTGTTTACTGCCAGCAAGGTCAAGGCAGCCACAAGGAGGGAGAGCAGCATCAGGGGCGGTAAGCCTCTGCCGTCATACACCATCATCAGGACATTGACAGCCATGGCCAGGAAGAGTCCCTGAACCATACCGGGGAGGAGACAGTTTTTCCATTCTCTCCGGAAAACCTGGGTATATCGTTCCCACCAACGGCCAGGGAGTCCTCTGAAGGCGACGAGAATGCCATCGATCATCGTTCCGTAGGCAGGGCCGGAGATGGCGCCTCCTATGACTCCGGCAAGCAGCAGGAGTGGGGGGAGCCTTAGGGCAAAACCGAAAAAGATGCCTGTGGCCAGGGGCAGAAAGCCCAGGGCACAGAGCAGGCTGCTGATGATCAGCCGTTTCAGGTTGTCCAGAATGATGTTCCAGGTGTGTCCCACCCCTTCCCGATTCTCTATCGGGCTGGTAACGGTACCGCCGAGATCCTCAAAATCCTGGCCGCCGATTAATTTCATGTCTGCTACTCCTTTCCTTGGATCAGGGGTATATGGTTCGTCCGTGTTCATCCGGAATGCCGGTCATGCGGTAGAAGAAGGTATTGACGACATCCCTCCATTCTTCTGCGTTTTCCTTCTGAAGGGTAAAGCGTTCATGCATCCTGGCATAGACATCGTCAGGCAGCAGACCGGCAAGACCTTCTATCCTGCTCAGGAATTGGGCTGCCTGCTCTGCACCCTCAAAATGCGTGTCATAGATATGCTGCAGAATGTTTTTTCCGGTCTTCAGCATGTAGCTGTAGGGAAGGCGGTGGAAAAACAGGATCATTTCCTCCGGACAGGTCTCCACATCCTCGTATAGCTTCTGCAGATTGGGAGCATACTGGGCGGTATAGCCGGTCCCTGCTGTGGTCCGGTCGATGCCAAGGGCCTGATGATCTGCCCGATGATAGGTTCCCCAGCGGGAATATTCGTAGCCATTGGGGTTGGGACCATAGTGGAAACCGGGATTGCACATCCAGCCGATGCCCAGGGGAGCATTGTATTTTTCATATACCGGCCAGGAATTCATGAGGATGTCGAAAAGAACCTCCTCAACTTTGGGCTGGTCTCCATAGGTAAGCCTGATCCACTCCCGGGCAATGGTCTCGGGGGAGAGGGAAATGTCAAAGGCCAGTCGGCCGATGCCATAGAAGTTTGCGGCAGCCAGATCGTGACCCGTCCAGTTGGGATCATTGCCTGTATTGGCGATAGCAGATATTCCGCCCAGGGGTTTGCCGCAGCGCTTGCCTTGAATGAGATCCGATACCTTTGAGGGTCCCTCCCAGCAGCACATATCCTGATCCAGGATCTGGCGGAACCAGGGCAGCAGGTAGCAGACATGGCGCTGCTGGCCGGTGTATTCCTGGGTGATCTGCACCTCGAGCAGCATCTGGGTTTTGGCCAGCCCGCCGATCAGGGGGGAAACCGGTTCGCGTACCTGGAAGTCCATGGGCCCGTTCTTGATCTCCAGGACGACATTGTCCCTGAAGCAGCCATCCAGCGGCATATAATGGTCGTATCCTGCTTTGGCCCGGTCGGTGACGGTATCTCTCCAATCCTGCTGGCAGTCGTAGACAAAGCAGCGCCAGAGAATCAGGCCACCGTAAGGCGCTACAGCATCCGCCAGCATATTTGCCCCGTCTGCATGGTTCTTTCCGTAGGCATAGGGGCCGGGACGACCCTCGGAATCGGCCTTAACCATGAAGCCGCCAAGGCCGGGAAGATTCTCCCAAACCTCCTTAGCCTTCCTTTGCCACCAGCTTTGGACATCAGGATCTGTCGGATCGGCTGTTTCCAGGTCTCCCATCAGCATTGGCATGGTAAAATCAACGGCAATAAACAGCTTCAGGCCATACTGATGGAAGATTTCCTGCAGCCGGCTCAGGGGAGCATAGAAACGATCAGAGATCAGTTCGATCGCTGCACCGGCTACATTGGAGTTGTTGATGACCAGGCCATTGAAGCCTGCAGAAGCCGCGAGACGAGCGTAATCGATGCTGCGCTCATTGACCAGGATATGGTTGTTTTTAAAAAAGAGAGAATCGCCTGCATAGCCTCGCTCGATGTCCCCCGGAAGATTGTCCCAGTGGATCATCAGCCGCAGCGGGTTGGAGGGGACTTTTGTCTCCTGCCAGGTAAGTTCATGCAAGGGGCACTGCGCGATCTGCAGCTGACGCAGCAGGGCGAAGCTCCCGTAGAGAATTCCTTTTTCATCTCCCGCGCTTATTGTGCAGGAGTCTTTTTTTGCGTTAATGGTGTATCCCTCTGCCGATAGACCGGGATCCTTCAGGAAGCGGATATCGGCGGTAGTTACGACTGCCTGCGTTACCTGGCAGTGATAGAGGCTTTCCAGTCCTCTTTTCAGCTCATGGTAGGCTCGGTTAATGATGACCCCGTCCCATTCGGAGGCGACAGTAATTGTGACATCGGGCTGGTCCTGGATCAGTGGGTACTCCAGCCAGCAGTTTGTCCATGTTTTTTTCATGTGATACATCCTCATTTCAATCTGATCTGTAAGGTTCAGTTACGTGTTCCTTCGTCTCGCAGTATCCTCATTCCAACGCTTCCTTAAACCGGAAGCAGTCGAGGTCGAAGCAGCTTCCGGGCAGGAAAAGGAAGGTCACCTCCTGCATGCCATAGATGGGTTCCAAGGAAAATTCCTTCTCCTCCCATTCTTCGCAACCGGAAAATTCTATGACCCGGCGTCTGGTATTCTCGTCCTGACCTTCCTCTGGATTCCTGCTCCGGAACAGGAGATGGATCGTATTGTCGGCCAGGGGGCTTCTTCCGCGGAGGACAATGCCGGCGCATCCCTTTTCCCCGAAATCCATGTCGCGATAGACCAAGGACACATTGTTACCGATTCTGGTGATGACATCTGTCTGAATCGTGTAGCTGTCGCCAAAAACTGCGTCAGCCTGGACGGCTTTTAAGCTGTCCCAGGCCCGGCTGCGGCGGTGGAAGAGGAAACCCTTCAGATGGATCTTACGGTGCAGTTCTATGGCGAAGGTAGTGCTCCCGGTCAGGATCCGATCGAGGGTAAAGCATTCGGCCTGATAGACATTCCAGATGGGAGAATGGTGGTAAATTCGCTCACCCAGCAGGAGGCTGTCTTTCTCATAGGGGATACCCTGCCAGAAACGGATGGGAGTAGGGTCTCCTGTGAGCTCAAAAATATCCATGGTAAGGGTATTGGCTCCGATCCTTCCGAAGTCCAGATCCTGATAGGCTACCCAGCTGGTGTCGGTGCGGGAGGTGGTGATCCCCCTCTCGTTGCCGCTGCCGATATCTCCCTCAGAACGGGAATACCAGGCTGCACTTAGGTAGCTGTAGGGACTGGGATGGATGGCTCCCATACCCTGGATGGTAAAATCCAGAATACTGATGACCTGGGGTTGAGGACGGTTATTATGGCACATACACCGCAGGGTTACAAGGCCGTCGCCTATTGCAGTCAGACGGATGCGGCTTGCGTCCTCATTGAGGATCTCTATTTTGGCCTGGAAGGAGTCCAGGCCAAGCTCATCTGTGACCCGCCAGGTCAGCTTCGGGTCTGATGCGTTTTGCGGGAATATCCTGGCATGGATCTCGCATGACGGCTGTTCGGGATTCAGGGTCTGAGAGGCTGGGCTTATGTCTTTCCCTGTCAGCTCGATTTTCCTTACCGGGACAAAATCAGGAAGTGGATGATCCTGGACAGGCATAGGAGGGAAGAATTCGGAAGGAGGACAGGGGGTAACATAAAACGGTATCCGGACAGATTTCATTCCGGGAGACTCTGCCTCGATCACGGCTTCACCTCCCTCCGGCCTTCCTGCGATCACAGCAAGCAGCCTGCCGGAGAAAAGCTGCCGGACATTGGTTTTGTAGGGATCCTGATCCGTGCTGTCGCCATTGTCCATACCTACAAGGACGGCAGGACCGGAGACATGGACCCGGACGTATTGATTCGCGTTGGAGACTGGCCTTCCACTCTCATCCAGCGCTGAGATCGTGAAAAAAACAAGGTCCCTTCCGTCTCCCAGAAGGTAGTCCTTGTCCTGAGTCAGACTGAGAGAAACGGCATCGGTAAAGGAAGGGCGAATTTCCCGGGCCAGCTCTTTTCCCAGAGAGTCGTAGACGACAGCCATGATCTCCCCGGGGGTATAGGGAATCCGCCATACCGCCCGGCGCTGGCAGGGCTGCTTTTTTCCCTGGCTGATACCATTCACAAAAAGCTCTGCCTGGGCTTCATTGGTCAGGGCACAGACATCGACCGTCTGAGAGGGATTGAAATCCCAGTAAGGAAGAAGCCGAAGTACCGTGTGCTTAGACCAGGCAGCCTGATAGCGGTAAAAGGATTCTTTGGCAAAGCCGGCGGTGTCAATCTGGCCGAAATAGGAATTCTTTGTATGATAGGGGGAGGGCTCTCCGATATAATCGAAGCCGCTCCAGATAAACTGCCCCAGGGACCAGGGATATTTTTCGTCGGCAGAAGCACATTCTTCGCAGCTTTTGGCCCCAAAGCTCGAACGGCTGTTTCCCAGATCTGAGCACTGCAGATCATCGTCGGACAGGATGTTCTGGGAGAGAGGGAAATGAAAGATATCCCGGCTCTGGACAGTGGAGCCGGTCTCGCTACCGTAAATGACCCAGTCCGGATGGGCGGCGCGGTGATTCTCATAGAGAGCTTCTCCGTAGTTATATCCTACGATTTTCAGTTCATCTGCTGCCCTCTGTGTATTTTCCCAGGCCAGATAATTGGAGGCGAAGGTGACGGCTGCGTTCTTCTTCGGGTCGTGAAGAAGAACCTCATCTCTTAAGCAGGTAAGGGTTTCCAGGCCCTCCTGGCCGGCATGGGTGTCATAGATCTCATTGCCGATGCTCCAAAGAAAGACGCAAGGGTGATTTCTGTCCCGGCGGATCCAGGAGGCAACATCCTTCTGAAACCATTCCGAGAAATACAGATGGTAATCATAGGGCGTTTTCTGAAGCCGCCAACAGTCAAAGCTTTCGTCCATGACCAGCAGCCCCAGCTCATCCGCCAGGTCAAGTATGGCAGGGGCGGGCATATTGTGGGCTGTCCGCAGGGCGTTGACTCCCATCTCCATCAGAAGCTTCAGCTGACGCCTGGCGGCAGCCTTAGAAAAAGCAGCCCCGAGGCAGCCCAGGTCATGATGAAGGCAGGCGCCGTGAATGACCATTTTCTGGTGGTTCAGGAAAAAACCGTTTTGGGGTGAGAATTCCAGCGTGCGGCAGCCGAAGCTGCTTTCCACATGGTCTGTCTCCTGGCCGGCCAGCATCAGCCGTGCCCGGATCCGGTAAAGAACGGGCTCGTTGGGACACCATAAAAGGGGATGAGAGAGAGTAAAGCAGCCATCAACTCTCAGGATGGGGATATCCCCCACAAAAAAACGCTTTTTCTCCTCCTCTTCGACCGGTCTGCCGGACGACAGGCGGATCTGATGGATATCCAGAATACTTCCGTCCGGTGCATACAGCCAGAACTCCACGCAGGAATTCTCGGGAAGACTGTCCCTGACAGCTGCCTCCGCACAGACGGATACCTGCCAGAGATCCTCTGCCCCCTCTTTTGCGGAAATGTAGAGTCCATGGGGAAGGAGATGAAGCTCCGGATAGGCCCACAGCCAGACATCCCGATAGATACCGGCACCGGAATACCAGCGTGAATTGGGGTGGCGCAGCATACATCGGACCATGATTTCGTTTTCTCCATCCTTTACCCAGGCAGTGATGTCCAGATAAAAGGAAGAGTAGCCATTTTTCCAGCTGCCGGCCTCCTGCCCGTTCAGGAAGACAGTGCAGTTTTGATATACTCCTTCGAAATAAACCGCATAGTGGATTCCTTTTTCCCTGGTGATGGAAAACTGCTTCCGGTACCATCCTGTTCCATCGCCATATAGATTTGAGACATCCCAGATCTGCCAGTCATAGGGAAGGGTGACATTCTGCCATAAAGCTTTTTCCGGGAGAGTCTGGCCGCAGGCTGAATCCAGAAAAAACTGCCAATCCCGGTTAAAAAGGGTTGTTTTTGTCATGGGTTTTTCTCCTCATGTAACGAATGTTTCGGTTTGACCAACTGCCTTCGGATGGTGTTCGGCACAGGTTTATCCGTCTCCTATGCGAAAACAGGCGGGCACTTTGACGCGCCCGCCTGGTCTTCTATCGAAGTGCCGCTTTCAGGGAAACCGTCTTCCAACGGAGACGGGCGGCTCCTTTTCTGCCTTATTTGCCTGACTGATAATAGTCATTGTACATATCCAGGACATTCTGAGCGTTCTGGGCTTCGATCTCTGCCACGAAGGTATCCCAGTCTGCGTTGACATCTGCCAGACCCTCTGCGAAGCGCAGCGTCCAGGTATTCTGGGTGGTGAACAGGTTGGTTCCCCACATGGTGGCCATCTCGGAATCATCCTCGCTCAGGGCGATGGGCGGATCCAGAGGACGAAGGGTACGATACTCTGCCATTCTGTCATAGTAATCGCGCAGCTTCTCGGAGAAGTTGCTGGTCAGAAGAGCGGTTGTTCCGGAATACATATAGTTGCCGCAGGCAAAGCCCTTGTTGATCCGCAGATCCTGCTGATCGTCGCTGGTCTGGGCAATGGTCAGGCCGCCGCAGTAATACTCGGGAACCAGAGAGAAGACACCATCCTCGACGGTATAGTGGACACCCTCGATACCCCACTTGGTCATGGTCAGGGCAACGTCGGAATAGAAGAGCCAGTCCACATAGCGCATGAGCTTGATGAACTCTTCCTCACTCAGCTCCTTCTGGGCAGTGGAGGAGATCATGACACCGCATTCCAATCTGGAGTTTTCCGCCTGATAGCTGATGGGTTCGCCGGTGGCTTCGTCAATACCCTGCGGGCAGACCATAATATAGGTCTCAAAATTACCTTCGCCGAGCTGTGAGGTCAGGGCTGCGATCTGGGCGGTGAACTGAGAACGGTTGGTGGAGAGAAGGGCTGTTTTACCGGTGTAGAACTGGCCGTCAGCCTTGTCATCATCCTGGGTCCAGGTCTCGGGATCAAGGATCTTGCTGGAAACCAGATCCTGAACTACGTTCATGTAAGCCTTGTACTGATCGCTGGTAGCGGATAACTTGAATTCATCTGCATCCCAATCGAAATAGAGGTCTGCGCTGTTGGTGGCAGCATTGGACCAGGTGGTATTGATGCCATAGGATTTGGAAATCAGGTTGATCAGATTGCCGCCGGAGCCATAGCCGGAGGTTGCGCCGCACCAGCGGTCTGACCAGATGTAATCATCCTCGCCGATCATGCCTTCAGCCAGCATGTACTCGCGCACGCCCTTGAGAACCTCGACGAATTCCGGCCAGGTCTGATCCTTCTCAAGCTCAGCCATATTGTAACCCGCTGCCTGGAAGATGTCGTCACGGATGAGGAAGGTGTAGTCCTGAAGAGCAGTCTCCTTCATGCCGGGCAGACGGTAGAACTTGCCGTCCTCCTGAACGATGGTGTCCACGTCGGCCTTCATGCTGTAATCATTATAGAAGTTGACAAAGTTGGGCATATATTCGATGAAGTCGGATACTGCCACAACGCCGCCGCCGTTGACATAGGGGGTTTCATTGTAGGTCTTGGGAATAATATAGGGAGCCTGGCCGGATGCAACTGCCAGCTGTACCTTATCCGAATAGCTGGCATTGTTGACCATGGTCTTGTCCATGGTGACATTGGTGGCGGCAGTCAAGGCACCGAAGAGACCGTCTTCCGCTTCCCAGCCGTCCGTATAGGGATAGGCATCGTTATCATTAAAGAATGATGTATAGGTTACAGGATCCTGGGAATAGAAATATTTCCCATAATAGTATCCGCCTGCATCTGCACAATAGTAGACACCGTCTTCATCGGCGTGCTCGTACTCGAAGCCGCCTTCATCGGAAGCTCCTTCAAAGGATGCCGGAACCTCAGCGAAGGCTGTGGCAGAGACCACCATTGCCAGTACCAGAGCCAGACTCAGCATTTTTTTCATTGGGTTGTCCTCCTTTTTTATTGTTTATTTTGCCTCTGCCCGGAATCATCGGGTTCCGGACAGGAAGGTTCTTGGATCAGCCTTTCACGCCGCCAAGCATCATACCCTGAACGAAATACTTCTGGATGAAGGGGTAGACGCAGATAACGGGAAGGGCAGTCAGCACCATGGCGCAGGATTTGATATTGGCGGCAACGGAGATCGCCTCCGCAGCATCCTCCGCGCTGGTGGAGGTACTGATCAGGTTTCTCAGATAATAGGCAACAGGCCATTTGGACTGGGTATCCAGATACAGGAAGGCGTCGAACCAGTTGTTCCAGTACTGAACCAGGTAGAAGAGGGCCATGGTTGCCATGATAGGTTTGGAGAGAGGCAAGGCGATGTGCCAGAATACCCCGAAACGGTTCAGGCCATCGATCTCTCCTGCTTCCTCCAGCTCTGAAGGTATGGTCACAAAGAAGGAACGCATCAGGATGATGTAGTAGGTAGAAAGGACACCGGGCAGGATAAAGGCGGCTACGGTATCCTTAAGACCCAGGGATATCATCAGAATGTAGCTGGGGATCATACCGCCGGCGAAATACATGGTGAAGATGATGAGGGGACCGATGATCTTATTTCCCCGAAGGAAGCTTTTGCTTAAGGGATAAGCCAGCAGGGCAGAGAAAAACAGGGCACAGACCGTACCGATCAGGGAGTAGATGATGGTGTTGAGGTAATCCGGCAGGAACTGCCCGTCTCTCATGATATACTTGTAGGTATCCAGAGAAAAGCCCACAGGAACCAGGGATACCTTGCCGGCCAGGATGGCGTCCGTGGAGGAAAAGGACTGGGCGACCAGGTAGAGGAAGGGATAGAGCATGGCGCAGCAGATGATGATCATCAGGATGGTGTTGCATACGGTGAATATCCGATATCCTCTGGATGCTTTTATTTTGTTGGACATGATTTCCCTCCTTTCTTAATAGAGGCCGCTGCCGGTGATCCTCTTTGACACCTGGTTGGCGATGGTTAGCAGCACCAGGTTGATCAGACCCTGGAAGAGGCCGACCGCTGTAGCGTAAGAGAAGTTGCCGGAACCAAGACCCATGCGGTAGACGAAGGTGGCGATGATATCTGCCGTTTTGTAGGTGGTAGGCGTGTAGAGCAGGAATACCTTTTCAAAAGCAGCCGAACCACACAACTGTCCGATATTCAGAACCAGCAGGGTGGATATGGTGGGCAGGATGGCAGGGAGCGTGACATGGATACATTGCTGGAATTTATTCGCTCCGTCCAGACCGGCCGCTTCGTAGAGGTCAGGGCTGATACCGGACATGGCGGCCAGATAGAGAATGGTTCCCCAGCCGATGCCCTGCCAGATACCGGATACGACAAAGATGGTGGTAAACCATTCCGGCAGGGAGATGAAGGAGATGGGCTGTCCCCCCAGGGACTGGATCAGGCTGTTGATGGGACCCCGGGTGCCTAAGAGCTCGCGGACCATGCCGGCCATGATGACCATGGAAATAAAGTGGGGCAGATAGGATATTGTCTGCACAACCTTTTTCCAGCCGACATTTTTGATTTCGTTCAAGAGCAGGGCAAAAACGATCGTAATGGGGAAGGAAATGATCAGGTACTTCAGATTCAGAAGCAGGGTATTTCGGAAGGCCTGCCAGAAATTGCTGTCCTTCCAGAACTGGCGGAAATACTTCAGTCCGCTCCATTCATCACCAAAAATGCTGCTGCCGGCGCGGTAGCGGCGGAAGGCGATGATATTGCCTGCCATAGGAAGGTAGCGGAAGACGATGTAGTAGATCACCGGGATCAGCATCATCACATAGAGCTGCCAGTACTTGGTGATATGCTGCTTCAGAGAATCTTTCTTCTCCGGCACAGGGGTGTATTTTGGTTTAGCCATTGGCCAATCCTCCTCCTCTCTTGGTAGATGATAGAATATATCGGTAACTATGAAGCACATAGTGCTGTCTAGTTACGATTTGCGGAACTGTTCAACACGTACTCCGCACTCCGCTGCGAGGTGTGTGCTGCTTAAGCCGAACGTCAAGGACAGACGAAAACAGGACACCCTTTGAACAGAATCAGGGACGGAGCATCTCGATAAAAAGCTCTATATTATTCGGGGTGACAAAGTCAGGGTTGAAGGACTGCAGCAGGATCTCTCCGATCAAAAACTGCAGGATGACCCGTACCATGGCATGGGGATCCATGTTGCGGATCTCTCCCTCTTGCTGTCCCAGGATAATGAGAGCAGCCAGTCTCCGTTCCAGATCCTCCTTTCTCTCGTTTTCCCATACCTGAGTGCCGGACAGGGGATGATCGCAAAGCAGCAGCAGACTTTCCCGGAAGTGGCGCATCGAGACCGGTGTGTCCTCATCCGGGAAAAGCTGGCACATCAGGAATTCGCGAAGCTTTTCGATGGGCTGATCCGTATCAAAAAAGGGATCAGACCCAAAATCCTCCATCTGCGTTTTGGATTGGATACAGGCCAGGTAGAGGCCTTCTTTGGATGTAAAGTATTTATGCAGAAGAGTATGGCTGACATTGGCAGCCGCCGCGATCTCCCTTGTCGTGGTATCGCTGTAGCCCTTCCGGGAAAAAAGCTGCACTGCAGTCCTGATAATATGCTGCTTAGTCAGCTCAGCAGAGTGAGCTTTTTTCGACGCTTTATTCAACTCTTTCCTCCGAGCTGTAAAACAAAACGAGCAAAATGAACAAATTAGAACTGTATCATCTTTATAAATTTTAATAAGTAACCACTGGTAACACAAAGAAAAAATATCCCTGTCCCGGCCAACTGATTTTGTGCATATTGCACATAGAAAACAAGGATTAGATGGCATTCGTTTGCGAAACAGCTTTATTTTTTCCGGGATGTCTATTATAATTATCAAATATACTGCATAGTAAGAGGAGAATTCTATGAGACAATTATCACAAAGGCTTCTCGCCGAGACGGTAGTCAGTCGGAGAAAAGCGATGAAGCTGTCCCAGGCAGCCTTGGCAAAACAGATTAACATGAACCGTTCCATCCTTTCCAGACTGGAGTCAGGGAATTACAGTCCCTCTGTCGATCAGCTTCTTTCCCTGGCCGATGCGCTGGATTTTCAGATCGGGGATGTCATTGCGGATGAGAAGGCAGGAGTCCCAGCCGTTTCGCGGAAGAAGATCACGGTGGCCGGAACCGGTTATGTCGGCCTTTCCCTGGCGGTGCTGTTGTCTCAGCACAATGATGTGACTGCCATAGATATTCTGAAGACCAAGGTGGATAAGATCAATGCCTGTAAAAGTCCCATCCAGGATGAAGATATTGAAAGATTCATGGCGGAGCATGCTCAACGTGGGCTTTCGCTGACGGCAACCCTGGATGCCGGGACAGCCTATGCCTCGGCGGATTTTATTGTCATTGCGGTTCCGACCAATTATGACCCGAAAACCAATTTTTTTGACTGCTCTGCCGTGGAGAATGCCCTTGAGACCATCGCAGAGGCAACGAAAGGCCGGGAGGAAAAACCTGCCATTGTGATTAAATCTACCATTCCGGTGGGATATACGGAACATGTCTGCCGGAAGACGGGGATGGACAATATCATTTTCAGTCCGGAATTCCTGCGAGAGTCCAGGGCATTGTACGACAATCTTTATCCCAGCCGGATCATTGTGGGAAGCGATGAAAAGAACAGGGAGGCTGCCAGGACCTTTGCCGCTCTCCTGCAGCAGGGTGCCGTAAAGAAGGATATCCCGGTTCTGTTTATGCAGACCACAGAGGCAGAAGCAGTCAAACTTTTTGTCAACACCTATCTTGCCCTGAGGGTCTCTTTTTTCAATGAGCTGGATACTTATTCGGAGGTGAAGCATCTGAAGACGGCGCCGATTATCCAGGGTGTCTGTCTGGATCCCCGGGTGGGAGATTACTATAATAACCCCTCCTTTGGTTACGGCGGGTATTGTCTGCCAAAGGATACCAAGCAGCTGCTGGCCAATTATCAGGATGTGCCGGAGAATCTGATCGAGGCTATCGTACAGTCCAACCGTACCAGGAAGGATTTTATCGCGGACCGGGTTCTGGAGATCGCGGGAACCTACGGCAGCAGTGAAGCCTACTCCGCCGTGAAGGAGCATCAGCAGAAGGAGGCTGTGGTTGGGGTATATCGGCTGACGATGAAGAGCAACAGCGATAATTTCCGCCAGTCCTCCATTCAGGGAGTCATGAAGCGGATCAAGGCCAAAGGAGCGACGGTGGTAATCTATGAACCGATGCTGGAGGACGGCACGACCTTTTTCGGTTCTATCGTGGTCAACGACCTGAAGAAATTCAAAAGGATGTGTGGATGTATTATCGCCAATCGTTATGACGCTGTACTGGATGATGTCAAGGAAAAGGTCTATACCAGAGACCTCTTTGGCAGGGACTGAACACAAGGAAAGCAGACAAAGATGGAACTGAAACAACTGGAATATTTCGCTGCCTGTGTGGGGGCGGTATCCTTTAACAAGGCAGCAGAAAAGCTTTATACGACCCAGTCCAGTGTCAGCCGTGCCATTAAGGCTCTTGAGGATGAACTGGGTATTGTTCTGTTTGACAGGGATATCAAGGGGATTCGATTGACCAGGGAGGGGGAGAAGGCCTATGAGTATGCCAGCCAGGTGCTTGATGCGGTGAAGAGGATGCAGGTTCTGGAAAGAGGGAGTTTGCATCAGCTGCTCCGGCTTTCGGCCAATTCCAGCAGCTGGCTGGCAGACCGTATTGTGGATTATTATCAGATTCATGAGGATGAAGACATCCATTATCAGATCACCTTTACGACAACCCGGGAGATTGTCCGGAGGATACAGGAACGCGAGGATGACATGGGCCTTGTTTCCATCCGAAAGAATCAGCTGGCATCCTTTCACATTTTCCTGGCAGGACATTCCCTGGCCTTTCAGGAGATAGTCCAGACTCGGGTGGCTGTTTATCTGGGGAAAAGGAATCCCGGTTTGACGAAGCCATCCTCACTCCGGCTGGTTCAGCGCTTTTCGGATGAGTATGATCCGGGAAGCTTCTGGAATCTGGAGGATGCGCAGGCGGGATTGCTTCAGAAGGCGGAGACGGTGATGGAGACAAACAGCGAGGAGCTGATCAGTCGCTTGTTAAAGAAAAGCAGCCTGGCCTATATCGGCCCGGAAGAGCTGATGCCGGAAGAGGAAACGAAGGCTGTGATGCCTATGAAGGATGAGGTGATCTATGGATGTATCCAACGCAAGGGAGAAGAGCTGCCGGAGGTTTCCGTCAGATTTCTGGCCTTTGTGAGGAACTGTCTGAATGACGGAAGGAATTATAGTCAACAATAAATGTAATTTGTCAGTGACTATAATTCACCGGCTGTAAGGCACTGTAATTAAATTCCTCCGCCCTCTGACTTGTCTTCGCAAGCATCTGCCGCGTTGGTCTCGTCTTCCGACTCGGTCGGCGCTAAACGAGTGCCACAGGCACTCAGCGCCGTCAGTTGGCGATGCCCGCATCGCCGCCTTCC
>JAFWGA010000011.1 GCA_017515325.1 Blautia sp.
AATGCAAAAATCTCTTCAACAGTTTTCATCATCCACCTCGGATATTATCTTAATTATAACCGAGATTATTATAGAACGTTTCAAAGAGGATTACCATAGGTTTTGGAACAATATCAGTAATTTGGTGTGACAGAGCCAAAGGTCAACATCGAGATCAGACAGTATCTCACGGATCTCCCGCATTTTTCCCTCATTGTTTGTCGCAAATACGATCCGCATCATCAAAACCTCCTTCCGGCGTCCATGGCCGCCCTTGCTGTCTTCCTCTCTGGCTTCGGCCCCAGGAACTGGTAAAAATACGTTTTCATCATCCCGTTATAAACCTTCCGGTTTTTGTCCGCTTTTCTTCCGATATCTCTTTCCGCCTGCTCATAGGAGGTAATCAGATACATAGACCATCTGTCCAGCCTGGAAAAGCTTTCTCCCAGCGTCCGATAAAGGCCGGACAGCTCCTCCATCTCCCCGATGCGTTCTCCATAGGGCGGATTCGCGATCAGAAAGCCAAAAGGCTTTGGATGACGAAGGTCCTTAACATCCCTCTGCTGAAAATGGATCATATGATCCACCCCAGCCATTTTGGCATTTGCCCGAGCCGCCTTCAGTGCTGCAGGATCAATATCATAGCCCTGTATATCTGTCTCGATTTCCTTCTTCACCAGATCCCCCGCTTTCTCCCTGGCCTGCTTCCAACAGGAAGGAGAAATGATATTGGTCCATTTCTCCGCCAAAAAGTCTCTCTTCGCGCCAGGGGCAATTCCGGCTGCCATCATAGCAGCCTCGATGGGAAAGGTCCCGCTGCCGCAGAAAGGATCCACCAGGATCCGGTCCGCCCTCCAGGGGGTCAGCATGATCAGGGCGCTGGCCAATGTTTCTGTTATGGGAGCCTTGACCGTCATCTGTCGGTACCCCCGTTTATGAAGAGACAAGCCGGAGCTATCTATCCCGATGGTGGCAGTATCCTTCATAAAGGAAACCCGTATAGGATAGGCCGGACCGTCCTCCGGAAACCAGGTCAGCCCGTAGGCTGTCTTCAGCCGCTCTACGATCGCCTTCTTCATGATAGACTGGATATCCGACGGACTGAAAAGCTTGCTTTTAACAGAATTTGCTTTCGTCACCCAGAATTTTCCGTTTGGGGGAATAAAGCTTTCCCAAGGCAGGGCTTTCGTTTTTTCAAACAGCTCATCAAAGGTCTCCGCATGAAGATCCGCCACCTTCAGGAAGATCCTCTCTGTCGTCCTCAGGAAAACATTGGCAGCAGCAACAGCCTCTCCGCCCCCTCTGAAAGTCACCTTCCCGTCCTCCACACGGGAGATTTCCAGATCCAGATCCTGAATTTCCCTCTTCAGTACAGCCTCAAGTCCGAAATGGCAGGGCGCGATCAGCTCCCACTCCTGCTTCTGGCAATTTTGATTCATTATTATTCTCCAAAATATGAAAAAAATGTTGCATTTCTGTTCAGAATGTATTATAATCCTTTTCGTAAAAGAGATTTACCCTTCATAAATCTTTTTTACGTCACCCCTTATTTAATTATTTATACTCCCCTCGGAACGCCTGGCAGCTCCCCTGCCAGGCGTTTCATTTTTTTATTGCAAAGGCGCCGAAAGATAGATGTCACCTTGAATTTATTAAACCGTAATATTTTCGACCTGTGCGGTGACCGTAAGCATGCGAAGGTATGACTGGATTTATCCAGTCATACCTTCGCATGCTTACGAGGCACCCACCAACGGAATGAGCAAAATGCGGATGCGCAGCAGCCGCTTAAGCGCGCAGCACGGATTTTGCGAATGCCGTTGGTGTCGGTCACTTCAGTGACCGCACAGGTCGAAAACCACTGACCTGTGCGGTGACCACCCACCAAGAGAATGAGCAAAATGCGGATGCCGTTGGGGTCGGTCACTTCAGTGACCGCACAGGCACTGAGAAAGAAGATCAGCCATCTCGTCGATGTCTGTGCGGGTGATGACAAGCGGCGGCACAAGCCGGATCACATCCGTTGCCGCTGAAATCACCACCAAGCCCTTGTCGAGCGCAGCCCGGATGATTTCTCCCACCGGACGCCCCTCAATCACAAGACCTTGCATAAAGCCTGCGCCTCTGCGTTCTTTCACACAGGGATAGGCATCTACCAGTTCATCCAGCTTCTTTTCCAGATAGGGAGTCAGTTCCCTGACATAAGAAACGATCTGCTCTTTCTCAAAAATGTCAAATACCGTGCTAACAGCCGCACAGGCCAGAGGATTCCCACCGTAAGTGGTACCATGATCTCCCGGCACCAGGGAAGAGGCGGCAGCCTTTTTATTCAGCACAAAAGCCCCCACCGGAACTCCACAGCCCAAAGCCTTCGCGCAGGTCATGATATCCGGACTCACCCCGTATTTCTGCCAGGCAAAATAGTAGCCTGTCCTTCCCATTCCACACTGGATCTCATCCAGAATCAGCAGAATATCTTTTTCATCGCACAAAGCCCGGACTCCTTGCAGGAAAGCCGAATCCGCAGGATAAATGCCTCCCTCTCCCTGAACCGTTTCCATCAGGATGGCACAGGTCTTGTCCGTCACCTGGGCTTTCACGCTGTCCAGGTCATTGAAATCGGCAAACCTTACCCCTCCCATCAAAGGCTCAAAGGGTTCCCTGTAATGGGCATTCCCTGTCACAGACAAGGCACCGACACTACGCCCGTGAAAGGAGCTGTTCATGGCAATGATCTCATAGCCGGCATGACCGTCCCTATTGAAGGCATACTTCTTGGCTGCTTTGATGGCCCCTTCTATGGCTTCCGTGCCACTGTTGGTAAAAAAGGCCTTGTCCATCCCGCTGAACTGCACCAGCTTCTTCCCCGCCTCACTGATGGGCTCATTGTAATACAGATTAGAGATATGGATGAGCTTATCGATCTGGTTCTTCAGGGCTTCATCATAACCCGGATAATGATAACCCAAGGCATTGACAGCAATTCCCGCAGCAAAATCCAGATAGGGTTTTCCCTGACTGTCGTACAGGTGAACCCCCTCCCCTCTCTCAAAGACAACAGGAAAGCGATTATAGGTGTGAAGAATGCTCTCCTCTGTACGATTGATCTGTTCCTGCATTTTTGAATTATTTAATTCTGACATCATCCTGACAAAACCTCCTGACCCGAGTCATTACGAAGACTTTTCCTCTGCGGTAGAATTAAACCTTTGGGCATCATCCCGAAGTATCGCTGTTCCGATCCCTTTGTTGGTGAAAATTTCCAGAAGCAGGCTATGGGGCAGCCTGCCATCGAGAATATGCACCCGGTTTACTCCGTTTTCGATTGCTTCGATACAGTTCTGAAGCTTGGGAATCATCCCGCCACCCACATTACCCTGACGAATCAGCTCCCTGGCTTCACTGACACTCAGCTCAGAGATCAGGCTCTGGGGATCGTCCTTGTCCCGGTAGACCCCCTCGATATCTGAAAGAAAGGCCAGCTTTTCAGCCTGCATAGCTTCCGCAATGGCACAAGCGGCATCATCTGCATTTATGTTATAGGTATCGAAATTCTCATCCATACCGACTGGATAAATAATAGGTAGAAAGTCTTTCTCCAGAAGGTCATGAACCAGTCTGGGATTGACATGAGTAATATCTCCCACAAATCCGATATCCTGTCCGTCTGAGAGCTTCTTCCGGCAGGTCAGCAGACCTCCGTCCTTGCCGCACACACCGACGGCCTTCACTCCCAAAGACTGCACATAGGTGACCAGTTCCTTGTTCACTCTGGCCAGCACCATCTCGGCAATCTCCATGGTTTCCTGGTCAGTCACCCGCAGACCGTTCACAAAGTGGGGTTCCTTGCCCAGCTTCGTGATCCAGCGGCTGATCTCCTTTCCGCCCCCGTGTACAATGATAGGCTTGAAGCCAACCAGCTTCAGAAGAACCGCGTCCTTGATGACATTCTCCTTGAGTGCCTCATCCAGCATAGCGCTTCCACCGTATTTAATCACAACGATCTTCCGATTGAAGCGCTGGATATAGGGGAGGGCCTCAATCAGCACCTCTGCCTTATCCAGATATTTCTGCTTAACCATATCCTCCTCCTCATCTAAGATGTCTGTTTCGACCCTTTCCTGAGCTGTTCCGGTGCTAAATTGTTCCATGGAAAGCACTCAGAACACATGTTCTGGTCTGACGGATCGTCTTCTGCAGACGAAGCCGCCGAAGACGAAATCCGTTTCCGGCTTCTGTCAGGATCTGTAATCCGCATTGATCTTTACATAATCATAGGTCAGGTCGCAGCCCCAGGCCGTGGCCTGGCAGTCCCCCTCTTTGATATCTGCCAAGGCTGTCACGGCATTCTCAGAGAGGATTCGGGTTGCCTCAGTCTCGTCATAGCCCGTAGAGACACCGTTCTCTATGATCTTCAGCTTTCCTGCCTTGCTTTCGAACCACAGATCCACCTTTTCCGGATCAAAATCAGCTCCCGAATAACCCATGGCACAGAGGATTCTGCCCCAGTTGGCATCGTGACCATAAATGGCAGCCTTCGTTAAGGAAGAGCTCACCACCGACCTCGCCAGAATGCGTGCTTCTTCTTTTGTCCGGGCACCTGTAATCTTCACCTCAAACAGGGCAGTCGCGCCTTCGCCGTCGCCAGCGATCTGCTTGGCCAAGGCCTCGTTTACCGTATACAGAGCCTGCCGAAAGGCTTCATAGGCCTCGTCCTTCCGACAGATTTCCTGATTTTTGGCCTGGCCATTGGCCAAAAGCAGAACGGTATCATTGGTGGAAGTATCCCCGTCGACAGAAACCATATTATAGGTATCCTCAACCACACTGCGCAAGGCTTCCTGCAGCAGCTCCTGAGATATAGCCGCATCCGTAGTCAGAAAGGAGAGCATGGTACACATATTGGGATGAATCATGCCGGATCCCTTGCACATTCCTCCCAATGTCACGAGCCTGTCACCAACCAAAAAGGAAACGGCGGCTTCTTTTTTGTGAGTGTCTGTGGTCATAATTGCCTGAGCAGCCCTCGTTCCGGCCTCCTCCGAGGAGGACAGAGAAGCTGCCAAGAGCTTCGTTCCCTTCACCAAGCGATCAACGGGGAGCTGTCGCCCGATCTCCCCCGTGGAAGTAACCAGAACATGATCCTGGGAAATCTTCAGGATTTCGGCTGCCGCCCTGGCCGTCCTCTCACATGCTTCGTACCCTAAAGCGCCGGTACAGGCGTTTGCTATGCCGCTGTTACAGATCACGGCCTGGGCAATGCCGATATCATATACAATGTGCTGATCCCATTTTACCGGAGCCGCCTTTACCACATTTTTGGTAAAGGTTCCGGCTGCTTTACATGGAAACTCACTGAAAATCATCGCCATATCCGTTCTGCCTTCATATTTTATGGCTGCCGCAGCGGCAGATGCCTGGAAGCCCTTTGCTGCGGTCACTCCGCCCTGGATCCATTGCATGGTAGATCTCCTCTCTCATTTGATTTTAACCGTATATTCGCCGCTGCAAGCGGCATGATTTCGCTGTTCATCGCGCATTCAATTATTGTACTATCTGGTAATTACTCATGTCTGCAGTCCGCATTTTTTTCGTCCTGTGCGGTGCCCGCACAGGTTGATTTTTTTGCGAGCTGCGTATGACAGCAGGGGTAATATGATGACTGTCAGGGGAACATGGGCGGCTGCCGCAGCCCCTCAGCTTCGTCCAGTCCGAACATCAGGTTCATATTCTGTACGGCCTGTCCGGCTGCTCCCTTCACCAGGTTATCCAATGCCCCCATAAAGATGACACGGTTTGTCCTGGTATCGATCCGGACATTGACATCGACATAATTGCTGCCCTCCACCCACTTGGTCTGTGGGCAAACGCCCTCCTCCAGAACACGAACAAAGCTCTCATTGTCATAATAGCTGTGATAGATTTCCCTGGCTTCTTTTTCGCTGATGTCTTTCGCCAAGGATGCGTAGGCTGTCACAAGAATCCCTCTGTTCATAGGAACCAGATGGGGCGTAAAGGTCAGACGAAGCTCCCTTTTACAGGCATACCCCAGCTGATCTTCGATCTCAGGCGTATGCCTGTGACCGGCGACTCCGTAGGCCTTGATATTTTCATTGACTTCACAGTAAAGATTATCCAGCTTAGTTCCTCGTCCTGCCCCTGAGGTACCGGATTTCGCATCGATAATCACGGAATCCGGATCGATGACGCCCTCTCGGATCAGAGGATAAATGCTCAAAGTGGAGCAGGTGGGATAGCAGCCGGGATTTGCCACCAGACGGGATGACCTGATTTGTTCCCGGTTGATCTCACACAAGCCATAGACAGCCTCTTCCAGGAACTGGGGACAAGGGTGGCGGAGGCCATACCAGCTTTCATATTTTTCCACGTCCTTAATCCTGAAATCCGCGCTCAGGTCGATGACCTTTGTTCTGGAAAGAAGGCCTTCATTTACCAGGCTGGCACAAAGTCCCTGGGGAGTCGCCGTGAAAATAACGTCTGCCTCATCTGCCAGCTCCTCCATGTTATCATCCAGGCATGCAGCATCAACCAAACGGTAAAAATTCTGATAAACACCGGCATAGGGTTTACCGGTATAGCTTTTCGATCCATACCAGACCAGTTCCACATCCCTATGTCCCAAAAGGAGTCTGACAATCTCGTTCCCGGCATAACCAGTAGCTCCTATGACTCCTGCTCTTATCATGATAATCCTCCTCTATAAACATGTGTTTATATCTGGCTAAACCAGGTCCCCCCTGAAATGGAAAACCATATTTTTCAGCCATTATACAGCCAAAATGCATATTATGCAACATCCAATTTATGGATATAAGCCTTTTTCCTTGTGTTTCGCTATTCCGTCTCGTATAAAACCTTTTAGAAATGTATATATATGTATATTTATGCATATTCATTCACCCATCCTGCTGCATTTTTACCACTTGCCTTAATCGTTTGATATAAAGGTTCTGCAGCGTCGGCGGCCAGAGCTATCAAGGACAAAATCACTCTCTTGCACAATTTCACGATATGATGTATAGTAACGCATGATTTGATTAAATACAAGCTGTAACCGTTCAGCCACAGGATCCGTTACCGTGACAGGACATCAAAGCGGCCTCTCTCATACTAGTGACAGTGGACCCATCCCCGGCCATTCCGAATAGGATCCACCCCCTGATGACTGAGTAGTTACCCCCATCCATTAACCTGAGGAGGTATGTATCATGAAAGAAAAAGTAGTTCTTGCCTACTCCGGCGGGCTCGACACCACCGCCCTGATTCCCTGGCTCAAGGAGAATTTTGATTATGAGGTCATCTGCTGCTGTGTCAACTGTGGACAGGGCAATGAATTGGACGGATTAGAGGAAAGGGCAAAGCTTTGCGGTGCCTCCAAGCTTTACATCGAGGATGTAATCGATGAATTCTGCGAGGATTATATCATGCCATGTGTCCAGGCCGGTGCCGTCTATGAACATAAGTATCTGCTCGGCACATCCATGGCACGCCCGGTCATCGCCAAAAAACTGGTTGAGATCGCCCGTAAAGAAAACGCTTCCGCCATCTGCCATGGTGCTACCGGAAAAGGAAATGACCAGATCCGCTTCGAGCTTACCATCAAAGCCCTCGCTCCGGACCTGAAGATCATTGCTCCCTGGCGTATGACCGATGTCTGGAAAATGCAATCCAGACAGGACGAAATTGAATACTGTAAGGCTCATGGCATCCATCTTCCTTTTGATGCCAGCCATAGCTACAGCAGAGACCGTAACCTCTGGCATATCAGCCATGAGGGATTGGAGCTTGAAAATCCCTCTCAGGCACCGAATTACGATGACATGCTCGTCCTGAGCGTGACTCCCCAGCATGCGCCTGATCAGGAGACAGCCGTTACCATGACCTTTGAAGCCGGCGTTCCGGTATCTCTTAACGGCAAAGCCATGAAGGTTTCCGAGATCATTGCCGAGCTCAACCGCCTTGGCGGCGAAAACGGCATCGGTATTGTCGATATCGTAGAAAACCGCGTTGTCGGCATGAAGTCCCGCGGCGTCTATGAGACTCCCGGTGGTACCATCCTGATGGAAGCCCATGAGCAGCTGGAGGAGCTGATCCTCGACAGGGAAACCCTGGAGATGAAGAAAAAGCTTGGCAGCCAGTTCGCTCAGATCGTCTATGAAGGAAAATGGTTTACTCCGCTCCGGGAAGCCATTCAGGCCTTTGTCGCCTCCACTCAGCAATACGTCACCGGCGAGGCCAAGCTTGTCCTCTACAAGGGCAACATCATCAAGGCAGGAACCACATCCGACTACAGTCTCTATAATGAGTCACTGGCCTCCTTTACCACCGGAGAGCTCTATGACCACCATGACGCCAGCGGCTTCATCACCCTCTTCGGTCTTCCTCTCAAGGTCCGCGCCATGAAAATGGCCGAGGTGAAAAACAAGGCGAAATAGGGCAGCGGGAGACGCAGCCGACTCTCTCCCCACGGCGGGGGGCCGGTCACCGTCAGGTGACAGCTTTCTTTCGGGCGCTCCTGCCATAAAAAATACGTGAGCTCATGAACTGAGCTCACGATTTTTTTTAGTACCCTATTCCTTTGTGTCCTCTTCCTTTACAATCGTTTCTGCCAAAGCCTGTACTTCAGCCCTTTTTCACCTCTACCTTGTCCAGATGCCAAATCTCATCCACATATTCCCTGATAGTCCTGTCAGAAGTGAATTTCCCACTGCAGGCTGTATTCAGCAGAGCCATTCTGGCCCAGGCTCTCTCATCCCGGAAGTCTGCCTCCACCCGCTTCTGGGCTTCTGCATAGGAACGGAAATCCGCCAGGATAAAGTACTGGTCTGGCCTGTCTGAATACCTGTTGGTCAGCAGAGAATCATACAGGTCACGGAAAAGCTCGGTATCTGATGAGAAGGTTCCATTGATCAGCTGCATCAGCACCTGACGGATCTCTGTGTCTGTATTATAGATCATATTGGGATCATAACCACCGTTGCGTTCGAAGTTGATGACCTCCTCTGACCTCAGGCCAAAGATAAAGAAGTTCTCCTCTCCCACTTCCTGAACCATCTCCACGTTTGCCCCGTCGAGAGTTCCCAGGGTAAGGGCACCGTTCAGCATGAATTTCATGTTGCCGGTACCGGAAGCTTCCTTGCTGGCGGTGGAAATCTGCTCAGAGACATCCGCTGCCGCGAAAATGATCTCACCGTTGGAAACACGGTAGTTCTCGATGAAGACCACCTTCAGCTTGCCGCCGATTGACGGATCGTTGTTCACGACTTCCGCCACGGAATTGATCAGCTTGATGATTTTTTTCGCGCGCTCATATCCCGCCGACGCCTTTGCACCGAAAATGAAGGTCCTGGGATAATAGTCGATCTCCGGATGCTGGCGCATCTCATTGTAAAGGAAGATCACATGCAGGATATTCAGGAGCTGGCGCTTGTATTCATGCAGACGCTTTACCTGCACATCAAAAATGGAGTGAGGATTCACCTCAATGCCGTTATGCTCCAGAATATACTTGGCCAGGCGCTGTTTATTACGGAATTTGATATTCATGAACTCCTGAAGCGCCTTATCGTCATCAGCATAAACGGCCAATCTCTTGATCTGGGACAAATCCGTGATCCAATCCGGCCCGATATGCTCTGTCACCCAATCGGCCAGCAGCGGATTTCCGTGAAGCAGGAACCGTCTCTGGGTGATACCGTTGGTCTTGTTGTTGAACTTCTGCGGCATCATCTCGTAGAAGTCACGCAGCTCCTGGTTCTTCAGAATCTCTGTATGAAGCTGGGCGACACCATTGACAGAAAAACCGGCTACGATGGCAAGGTGAGCCATTTTTACCTGTCCGTCATAGATAATGGCCATCTTCTGGATCTTTTCATAGTTATTCGGATACCGCTCCTTGATCTGTTCGATGAAGCGGCGGTTGATCTCCTCAATGATCTGATAAATGCGGGGAAGCAGGCGGGAAAACAGCTCAATAGGCCACTTCTCCAGTGCTTCGGACATAATGGTATGGTTTGTGTAGGCCACACAGCGTGTGGTGATTTCCCATGCCTGATCCCATCCCAGTCCCTCTTCATCCATCAGGATACGCATCAGCTCGGCAACTGCCACTGTCGGATGGGTATCGTTCATCTGGAAAACCACCTTCGTGGGAAGGAGATTGATATCCTTGTGTTTCTTTTTGAATTTGGCGACAGCCTCCTGCAGGCTGGCAGACACAAAGAAGTACTGCTGCTTCAGGCGAAGCTCCTTGCCGGCATAATGGTTGTCATTGGGGTAGAGGACCTCAACGATATTGCGGGCCAGGTTTTCCTGCTCTACCGCCTTCTTGTAGTCACCCTTGTCAAAGGAATCCAGGCCAAAATCCACAACCGGCTCCGCATCCCAGATACGGAGCGTATTGACGACATTATTGTTGTAGCCTACGATAGGCATATCGTAGGGGATTGCCCTGACTGACTGATATCCTTCATGGATAAATCTGTAATTCTGCTTCTGGGAATCGTATTCCGTACGAACGGTTCCTCCGAAGTGAACCTCCTTGGCGTATTCCGGACGGCGCAGCTCAAAAGGATAACCGTTCCTGAGCCAGTTATCCGGAGCCTCAATCTGGTAACCATCCTGAATCTTCTGCTTGAACATACCATAATGGTAACGGATACCGCAGCCATAGGCACAGTAATTAAGGGTGGCAAGAGAATCCAGGAAACAGGCTGCCAGCCTACCCAGACCACCATTGCCCAGTGCCGGGTCCGGCTCCTGCTCCTCGATCAGGTTCAGGTCCAGCCCTAACTCGTTCAAAGCTTCCCTCACCTCGCCATAGGCGCCGAGGTTGATCAGATTATTGCCAAGGGCACGGCCCATGAGGAATTCCATGGACATATAATAAACGATCTTGGGATCCTGTGCATCATATGCATTCTGAGACAACAGCCAGTTGTCGATGATAACGTCCTTGACGGTATAGCAGACTGCCTGGTAGATCTGTTCCTGGGTAGCTTCATCGAGGGTACGGCGGTAAAGAAACCTCACGTTATCCGCAACACTCTTCTTGAAAGTTTCTTTTTTAAACTGCTTATCTATCATATATTGTCCTCCTGCGCTGTAACGGTCACCATGCTACTTCTTTTCTACCCCAAGAGTCACCGTCTCGCCGTTGATATTCCACTCCTTTTCATATCCGGCTGTGCTGCCCAGGGTTACATCATCCGCCAGAACCTCCTTACTGATCTGCGGCTTGTGTGCCTCAATCACAGAGAGAATCCTCTTATTGTCCTTTGCGTACAGACGGATGCGGTCAAGCACCTCAAAACCGGCTTCCTTGCGCATGGTCTGTACCTTGCTGACGATCTCACGGACAAAGCCTTCCTCCACCAGCTCAGGTGTCAGATGGGTATCCAGGACTACGGCGACACGGGCCGACTGCTCCGTCACGAAGCCCTCCGCCTGTGCTGTCTCAATCAGCAGATCCTCCTCCAGGAGGGAAACCTGATTGCCGTCAAGCTCCAGCTTCAGTACTCCCTGCTCTCTCAGCTGTGCCATAGCCAGGCTGCCGTTGATTTCGGCAAGAGCCTTTTTGATCTGTCCCAGCAGCTTGCCATACTTGGGTCCTACTGTGCGAAGCTGAGGCTTAAAGCTGTAGGACACGAATTTCTCTACGCTGTCTGCGAAGGATACTTCCTTCACATTCAGCTCATCGGCGATGATGGAGGTAAAGAAAGAATCCATTTCCTTCTCTGCCTTGACAAACATCCTGGCGACAGGCTGGCGGTTCTTGATATTGGCGGTATTACGGCAGGCACGACCAAGAACAACAATTTCCAGAAGCTCGGCCATATCTGCCTCAAGCTCCGGGTCGATCCAGGCTTCTTCTGAGCGCGGGAAATCACAAAGATGAATGCTCTCCGGAGCCTTCTCGTCCTGGCTGCGTACCAGGTTCTGATAGATCTCCTCCGTCATAAAGGGGATCAGGGGAGCTGCGGCTTTAGATACCGTTACCAGGGCTGTGTATAAGGTCATATACGCATTGATCTTATCCTGCTCCATACCCTTGGCCCAGAATCTTTCCCGGCAGCGCCTGACATACCAGTTGCTCATGTCGTCCACAAAGCTCTGCAGGGCTCTTGCGCTCTCCGGGATCCTGTACTGATCCAGGTCTTCATCCACTGTTTTTACCAGAGAACTCAGACGGGACAGAAGCCATTTGTCCATGACGGAAAGCTTCCCGTAATCCAGAGAATATTTTGTCGGATCAAAGTGATCAATATTGGCGTAGAGCACAAAGAAGGCATATGTATTCCACAGCGTTCCCATAAATTTGCGCTGGCCTTCCTGAACTGCTTTTCCGTGAAAGCGGTTGGGAAGCCAGGGAGCTGAGTTGATATAAAAATACCAACGGATTGCGTCTGCCCCATAGGTTTCAAGGGCTTCAAAGGGGTCTACCGCATTCCCCTTGGTCTTACTCATCTTGACGCCGTTTTCGTCCTGAACATGGCCAAGTACGATAACGTTTTCATAGGGAGCCTTATTAAACAAAAGGGTGGACTCGGCCAGAAGGGAATAGAACCATCCCCTGGTCTGGTCTACTGCCTCGGAGATAAACTGAGCGGGGAACTGAGACTTGAACAGTTCCTGGTTCTCGAAGGGATAATGATGCTGGGCAAAGGGCATGGCACCCGAATCAAACCAGCAGTCGATCACCTCCGGCACTCTGTGCATCATCTTGCCGCATTTCGGACAAGGGATGAGCACATTATCGATATAGGGACGATGCAGCTCAACCTTCGCCGCATCAGGATGATTGCTTTTGGCTGCCAGCTCTTGTCTGCTGCCGATGGATTCCATATGGCCGCATTCACACTCCCAGATATTCAGCGGAGTTCCCCAATATCGGTTGCGACTGATCCCCCAATCCTGGACATTCTCCAGCCAGTCGCCAAAGCGTCCCTTGCCGATACTCTCAGGGATCCAGTTGATGGTATTGTTATTACGAATCAGATCGTCCTTGACAGCAGTCATGCGGATGAACCAGGATTCCCTGGCATAATACAGAAGAGGAGTCGAGCAGCGCCAGCAATGGGGATACTCATGTTCAAACTTTGGTGCCGAGAATAAGAGACCTCTCTGGGAAAGATCCTTGATTACCTCAGGATCCGCGCTGATTGCCCCTGCTTTGATTTCTTCCTCGGTGGGCTTTGCCCGCATTCCCTTGAAAGGAGGCTGGGTCATGACTCCCTTGGGATCGACAAACTGGACAAAGGGGAGATCATAGTTTCTGCCTACCCTGGCGTCATCCTCACCAAAGGCTGGTGCCTGGTGCACGATGCCGGTGCCGTCTGACATGGTGACATAGGGATCACAGGTAACAAAATGAGCCTTTTTATGCTGCTTTTCGGCAGCCTCGGCGCAACAGGGATACAGGGGAATGTACTCCTTGTACTCCAACTCCTTCCCCTTGCAGGTGGAGATCACCTCGTAGGCCGGGATGCCGTTTTTCTCATCACCAAGACTGCCAAGAACAGGATCTAAGAGAGCCTGAGCCAGAATATAGATGCAGCCGTCTGCAGCCTTTACCTTGGCATAGGTCTCGTCGGGATTTACGCAGAGCGCCGTGTTGGAAAGAAGGGTCCACGGTGTAGTGGTCCATGCCAGGAAATACCCTTCCTCGTCCTTCATCTGGAAGCGGACGATGGCAGAGCGTTCCTTGACAGTCTTATATCCCTGGGAGACCTCTTGTGCGGAAAGCGGTGTCCCACACCTGGGACAATAAGGTACGATCTTAAATCCTTTGTACAAGAGCCCTTTATTCCAGATTTCGTTCAGAGCCCACCACTCAGACTCGATAAAGTCGTCATGATAAGTAACATAGGGGTTGTCCATATCTGCCCAAAAGCCGACAGTACCGGAGAAATCCTCCCACATGCCCTTATACTTCCAGACGCTCTCCTTACACTGCTTGATGAATGGCTCGATCCCATATTCTTCAATCTGATCCTTGCCGTTGATTCCCAGCTTTTTTTCAACCTCAAGCTCCACAGGCAGTCCGTGGGTATCCCATCCTGCCTTGCGGGGAACCATATAACCCTTCATGGTACGATAACGCGGGATCATATCCTTTATGACTCGAGTCAGCACGTGACCGATATGGGGCTTTCCATTGGCCGTGGGCGGCCCGTCATAAAAGGTATAGGTAGGTCCTCCCTCGCGGATCTCCATACTTTTTTCAAAAATATGGTTTTCTTTCCAGAATCTCTCGATATTCTTTTCTCTGTCGACGAAATTCAGGTTGGTATCTACTTTCTGGTACACTGTTTTTTAACCTCCATCTCCCGCTTTCTCAAATGCCAGGCAACTGTTCCGTCAAGCCTTATCGTTTACGAGAAAGAAGCAATCGTCCTGCACCTTCGGTCTGGACTCCCGGACTTTCTCAGTAATTTGTTCGTTAGCGTATTATTATATGGTCTCTCTCAAAGGCTCGTCAAGGCTTTTCATCCAATTCTGCACTTGTTCCAATTCCGCGGGGATATATAGACTTTTTCTTGGGAACTATGCCTATTGATATCTTTTGCGGCAAAAATGGAATCGTGCATTATTTCTTTCCTTTGTCCAGGCTTTTCGTGCTGCAAAAGACATAACTTTACATTAGAATCATAAATTGTTATAATGTCAGTATGCACATACGATAAAATTACCCATTGGCTATCGGTTGAGACTGGGAGGATCTTTTACATATGAAGTTATTGATTCGAAAAATGCTTTCCATAATTATATGCTTCTCTTTGGTATTAAGCTGGTCTGCGATATCTCCGGCTCAGGAGGCTTCTTCCACAGAGACTTTGGAAGGGGAAGCAGCCGAGAATCGGACACAGGATGAAGGAGAGTCGGAACAGGCAGAATCTTCTTCCCAGTCCAGTGCTCCCACGGAATCTCATTTGCCCACTTACCAGGATGCTCCTCAGAGCAATTCCTGGGAAAACTGGCCTGAGGGGCCTCTGATTGAGGGAGCTGCCGCTATTGTCATGGATCTGGATACGGATGCCATTCTCTATGCCAAGAATATTGATACTCCGCATTATCCGGCCAGTATCACCAAGGTTATGACCGGTCTGCTGGCCTGTGAGTACCTGAATCCGTCTGATTCCTTTGTCATGACAGAGTCCGCCGCATATGGGATTGAGCCGGGCAGTTCTTCGATTTATGGAGACACGAATGAAAAATTCACCGTCGAACAGGGCCTGATGGCGCTTATGCTGGAATCGGCCAATGAAATGGCGCTAATGCTGGGAGAATTGGTCAGTGGATCGGAAAAGAAGTTCGTAGAGCTGATGAATCTGCGGGCACGTCAGCTGGGCTGCACCCATACCCATTTTAACAATCCCAATGGGCTCCCGGATTCGACCCATGTTACCACAGCCAGGGATATGGCTTTAATCGGCAAGGCCGCCTGGAATAATCTCACATTCCGCCGCTACTATACTACGGATTATTATGAGATCCCACCGACCAATATTATGAAGGAGACCCGTTATCTGTTAAACAATCACAGGATGATGGAAGGAAGAGATTATTATTATGAAGGAGTTGTCGGGGGAAAAACAGGTTATACGGATGATGCCGGAAATACCCTGGTTACTTTTTGTCAGCGTGACGGCATGAACCTGGTTGTCGTCGTTCTATCCTCCACCATCGGCGCCTTCCCGGATACGGCAGCCCTTCTGGACTATGCCTATAGTAATTTTGAACATCTGCGCCTGTCCATCAGCCAGAATCCGACCCCTTCACTGCTTCCCAGTGAAAGATTCATCCTTAAGCCTGCAGCCGATGGCGGATCGGTCTTTCCCTTCCGGGAAAATGTGGTACTTACCATTCCTGTCGGCACAAGCCGTTCAGAGATAAGCTCTCGTCAATCCCTGGAAAGTAATGCGGCGGGTCCCTTTCTGATCCGGAGTGAATTCACCTACCATGGTCATCCCGTCGGATATGGGATCCAGTATGAGAAAAAAGGCATCGGTAGTATTCTTCGATAGGATAGAAGAAGGAAAAAGCACCTGGCATTTGCATGGAATGCCAGGTGCTTTTTTATGGCAGGGGCGCCTCCCCCTACCCTATTCTATCAAAGATTCTCCGAAAAGGAGTTGACGCGCAGATTGTTATTCCGCTGCGGCAATGGAGGTGATATGGGGATTGGCACCCTGATACCAGTAAAGGAAGCCTTCCATATCTACGACATCACCGATCTCAAGCTCTGTCACTGCTTTGTAGACGTCGGTGGTATTGTCGCAAAGGTAGGATTCTACGGTAAAGGAGTAGGTTTCTCCATCCAGAGAGGCATTGAAATACAGGTCGTCTCCATCCTGGCCGGATCCATCGTAGCTGTAGAGGAAAGCAAGGTCATTGCCGTCATCATCCTGACCGGCTGCTTCAATGGTCAGTCCCTTGAAGGAAACCTTGCGGTTCTGAAGATCAATCAGTTCATCCTTGCCAAGTAGCTCGGTCGCATCCTCTGCTTCGGCGATAAATTCTCCTTCTTCGATCTCAAAGGTGGCGTCAACGATTTCGACTTCCCCCTCCCACTCGGATTTGTAGCCCGTGACCTTTATCTTTGTCCCCTCGACAAGCTTTTCATAATCTTCTTCTGAACAGGCTGCACTGTAGATAAAATAGGCACCATCTTCGTCCTGGGTATAGAGGGTGGCTGTGTCCTGCCACCAGGACTGCTTGGCCTGTACATAGGTCTCTACGACAACTTCTGAATCCAGTTCAGCAGCTACGTACTCTTCGTAGGTCATAACGCCTTCGCTTTTTTCTTCCGCGGCTGCTCCGATGCAGGTCATTGCAGTCAGGGCACAAACACTGGCGATCAGGATAGCAATTCTTCTTTTCATGAGATCCTCCTTTTTCCTCTGGTTCCTTCTCTTAAGCCTCCCGGCTTCTCAGGCTTTTCCTCTTCTGTCCCGGAAAGCTCTCGATAGGGTTTATATGGTATGCACACAACTCACCTGCCCAACCACGCCGTTTGTAGCGGTGCGAATTCGGCACAGCAAACGAAAGAAAATGCAAGACTTTTATTCGTTTACCCTATTTATTATAATGCATTTCCGAATCATGTCAAACGATTTTTGCTGCCGGAAAACCGAATCGCTCATGAAATAACAGGAGCCTCAGAATCCAGGCCGATACATTTATCCACGATAATCCAGGCAAAGCATCGTCAGATCATCGAACTGCTCCGCTTCTCCGACAAAATCGGCAACTGCGGATCTCACATTTGCCATGATCTCACGAGTCGTCCCGTCCGGCTTTTTGTTCAGTGCCTCAACCATCCTCGTCGGGCTGAACATCTCGCCATCCTGGTTTTCCGCTTCCGGAATGCCGTCCGTATACAGGAACAGTTTATCTCCTGGATGCAGCTGCAGGGAATATTCCTTATATTTCATGCCATCCACCGCACCGACGACAAACCCATGCTTATCCTTATAAACAGAAAAGGTATTTCCCTGTTTGATCACCGGATATTCATGTCCGGCATTCGCTGCCCTCATACGTCCCGTACTGATCTCCAAAATCCCCAGCCAGACTGTGACAAACATTTCCATCTGGTTATTGGCGCATACAGCATGATTTGTTCTTGTCAGAATTTCCGCCGCAGACCTGCCTGGTATGGCATTACTCTGCAGAATGGTCTTGGCCATCATCATAAAAAGGGCGGCAGGAACACCTTTGCCGCTGACATCAGCCATGACGATCGCCAAATGATCCGTATCAATCAGAAAGAAATCAAAAAAGTCACCGCCTACCTCTTTGGCCGGTTCCATAGTCGCATAGATATCAAATTCTTCCCTTTCCGGAAAGGCAGGGAAAATACCAGGCAGCATGCTTTTCTGTATCTGGCTGGCAGTCTGCAGCTCCGTGCTGATCCGCTCCTTTTCCACCTCCTCCTGATGTCTTTTTTCCAGCTTGCTCATTCTTCTGCGGACATAGAGTCTGACGCTGGCCGACATTAAGGTCAGAAGAAGCAAAGTCAAGGGAATATAAAACCAGATCTGCTCATAGAGTGCCTTTTGCTTGATGATTTTTACAGACAGCTGTTCGCTTCCCCTGCCCATAGGATCTGACAGTTTCAGAACAAAACGATAGATGCCGCCCGGCAGGTTGGTATAATCAGCAGGCAGCAGGTCACTGCGCCTGACGGTGACCGCGTTCTTGTCAAATCCCTCAAGCTGATAGGAAACCTGCGGATCCAGTAGGGAATAATTGAAGACAAAGCTGGGGATCGTCAGTTTTTTTATCTGGGGCGGCAGGATAAATTCTCCGTTTTCGTTGGGATAAACCCAGTTCTCGTCAGCCTCCAGGAAAGGAACCGCCATCTTCAGATCGCTTATCTCTTCATAATCTTTTTCAATATTGACTTTTGTCACTCCGGTACTGGCCGCAATATAGAGATCGCCGTCTGCCGTCAATCCGCTGTAGGAATTTGCGGTGGCTATCATGCGAAGTCCGTTTGCCCGCCCATAATACACTGGTTGGAGTTCCTGATTGTCCAGCAGCTTTTGGGCATGCTCCACATAGATCCCATTGCTGCTGAGAATCCAGACATCACCCAGACTGTTCTCATACAGGTCAAAATTATTGGCATATGGGAAGTCCTGTATCGTAGTAATCTGACCGTCTGCAGTCATATAAGCAAGCGAATTGCTGGTTACAATCCAATAAATCTTCCTCTCCGGATCCGGCTTGATTCGCATAATCACTTCAGAACTCAAGCCATCCATCGTTCCCAGATGCCGACAGCCATCCTCGTCCAGGATAAAGATGCCTCCGCCATCCGTTCCCAGAATGATCTCCCTGCCGAATCCTTCTGTCACCGTCAGAATCGAGGTATTGGTGATCCCGTCCATCTCCCCGTAGGTGGCTACGACCTGATTTTCCTCTATCACATTCACTCCGCCTGTACAGGCCACCAGGATTGACCCATCCTGTCTTTCATATACGGTACGGATCAGATCGGAAACCAGGCCGTCATCCTTGGTAAAGACCGTAACGTCTCCCTGATCAAAGCAGATCAGGCCATATTTTCTCCAGGTTGATATCCATAATCGTTCCCGACTGTCGATAATAATGGAACGAACCCGGCAGTCCTTCAAAAGCACAGCCAGATCCGAGACCTCAAGGCGCTCCCCTGAAGCCGTCACGATATTTCTGACAGGAATACTGGACACCACACCTTTTTTGTCCAGCACCATGAGCCCCGAATCCGTCCCGACAAAAAGACTTTTTCCGTACATACATGTGGAATTTACCACATTTTCAGGCAGACTGTATTTCTCATAGATATCCGTAAACTGATTCGGCACTATTTTCATGAGGCCCTGGCGGGTAGAAGTAAACCATAGATTACCCTCATAATCCACCATGACACTGCCGACAGAATTATTCATCGGTACGTTTTCCAGCAGTAAAAGGCCTTCCTCTTTGTCAAATACACCGATTCCGTTCCCGGCACAGATCCAGAGCCGTCCTTCTATAAACTCAAGGTTTTCCGAATAGACCAGAGGGGAAATGTCTCTCACCCCCATTGCTGCAAAATTCTTCTCCAGATTGCCGTAATATATCTCCGAGCTCTCAGTTCCAACGTAAACATATCCCGGATTCAGGGGATCAGGCAGCAGACACATGACACCCTTTACACGGATTTCCTCATGACTCAGAAAGGAGATGATCCTTCCGTCCTTGATCGTGAACAGATCCCCCAGGTTTGTCAGTCCGTAGATCAGCTGATCCACTCCCATTCTCAGGTCGATCACTGAAAGCTCATGGATTCTCTCATCATTCAGGGGAACTACCGCCTTGTCCGGACCGATCATGTCGATCCCGGCTGTGGTGGCGACATAAACCCTGCCGGAAGTATCTTCCATGATCGCACGGACACCAGCAGCCTGCAATCCATCCAAGGTGCCCCATTTGTGTATTTCTCCCCGCTCCATCACAGCCACTCCGCTGTCATTGGTTCCAATCCACAGCCGATCCTGGCTATCCACAAAAAGGCATACCACACTGGAAATGCCATCTGTGGAATCAATCCTTTCAAAGGTATTGCCGTCATAACGAATCAGTCCGCTGTAACTGCCAATCCAGATAAATCCCTCCGGCGTCTCGACGATCGCGTTTGCCTCTGCGGTCGGCAGACCATTGGTATTATCATACAGGACTGCCGAAAACCCCTCACTGCGACCGATGGGATCGATGGAAAGGGTTCTGTTAAAAGCCCCGAATCCGTCCAATGCGCGGGATTGGTATAAGTGATACTCTGAAGCAAAAGCCTGCAAAGGCATGAGCATGAAAAGGAGAAGAAAGAAAAAAAGGAAACACCTCCTCCCCATCACCTTCGTGTCCTCCATCCGACAAGGACATAGATTCCCATCAGCACCCAGGCTGCAGCAAGGGTTAAAAGAAGAGCCTTAGATCCGCCAGGCAGAGGACCCAGGTCGTCCCCATCAGGAGAGGCTGACTGCCCTCCCTGGTCAAGATGGTACAAGGATGAAACACTGTCAAAAAGATCGGTAAAGAAGGCATCATCGATCACAGCCTTACGGCGAACCGATTTCACCGTATTCTCCACCAGCTGCCCGGCAGCATCGCGCAGAGAAGCCGACCCATTAAAGACAGGCGTTACAAAGGTGTTCTCCACATGATTCAGAAGCAGCCTGACCGCATCCAGCTTGACCCGGTAGTGAAGCTCATTGTCAGCGCCGCTCAGAGACAGATAATCCTGATAGGCTTCTGACTCCATGGCCTTACGCGTCACAGGAGCATAGCCCTCGGTCTGGGAATAAGCAACCTGAACATCATTGCTCAAAAGAAACTGGGCAAAAAGCCAGGAGGCCAGGACCTCCTGCGGATCATCCTTGTTGAAGACACAGATAGAAGGACCCTGGGAAATCATCCAGGGATTCTCCGGATCAAACTGAGGAACCGGCCGCACAGCCGTCTCAAATTCCACTACCTTCTCGGCACTGATATCCATGAGGGGGGCATCTGTTCCCATCCAGGTGGAACCCGCTGTAGAATCCACAGCAAAAATACACTGTCCGGCATTCAGGAAATTTGCCGGATAACCGGAAATCCTGAAGGTGGAAAAGGCTGAGCTTTGCACATGCGGGGCAAGACCTGCAAGCAGCTCCCTGGTTGTGTCATTAAACAGAAGGATCTCCCCCTCATCCGTAGAATAAGCGGCATCCTTCTGCTTCAGCATCTGGATCATCATATTATCCGTTGACTTATACAGGAAAGGGATCAAAACATTCTGCCCATTCAGCTTATAGGTTCCGTCCTGGTTTTTCTCGAGTGCCGCTTCCGACACCTCCCAGACAAAATCCCAGGTCAATACCTGGGGAAGCTCAAAACCAAGCTGCTCCACAAAGCTTTTGTTCACATAACAGGCTTCTGTCGATCGCATATAGGGAACCGCGTAATACTGCTCCCCGATCCGGCACTCCTCTAAAAACTCCGGGATGATCTCCTCCTGCTCAGGCGCGTCATATCTCACCTCAGTCCCGCCCAGGCCATATTTCTCATCGGCAAAAAGGTCATCCAGAGGCACCACCACATGATTCCCTGTCAGATAGGTTGCAATATGATCCGGGTAGGTGATGCAGACATTCGGCGTCGTCTTCGTCACGATATTCGTTATGACATCGTTGTAAATCTTCCCATAGTCCGTATACAGACGTAGATTCACTGTGATATTGGGATACAGGGTCTGAAAATCCTCAATCGCCTTTCCATAGATTTTGGTCTGGTTCTTGTTCGTATCGTTTTTTGCCCAAAAGGTAATCTCATAGTTTCTCTTATCGTCAAACTCTTCCGGGACAGAAAAGCCTGTCGTATTCTTTGAGCCATGACAGCCTGTCAAGCCCAAGGCCAGGCACACACAAGCAAGAGCAAGCCCCATTCCTATCCATCTTTTTTTCATCCCTTTGTTCCTCCTCTCGACACGCCAGCCATTATCTTTTTGTGGAAAAGGAGAAAGAGGACGATCAAAGGCACAGAAATCACGACAACCGCTGCCATCATAGCCGGGATATTGTCCCTGCCAAACCCGTTCTCCCGAATTTCCTGAATCCCATTGGACACGAGGAAATACGCCTCATCGTCAGTGATCAGCCGAGGCCAGACATAGGAGTTCCAGCATTCTATCACCTTCAGGATCACAATCGTCACTACGGTGGGCTGACAGATGGGCAGCATCACCTTAAAGAGATATTTCAGGTCCGAAGTACCATCTACCTTGGCAGCCTTATACAGTTCATCCGGAATCTGCTCAAAATTTTCCTTTAGAAGATAAATATAGAAAACAGAAGTCACGGAGGGAAGAATCAGTCCCAGAAAAGTATTTCTCAGTCCCCAGTTTGTAATCGTCACAAAATTCGTAATGACTACCAGCTCATTGGGGATCATCATCAGCGCCAGAAATAGAGTAAAAAGCAGATTTTTCCCCTTAAAATTCAGCCTGGCAAAGGCAAAGGCCGCAAAAACAATGACCATCAGCATCAGGCCTGTCGTAATAACCGTAAAGATCAGAGTATTCCCAAAATACCTGCCCAGGGAAACTGTAGTAAAGGCATCCTTATAATTCTGCAGAGTAGGCGAGGCGGTATAAAGCCTGGGAATATATTCCGAGTTGTAGGCACCGTAGCTTTTTACCGAGGTCAGGATCATCCAGTAGAAGGGAAACAGTACGATCAGCCCCCAGAGAAAGAGCAGAATGTAGGTTACCGTCTTCCTGATGGCATACCGTCTTTTTGCGCTACTCTCAATCTTCAAAAAATCTTCCTGTTTTTCCATAGGTCACCTCAAGAGGAAAAAACGCTTTTTTTGCGTATAAGCAGATTGATACAGGTGATGGTCAGAACGATGGCAAACAAGATCAGGGCAGCCGCCGAGGCATAGGAGGGATATCCGCCACTGTCCCCGTAGAGCATGTCGTAGACATAGCCGACGATGGTATTCATCCCTGCCACGTTCAGATTGGTACCGAAAATGGCTACCACGTCAGAATAGGCCTTAAAGGCACCGATAAAGCCTGTGATAATCAGATAAAAGATCATCGGAGAGATCATAGGCAGGGTGATCCGGGTAAAAATACGCAGGTTTTTCGTTCCGTCCACCTTTGCCGCTTTATAGTAATCCGGATTGACAGAAGCCAGGGCACTGGTCAGAATCAGAATCTTAAAGGGCATGACCACCCAAATGGTATACAGACACATGACGGTCATCTTGGCCCAGTAGGGACCCTCAATGAAATCCACAGAAGAACCGCCCAGGGCATGGATGATCAGGTTAACGAAGCCATCCGAATAGGGAGTCTTTTTGAAAAGGATCATAAAAACCAATCCTACCGCCAGAGTATTCGTCACATAAGGCAGAAAAAAAACCGTCTGGAAGAACTCCTTCAGAAAACGGATAGAATTAAGCCCCACCGAGATCAGGAGGGCAATACCTGTGGAAACCGGAACCGTGATGATAACCAGGATGAAGGTGTTCTTCAACGCTTGCAGAAAATAGGGATCTCTCAGGACATAGGCATAATTGTATTTTCCCATGCCGAAAAAGGTCTGCGAGGCAAAATTATAGCCCTCCTCCACAGAATATATCATGACGTCAAACAAAGGGTATACAAGAAAAACTCCCAGAAAAAGAAGGGCCGGCAAAAGATACAGCCAGGCTTTTCTATTATTTTTCTCCATCGCTTCCCTCCCGTCACCAGATCCGCTTAGAAGTGACCCGGTCAAACAGCTTCACCTTAGCAGGCTTCAGGTCAAAGCTCACAAAGCCATCCCGGCCCGTCACCTGAGATTCGGAAGGAATGATCGCCCGAAGCTGGGGGCTTAAACAGGCAGGATGCGTTGCCACAATACTGGTATCCCTTCCGGTAACCTCCACAGCACTCAGGCGGCAGGACAATGTTCCCTTTTCCTTCAAGGCAAATCCTTCCGGACGGATTCCCACCGTCACCTCCTGGTCCGGCAGCTTCGGCACTTCCATCACGGCTTCTTCACCGATATACAGCATTTCCTTCTTTATTTTTCCTTCAAAGACATTGATTGGCGGAGTCCCCAGGAATTTCGCCACAAACAGATTGACCGGCTCATCATAAACCTCCTGGGGTTTGCCGATCTGCTGTACCACTCCCGCCTCCATAACAACAATACTGTCGGAGATGCTCATGGCCTCCTCCTGGTCATGGGTGACAAATACCGTGGTGATCCCCGTTTCCCTCTGAATCCGGCGGATCTCCTCCCTGGTCTGAAGACGAAGCCTGGCGTCAAGATTAGATAAGGGTTCGTCCAGAAGAAGGACGCGGGGCATTTTGACCAGAGCCCGGGCAATCGCCACCCGCTGCTGCTGCCCACCGGACAGTTCCCGGGGTTTACGGTCCATCAAGGCATCGATCTGGACCAGACTGGCAGCCTCCCGGGCTTTTTCCAGCATTTGCTCTTTAGAAAGCCTGTCGTCTCCCTTACGGTTCTCCAGCGGGAAGAGGATATTCTGACGGACGGTAAGATGCGGATACAGGGCGTAGCTCTGGAATACCATGCCCACCCCTCTGTTCTCCGGCGGCAGTTCGGTCACATCATCCTCGCCAAAGAAAATTTTACCTGATGAAGGCTTTTCCAGGCCGCAGATCATGTTCAGAGTGGTGCTTTTCCCACAGCCGGAAGGTCCCAGGAGACCAACCAGCTGTCCATCCGGAATCTCAAAGTTAAAATCATTGACCGCTATCACGTCATCATGGATCTTCCGATTCCGATTGGGATATCGTTTGGTAAGATTTTTCAATACAATTTTCATGATCTGTCATCCTCTTTCTTCATGATAGAAAAGGTGTGTCACACAGTAAAAAAACAAAATATCTGAATTTTGATTCGTTTTCTGCGCCAGATTTTCCGCCGCTGAAAATGGCATGATTCCGCAGGAAATGCTAGAACATACTATACATTATATGCATTGTACCGTAAAAAAACCATAGTCACAAGCTCATATTTTGTCACATTCCCTTTATTTTTTCTGTATCTTGATGTATAATTCCGAGCAGGAAACACTTTTTTGCTTTAACCTGGAAAGATTTTCAATAAGGAGGAAGAATCTATGCCAGCAGAAACAAAAGAAGTAAATCTATTTTTTAAGGATCTGGATTCAGACCATAAAAAGGCTCTTCAGCAAGAACGCAGGGATTCCAATAAAGAATGGCTGCTCAGTGTCGGACGCAGACTCAAATGCGCCAGAGTCGATGTGGGGATCTCCCAGCAGGAAACCACTGATATTCTGCTATGCAGCATCAATCACGCGTCAGACATCGAGACAGGCAATGCTGATTTTAAGATTTCTGAGCTCCGCACTCTCTGCGAAACCTATCATTGCACTCCAAATGATATTCTTGGGTATGGAAGCCTTTCCTCTGTCGATATCGACATCAACAGCACGATCAGTAAATTATCTCCCAGGCAAAAAGAACGCCTCCTGTCCTATGTGAAGCTTCTGAGCGAAGATCTGTGTTATATTCCGGAATCTGAATCATAAACTTTTTTTGTACATCGTACGCATCCATCTCGGACAGAAAAGGAAAGATCCACATGGTCAAACATTTTATCCTCACGACTCTGTGTTATATCCGTAAAAACGGGAAAATACTTATGTTATATCGAAATAAGAAGGAAAACGATCTGAATCAGGGAAAATGGGTCGGCGTCGGCGGAAAGTTTGAGGAGGGAGAAACACCGGATCAATGCCTGATCCGCGAAGTATTTGAAGAAACCGGCCTCACCCTCACCCGTTTTCATCTTCACGGTGTCGTTACCTTTGTCTCCGATACCTGGGATAATGAATATATGTTCCTGTATACCGGAACAGAATATAGCGGGGAACTGTCCCCGGACTGCCAGGAGGGGATTCTGCGCTGGATCGATGAGGATAAGATTCTTTCCCTGCCCATGTGGGAGGGCGACCACTATTTTCTAAAGCCGCTTCTGGACGGCCAGGATCACATCGATTTGAAGGTACGCTACCAGGGCGACCGTCTGGTAAGTGTCAGCTCTGGTCTTTCCGAAGCGCCGCAAAAAAAACACTTGTAAAAATGTACTCTTTATGTCAAAATCTATAGTATGCGAAGAAAGATCTTTCATTTCTTGCGTTTTCTGAACGAGGAAAGGAGTGCTTATGGATTTTCCCGTCATCGTAGCCGTTGTCGTCTTTTGCGGCATGAGCCTGTTGGCAGTTCTGATCGGAATCATTGCTGCCATCTCCGCCGTATCCGGCTTTGATAAACCGGACGACAGAGATGAGTAAAGAATAAGATTTTTCCGAAAAAAACGTCCTGAAATCAGCGAACCAGCTGCTTTCTCAGGACGTTTTTTGCTGCGCAGTTTTTTAGGGAACCGTGATCTCTTTCGGTGCACTCCAGGTACTGTACCAGACGGAAGAGCCAACCTTCTTATAGGAACGGATGCGGATATAGTATTTCTTTTTGCTTTTCAGGCTTTCAAACAGATATGAACTGATCCGGCAATCTGTCACCTTGGCTTTTACCGTTCCGGAACCAAACCCTTTATTGGTACAGGCAGACAGCTCATAACCGTCCGCCTGAGTATCAATGTTCCAGGAGGCCTTGGCCTCTCCTTCCTTTCCCTTGCTCAGGGATCGCAATCCGATTTTCTTCAGGGTAATCTTGAAGGTGGCTTCTCCGGTCAGATTTTTATAGTCTCCCTTTCCCTTCACCGTGACAAGGGCGATTCCCACATTTTTATTGTTTTTATAGGTAAGGGTATAATCAGCCTTTGTCACTGTTTTCCCCTTTACCGTCACCTTGACCGTCGGCCTGTGTTCCTTACCGTCATAGACATAAGAGGTCTTCGACAGACTCACGGAAAGCTTAGCTGTCTGACCCGAAGTCCCTGGCTTTTTCCGGGAGGACGTTTTGCGGACAATTTTAAAGGAAACGGAACGGGTACCGGTAAAGGAGCCCTTCCCCGTCAAAGTGACACGAGCCGTCCCAACTTTTGTATTATTGGAGTACTTAACCGTGTAATCGGTATTCTTTTTCAGACGGGTTCCCTGGTAGCTGATGGTGATGGAGGGAGTGACAGGCTGACCTGTATAGGCCTGATCCGGTATCGCCTTGATCTCACATTGACTGAGAGGGTGGGTCGTCACCCCCAGAAGATCCAGAAGATTCCCCAGTCCGGCCAAAAAACCGTCCTGACCTTCCGATGGAACAGATTCTTCCGCACCATTTCCAAGCAGCTCCTGCAGTATCTCCCCTAAATCCAGGCTTCTCTCCTTGCTAAGCACAGTTTTGTCTGTTGGCGCAATAGCTTCCGCGCCCTGGGTCATGACAGGAGGCACCACCAGAAAAACCAAAAGCAAAAGAAAACGGATTCTTGTGAAAACATCTTTTTTCAAACGATGCCCTCCTCCCTAATTAAAGCTCCGTATCACTGTTCCGTCAGGACAATTTCAGCTCGTGGTATTCCAGTCCTGCCTCATCCAGCAATCTTCCCTCCCGGTCTGAACAGGTACAGAGGATGACCTGCCTTTCCTGGCGGGAAAGCCAGGTCAAGGCGGCAGTCAACCGTTCTTCATCGTACATGCCGAAGACATCATCCAGGACAATAGGAAAGTGTTTTCCTTCGCACAAAAGCTCTGCAGAAGCCATACGAAAAGCGAAGAAGATCTGCTCAATCGTTCCCCGGCTCAATTGCTCCACATCAACGGATCGTTCCCGATCCATCACAGTCATATGAAGCTGCTCATCCAAAGATACCTGCTTGTATTTCCCATCGGTAAGTTCTGCCAGAATCTGGGAAGTTCTTGTCTGAAGATCCTCTCCTATCCTGCCTCGGATCGCATCTGAAGCCTCCCTGATGCGGGTAAGAGCCAGATTGAGCGCTTCTATCTCCTCATCCCAGGTTCCCCTCTCATAGAGCAGATCCTCCTGGGCCTGATATTCCGATCGGACATTCTCCAGGGAAGATAAAAGCTCCTTCTCCTGCTCTCTTAGCTGAGCAATCGACCAATCCAGCTTCTCACGCAGGCGGTTTTTCCTTTTTCTTTCATGCTCCTTCTGATCCAGCGATCTGTACAGCCTGATCCTGCGTTCACTTGCTTTCCTTGCCATTATGATATTCCGCACCAGCAGCCATACTCCACCGAGAGAGAGTCCTGCCCATAAAAAGCCATAGATCATCCTGTTTCCCTGGGCAGGTATTCCCAGCAGAAGAAGAGTAAGAAACACCACTGTTCCCATCCCGCCCAAAATCGAGAGGAGCAGGTATATTCTCTGCGCTTTTTGCAGACGCAGCAACCTTGGCTCCTTTTCCAGAGTCTTTTTCGGATTTGCTTCTATGGCACCAAGGCTGTCACGATGTGGAACCATTTCGACCAGCTTGTTCTGGACTGACGTCAGCTCCTTTTCCCAGATCTCCTCCTTGGCATGCAGCTTGTCTATCTCCTGCTCAAGCTGCCTGGAGCGTTTCTCTTTCTGATCCATAAAGCCCTTGCGATACAGCTTCAAAAGCTGTTCCGCCTTATCCGGCCGAATCCTGCTGTCGGCCGCCCCCTGGCAGGAGGCCATATAGTTGGTCAGCTCCCTTGTCAGATCAGGACCGGTCACACTCTTGAGCTGGCCGACAGCAACAGTATTGTCGTAGACTGCCTCGCTGACCCCTCCCAGCAAAATCTCCAGCTCTCTTTGGGTATGCCTCCTGCCGGTATCAAGCTCTGTCAGTTCAAATCGATGGTGTGTCCTGCTGAAATTCCTGGTGAGCCGGTACTCTTTTCCATCGGTGGAAAACCAGATCGTCCCTCCGAAGGTATCCGGATTCTCCCAAGGCTCATAGCTGGAATAGGTATCTTTGCCGGCAGCCTTCCCCCGTTTCCTGGTCATGCCGAAAAGCATGCCACGCAGAAAATGATAAAAGGTAGTCTTTCCGCTCTCATTAGAGCCGGAAAGTACATTCAGCCCATCGGAAAGCTCCAGCGTACAATCCTGAATCTTACCAAAATTGCGAATGATAATTTTGTTGATCTGCATGAACATCCATCTTTCGTGTTAGTGTGTCTCCAAAAGCGCCTGCAGCCCATAAAACAAGGCCTTTTCCTCAACCGGATCCCAATCGTCGGATCTGCCGATGGCTTCCGGAAAAAAGGAAGCGATATAGTCACCGATCAAGGTGCTCCGGTAAGCGTTATACAATTCCTTTAGCTCATAATGGGGTTTGGTATTATCCTGTATCTCCAGAACATTTCCCAGCCTCTTGAGACGTTCCGGTATGAACATCTGTTCCGGTGCTCTGAAACCGTTGAGAATAATCCGATAGATATTCCCCGCCCCTTCTGAACGGACCCTGGTCTGTACCTGTTCCTCCAGGGAGACCTGTGTGTCCTCTGGGGTAACATCCACAACCAGGTCAACATAACTTCTTCTGGCCGCGGGGACAAAACGGGTTCTGAGAATTCCCTTCTGCGTCCATCCGACAATATAACCGTGTTCTCCTGTATCGTTTCTGTCCAGGGGCTCCAAAGCGCCGGAATAGGCAGCTCTGTCACGGATCAGTATCTGGGGCTTGTGAATATGCCCCAGGGCAATGTAATCAAACCCGGATCGGGAGATTGCCCGCAGATCTATAGGAATATGCCTGGCATCCCCCCCGTGTGCCAGAAGAATGTGAAACTCCTCAAAAGGCTCCTGATCCTCTTCTTTGATCTGAAATTCCTCCTGATCTGACCAAGGGACAAGCTCTTCATACAAAGCCTGGGTAATCTCCTGATGTTCATAGCTAAGGCCGTAAATATAAACAGGAAGAAGAGGATCCTTCACCCTCTCCGGCTTTTCTCCGGAAAAGAAATATACATTGTCAGGCCATGTGAATCTGCGATAAGCAGAATCCTCCTTCAGATAGTCATGATTTCCTGCCATGACGAAAACGCGGGTCTGAGGAATCTGTTCAAAGAGCGCAGAAACCTCCCTCAGCTCCTGCAGCAGGGGCTGTCCGTGAAAAAGATCACCGGCAATCAGCAGAAAATCCACGGACTCCTCCCGGATTGTAGCGATAACCTGGCGGAAGGTATCCCATATCTCCTCCTGCCGTCTTGCGGACCAGGGATATCCCCTGTCCGGAACGGCGCCCAGATGTACATCCGCCAGATGGATAAATCTCATCCTCGCGCCTCCTTATTTCTTCAAAGCGTTGGTATTACAGGTCACAATTGCCCACTGTACGCGGGAAGGGCACAACGTCACGGATATTTCCCATACCGGTCAGATACATGACGCAGCGCTCAAAGCCCAGCCCAAAGCCGGCATGCCGGGTAGTTCCGTATTTCCGAAGATCCAGATAAAAATCATAATCCGCTTCCTTCATACCCAGCTCATCCATTCTTGCCTTTAACTTGTCATAATTCTCTTCTCTCTGGCTGCCGCCGATGATCTCACCGATCCCAGGCACCAGACAGTCCATAGCGGCCACCGTCCTGCCATCCTCATTCAGCTTCATATAAAAGGCTTTTATCTCCTTGGGATAGTCAGTGACGAATACGGGGCGTTGAAACACCTGCTCTGTCAGATAGCGCTCATGTTCTGTCTGCAGGTCGCTTCCCCAGTGAACCTTATAGTCAAATTTGTCGTTGTTCTTCTGCAGGATCTCTACCGCTTCTGTATATGTGACATGACCAAACTCCGAATTCACCACGTGGTTAAGGCGTTCCAACAGGCCTTTATCGACAAAGGTATTGAAGAAGGCCATCTCCTCCGGCGCATTTTCCAGGCAATAGCTGATGATATATTTGATCATAGCCTCCGCCAGATCCATGTCATCCTGCAGGTCATAGAAGGCGCATTCCGGCTCTATCATCCAGAACTCTGCGGCATGACGGGTGGTATTGGAGTTCTCCGCCCGGAAGGTTGGCCCGAAGGTATAGATATTGCGGAAGGCCTGGGCAAAGGTCTCTCCGTTGAGCTGGCCGCTCACGGTAAGATTTGTTTCCTTTCCAAAGAAATCCATGGAAAAATCCACATTTCCCTGTCCGTCAAGGGGTGGATTCGCGGGATCAAGGGTAGTCACCCGGAACATCTCGCCGGCCCCCTCTGCGTCACTGCCCGTAATCAGAGGAGTATGGACATAGACAAACCCCCTCTCCTGGAAAAATTTATGAATGGCATAGGCACAAAGGGATCTGATGCGGAACACAGCCTGGAACATATTCGCCCTTGGCCTTAGATGAGTGATCGTGCGCATATACTCCAGGGTATGACGCTTCTTCTGCAAGGGATAATCCGGAGCGGACGCCCCCTCCACACATACCGTCTCGGCCTGAATCTCAAAAGGCTGCTTTGCCTGCGGTGTCGCCACCAGCTTTCCGGATACGATGATCGCGGCACCCACGTTCAGCCTGGAGATCTCGGCAAAGTTTTCCATCGTATCATGGTAGACGACCTGTACCGGATTGAAAAAGGTTCCGTCATGCAAAACGATAAAGCCAAAGGCCTTTGAATCACGGATGCTCCTGACCCAGCCTCCGACAGTGACGTCCTGATCCAGATATTGTGTTGTGTTCCTAAATAATTCCCTAACTGTGATTAAATCCATATTTTTATTGTCCTTTAACTTTTTTAATTACTGCGGAATCATGCCGCTTGCAGATTGTTTATTCATTTCTTATCTTATCGTTAAAGAGTGGCAATAAACCGATCGAAGGCGGCTCTTCCCTCTTTTGTGCATTTGAATACCCCTGCATCCTCCAGAACATGGACAAAGACGGTGCCAACCTCATGCTGAAGGATCTGATGAACGTTTTGTTCATCGATTCTCTCATATCGGGGAAGGAATTCCCTGACCCAGTCGGCGTGCTTGACAAGATCCGGATGAGAAGCCACATCCTTCCCGGAAACCAGATATTCTCCCAGGAGTTTCAGCTCCTCCTTCAGGCGGGAGGGAAGTACTGCCAGCCCCATAACCTCTATCAGGCCGATGTTTTCCTTCTTGATATGATGATACTGCGCATGGGGATGAAACAGGCCCAGGGGATGCTCTTCTGTGGTGATATTGTTCCGTAGGGTGAGATCCAGTTCAAACAGACCTTCCCGCATTCTTGCTATGGGCGTGATGGTATTGTGAGGCTCTGAATCGGTCTCGGCAAAGATAAAGGCAGCTTCATCCGAATATCCCCGCCAGGTCTCAAGGATATGCGCTGCCAGATCTACCAGCTTTTCATCATCCTTGTGACGGATCCGGATCACCGACAATGGCCAGTGGACAATCCCCGCCTCAACATCTTCATAGCCGGGTATCACGATACTCTTTTCCATCCCGGCTTTTTCCATGGCAAAGGTATAATGCCCCCCCTGAAAATGATCGTGGCTCAGGATGGAGCCCCCGACGATGGGAAGATCCGCATTGGAACCCAGAAAATAATGGGGAAAGAGCTTAACAAAATCGAACAGCTTGCGGAAGGTCGCCCGTTCGATCTTCATAGGCGTGTGAATCCGATTGAAGACAATGCAGTGTTCATTATAGTAGACATAAGGCGAATACTGCAGCGCCCAGGGTGAATCATTGATTGTCAGCGGAATAATCCTGTGGTTATTCCGGGCCGGATGGTTTGCCCTGCCTGCATATCCCTCGTTTTCCGCACAGAGCAGGCATTTGGGATAGCTGCTGGCCTTCATCAGCTTGGCCGCAGCGATTTCCTTCGGGTCTTTTTCCGGCTTGGACAGATTGATGGTGATATCGATATCTCCGTAGGGGCTTGCTGTCTTCCATTTCTCGTCCTTGGCAATCCGGTAACGACGGATATAGTCACTGTCCTGGCTAAAGCGATAATACAGATCCGTAGCCTGACGGGGAGAGATTTCATACTGCTCCCAAAACTTCTTCTGCAGCTGAGAGGGACGTGGGAGAAGACAGTTCATCAGCCTGGTATCGAAAAGATCCCGCTGGGTGACGGTATCCTCGATCAGCCCTCGCTTCACCGCTTCGTCCAAAAGCTCCTTCAGGATGTCTTCCAGCTCCTCTTCGGGGCATTCTCCCTCCGGATCCGTATATTCATCCTCCTTCATGACATCCAGGATCAGATTCGTGGTGTAGATGACCTCCGATTCAGAAATCAGTTCCTTCCTGAGTCCATAATTCACCAGCTTCCTGACAGCTTCATCAAGCATGCATCTTCCCCCTCTCTTTTACAGCCTGCGGGCGCCATCGCCAATCTCGACGACATAGAATTCCGCCTCATGGCCAACCTGGTCTTTATAGGCCTTCCCAATATTCTGGATAAAGGAATCCACCTGATCGTTTTCCACGATACTGACCGTACAGCCGCCAAATCCTCCTCCGGTAATGCGCGATCCCAGGACACCGGGATGCTTCCAGGCCAGCTCAGCCAGAAGATCGCATTCCGGGCATGAGGTCTCATAATCGTCCCGCAGCGAGACATGGGATTCATTGATCAGCCTGCCAAACTCTGTAATGTCCTTTCTCTTCAAGGCTTCCACCGCCCGCAGGGTACGCTGGTTCTCATATACGGCATGTCTGGCTCTTCTGCGGCAGATATCGTCTGTGATGACTGCCTTGTTGGCTTCAAAGGTCGCCTCGTCAAGATCTCCGAGACTATTGATATCCACCACCTTCTTCAGCTGAGCCAGGGCTGTCTCGCATTCCCGGCGTCTGTCATTGTAGGCGGAATTGACCAGGCTGTGTTTGACCTTACTGTTGGTAATGACGATTTTCGCATTCTCCAGAACAATATTGGCATACTCATAGTTCAGGGTACTCGTATCAAGAAAGATGGCACAGTCCTTCTTTCCCATGGCACTGGCAAACTGATCCATGATCCCACAGTTCATCCCATTAAAATTGTTCTCGGAATACTGACCGATCAGGGCCAGATCCACATTACTCAGCTGGGAAAAACCGTACAGGTCTCTCAGAACAGTTCCTGTCAGAACCTCCAAAGAGGCAGAGGAGGAAAGACCGGAGCCGCTGGGGATGGTCCCGTAAATCAAAAAGTCAAAGCCGGTATCGCAGACATATCCTCGCTTGGCAAAGGTCCATACCACTCCCTTGGGATAATTGGTCCAGCCGGCCTTTTCCGAAGGGGTAAGATCGTCAAGGGAACTCTCAATCAGGCCTGCCCGGGAAAAATTCATGGAGTAAAAGCGCAGCTTTCGATCCTGCCTTTTTCTGGCAAGGCCGTAGGTGCCGATCGTCAGGGCACAGGGAAAAACATGCCCTCCGTTATAGTCGGTGTGTTCACCGATCAGATTGACACGACCCGGGGCAAAATACCTTCTGATATCCGGGTCTGTACCAAATAATTCGTCAAATTTCGCCTGCATCTTGGCAAACAGTTCATCCATGGCCAGCTCTCCTTTCTTTTGTTCAGTATACCGCATTCTCCATATATGTCAAAAAGATATTCCCCATTTTCTCGAAGAGCTCTTCGCTCTCCTCATAACCATAGGCGTAGACCTCCCCTGTCTTGGTATTAATCAGCCATGTATTGAAGGGATCATACCCTACGATTACCACAGTTTCCGTCTGGGAAATACGGGCAATGATCGGCCTTCCTGTACTCACCTCATACAATACGCTGTCCAGCGTACAACCGGAAAGATCCAGGATAAAGCCCTCGTCTCCTGTTTCCTGTGCGATCAGAGCCCTGTCTGTCGTCCCGGAGCGGATAACGGCGGGGATGTCCTCCACCGTAAGCTGGGTCTGAGTCTTTTTATTTCCCCTTTCCCAGACATACTGCTGCCACCGGTTCAGGACAACTCCCAGCTGGTTATCCGCGGCCTGTACCGCTCTTGCCGGGTCCAGATAGGTACCCATCATTCTTCCCTTGGCGTAGACGAAATACATATCCTGCTCTATGGACTGGGGCTGAAGCTGTATGGTACGATCCGTCGGCTTTTTCATCTTTGCATAGAGAACCAGGGGCATAGCCGGAAGGATGTCATTGGTAAAAGCAAGGCGCACATTTGTCCCGGTACGGTCATCAGACTCCATCTCAATCGCAACCGTATCCTCCGCTCTTTTAATATTGTTCAGAATAATATCTTTTTGAACAAACTGGTAGGCGTTCTGTGATTTCTGACAAAGGCTGAATTCCAGAAGCATGGGGGAAAGCTCATAGTCCGTGATATAGTGTCCGGCCTTGGGCGTGTATCTCTTTTTTTCATTTCCGTCAAAGTCCTCGAAGGAGATCGCAGTCAGGCCTTCCTTGACATGACCGTCCGTATCGCTGATGATATCACCGGTATTCAGGATCCCCAAAATGGTATCTTCGTTCATAAAGCCCATCAGCCGCAGCTGCTTCCCTTCTTCCGGCATATGGGTCCGGGTCTTCATGGTCTCGAATTCGATCAGCCGGATCCCCCCTGCCTCCTCTCCGGTCTGAATCACCCAGGCGGCATAGGCATGGGACCGTGATACAGCGAACTCCGTGGGATTGACTCCGTCCTCCACAATGGAAAAGCTTCCTTCTTCAATATTGATCTGATACAGCTTTCCGGCAAAGAGGATAAAGAGCCTTCCGTCCGTGCTGACGTAGGCAAGGGTTCCCAAATCCCTGCGCAGAAAGTCGTAGGATTCTGTGGATGGGATGAAGACCCTTTCCTCTATCACATTCCTGTCATTAAAGAAGTGATAGACACAGACGCCGCTCATCCCCTCCCGCTCGCCGCGATTCATATACCCATAGACAACAAAGTCCACGTCCCCGTTGTCATAGACACGGGTGATCTGAATATCGTGTTCTGTCCGCAGGTCTCTGAAATCCGCTCCTACATCCCGGCGGAAAGTGAAGATACGGGTAAGCTTGCCATCCCCGGGTGAAAAGGACCATAGATCTCCTGCCTGGACAAAAACAGTGACCCCTGCTTCCTCACTGGTCACGTAATCCACGACACGGTCCCTGACCCCCAGGATCAGCCCCTGAGCTGTCATGCTGGATGCGTCTGCCGTCAGGACCTGTTGCGCACTGCGGTTGAAATCCAACAGGTATATCTTCCCCTCATACATACGCAGGCGATAAAACTCTGTGACATTGTACATCTCCTGGGTATTGTTCTCGTTCACTGCGTTCAGCATATACTCCATGGAAATACTGCAGGTCGTCTCATTGATATCCTTGATCACCGGTATTCCCCTGCTGTACATGCTGGGTGAGAGAAAGCCCCAGCTGATCTGACGCATGGTCGAATGAATATCGATATTGCTGAAATTGGTAAAATCGTTTGTCGCCGTTGTCTCCAGATAATCTACCAGTTCATCCGCCGTCTGTTTGTTCAGACATTTTTCCACGAAATTGCGGGTAAAACGAAGATAATTCACTGTGTTCAGATTCGCCCGTGATATGATCCTGGTGTAATAATAGGCCGGACCGTGATCCGTCTCAAGGGTGATCTGCATGGAATACTCCTGGTTCACCCTGAGGTCACTGACGATCTCCACCGTCGTGCGCAGATAGACATCCTCCTGTATCAGGGTTTTGATCTTTCGGTTCTCCAGAACTCTCAGACCATCCGGCGTGCGGATCTCATAGGCCAGGCTGGACACCTTCGTATCATAGGGGTTAATCAGAAAGGTAAGCTCCTTTTTGGTATCCAGGGGGGTGATACAGTCCCGGATGAATTCCGTCTGCATCGGCTGGGCATAGCCGCACATTCGGTTTGCAGCCTCTCCGTCAAACTCCAGCATCACCTCTGCCATCGTAGGAGCATTCATCGTCTGGCGGTCATCTGTAAAGGCACTGTTCTGCAGATAAGCCGTCATCGCCAGACTGATCACAAATACCAGGATAAGAACGATCCCCCTGCCGATCCATTTCCTCATCATCAATACTTCCTTTTTCCTCTTTTATCTTGTTATTCTTTCTGATATAATACGCAAGATGAAGAAAAAAAGCAATGTCAAAAAAAGGAGGCACTGATAATTATGACTTATAAACCAACTGGTGTCTGTTCCCGTCAGATCGATTTCGATATCGACTCCGAAAAAAAGGTCCGCAATGTACGCTTTACAGGGGGCTGCTCCGGAAACACCCAGGGAATCGCCGCTCTGGTGGAAGGCATGGATGTCAATGAAGCGATCCGCCGCATGGACGGTATCCGCTGTGGTTTCAAAACCACCTCATGCCCGGATCAACTGGCTAAGGCCATGAAAGAAGCCCTGGTGTCACTATGAAGCGGATCATTCTCACCGGCGGCGGAACCGCAGGACACGTCACGCCCAATATCGCTATGATCCCCCGCCTTCAGGAGCTTGGCTATGATGTCGTTTATATCGGCTCCTATGACGGCATAGAAAAAAAACTGATCGAAGACATAGGAATCCCCTACTATGGGATTTCATCCGGCAAGCTTCGCCGCTACTTCGATCTGAAGAATTTTACGGATCCCTTCCGTGTTCAGAAAGGATATCATGAGGCCATCAAGCTGATTCAGGAGCTTAAGCCCTCAGTGGTCTTCTCCAAGGGAGGCTTTGTCTGTGTTCCTGTTGTCGCCGCTGCCGGGAAAGCCGGCATTCCCGTGCTCATCCATGAATCGGACATGAGCCCCGGCCTGGCCAATAAGCTTTGCATCCGTTTTGCCAGGAAAATCTGCTGTAATTTTCCCGAAACGGTATCTTCCCTTCCCAAGGACAAGGCTGTCCTAACCGGAACGCCGATCCGAAGAGAACTTCTGAAGGGAGATGCCCAGAGTGGGAGGCAGCTGTGCGGCTTTTCCGACGATAAGCCGGTTCTTTTGGTCATGGGCGGAAGTCAGGGCTCGGCAGCAGTGAACGCTTGTATCCGGGAAGCCCTTCCTGAGCTTTTGTGTGATTTTCAGGTTGTTCACCTCTGCGGAAAAGGTAAGCTCGATGAAGAGCTGAACGGAACAGAGGGTTATAGACAGTTTGAATACATACAGGATGAGCTTCCGGATCTTTTTGCCATGGCAGACCTGGTGGTTTCCCGGGCAGGAGCCAACGCCATCTGTGAGCTCCTGGCATTGGCCAAACCCAATCTTCTGATCCCCCTTTCCGCCCAGGCCAGCAGAGGCGACCAGATCCTCAATGCCCGTTCTTTCGAGAAACAAGGCTATTCCTGTGTCCTCGAGGAGGAGGAAATTACCTCTGCTCTTCTTGTGCAGCAAATCCGCCAGCTTTACGAAGAGAGGAAACGCTACACGGCACAGATGCTGCAAGGGCCGCATTTCGACTCCATTGAGGCCATCGTAAGCCTGATTGAAGCCTGCTGTGTCAATACGGATTGATATAGCCGCCTGTTTATTTCCAAAGGTTGGCTTATTCATATCGGATAGAGAAGGAGATAGCCGCCCATCACCGATCGGTGATGGGCGGCTATGCCATCTGCCTCACTCTACACTATAAATGATGTACATGATACCCTCAAGAGAACAGCTTCATGATCTCCTCTTTATCTTCCTGCTTCAGCTCTGCATGATGCCATTCTATGCCTATGTCCTGTCCCTCATATCGGGGAATCAGGTGCATATGGAAATGAAAAACAGTCTGGCCGGCGCTTTGGCCATTGTTCTGAATAATATTCATCCCGTCGCATTTTAAGCCTTCGCTCAGCTTTCGGGCTATTTTTTTTGCCAGGATGAAAGCCTTGCCTGCCAGCTCATCATCCAGCTCGTAAATATTTGCCGCGTGGCTCTTGGGCAAAATCAAAGTATGTCCCTTGGATGCCGGTCCTACGTCCAGGATAACCCGGAAGTCATCATCCTGAAAGAGTGTTGCTGAAGGAATCTCCCCATTGGCTATCTTACAGAAAATACAATCAGACATCGTTTTCTCCTCCTGAAATACTGTGTTTTATCCGTTGATACGGCAGAAGGCCCGCTCCTTCATCTTCCATGATAGTCTGCCTTCCGCTGACCGCCTGTGCTGTCACATGCTCAGATCACAGCCAGTGCGAACGTCTCAGTTCAATCATTCCTTTTCCGGACCCTACGTTTGCGGCAAAGGAAAAGTGCCAGCAAAAAGCCGCACACCAGGCCGCCCACATGGGCGGCGTTATCCACACCGGTGGAGGCAAAACCCAGATACAAAGACATGGCTGCCATTACCAGCACCTGCCTGGAAGAAAGATCCTGCACGTGGCCATGATCCCGCAGCAAAATAAAGACCGCGGCACCCATCAGGGAAAAGACCGCCCCCGAAGCGCCGGCTGAAACGGCATATTGTTCTGTCCTCAGTTCATAGGCCAGGGAAACCAGGTTCCCCCCAGTCCCGCCCAGAAGGTACACCAGGGCAAAGGGCAGATGCCCCATCAAGGGTTCAAGCCTGGTTCCAAGGACCAGCAAAACCAGCATATTATTGAGAAGATGCTCCATTCCGAAATGAAGGAACATACTGGCAAAGATCCGATACCACTGACCATCCTCTATGATCCAGGGAGTATAACAGGCACCAAACTCCAAGAGATGCTCCCCACTTGTGGAGGGACCAAGGAAATCAACAAACAGAAATATGGCTATGGTAATCCCTGTCAACGTAACCGTTACCGGCCATTGTTTCAGCCATTTTTTCAGATAATCCATACCTTATTTATCCATATAACAAAGTAAGGCCACAGCAATACAAAATCTGTATGGCTGTGGCCCAAGCAGCGTGCGTTAGAGGATTCGAACCCCCGACCTTTTGGTCCGTAGCCAAACGCTCTATCCAGCTGAGCTAAACGCACATAGTTCTTACAAGCGATGTATTCAACCTCGCTCGCAACGAAAATGATTATAAGGCATGCGTATGGGAAAGTCAAGAGTTTTTTTTATTTTTCTCTGTTTTTGTTACTTGCCCGCCCTCATTGACTTTTTCCCGTAAAATAGCTTATGATAAGAAACAAACATATGTCTGCATTTAGAGGAGGAGCTTTTGATATGAGAATCACGATGGAGGGGTACGATCCTGATCCTGTGGAAAAACCGGATCCTAATGTAAAGCATGAATCCGATCTTACCAGTGAAGAACGAAGGGAACTGGCCAGAAAACAGTGGAAATCCATGACCGCCCAAGAAAAGCGGCAATACTTCTGGGATTATTATAAATGGACAATTCCTGCTGCCGCTCTGATCATCTTTCTTATTTTTACCTTTACCGAAATTTATCAGCGATCGAAGCTGGTTCAGCTGATGTCAATCGCCATGATGGATGTTCCTGTCGGTGCAGAAAAGGAGAAGGCGCAGTTTTCTGATGATCTGCTGACTTTTCTGGGAAGCGGAGCCCAGAACGAAACCATCGATATCGATTCTTCCCTACAGTCCGGAAACTCCAGCTCAGCTGTCATGAAACTGACAGTCATCATTGCCGCCCATACAACGGATCTTCTGGTCTGCAATGAAGAAACATACCAGAGTCTCGCCGCGGAAGAAGCCTTCTGGGACTGGAATGATATCTTAGGTGAAGAGAAAGCGGCTTACTCTGACTATCTTTCCCCGGAAGGATGGTTAGACCTATCCCTTTGCCCCCGCTGGAATTCCTATGCTATGACCTACTACAGTCCGGTTTACGCCGGTCTGCTGATCAGCTCTGACAAAACCGATATGGCCCGTGGCTTTGCCCGATTTGTCACCATGACTGAAAAGGAAGGGGAAAAGGTCGAATAACAGCTCCTGCCACACTTCTACAACAGCCTGAGCGGCTGAAATTTCAAAAAGTCCGATGACACCAGACGGTACTCGATGCCTTCCACCTCCCCGTGAAAGCTGTCGTAGTACCGTTTCTGTCCATGGCAATGGGAATAAATCACCTGTTCCGCCCCATATTCTGCGGCCATACGAGTAAAACAGCTCTCCTGCTCCCCTATGGAGGTAGGCGGATAATGGAGAAACATGATGAATTTCCGGTATCCCTCCTGGGAAGCCTTTTCAAAGGAGCTCCTCAGTCTCTCCTCTTCTCTGTCCCGTATCTTCACAAAATGTTCCCAGCTATCCTTTCCTTCAAAGCATATCCCCTTTGTGCCTACCAGGGCATAGTCCTCATAACTGAAAAAATTGTTCTGAAGAAAAGACAGGCTTCCTTTAAACCTTTGGTTCAACCGGTCTGTTTTCCCGACGTCCCAAAACATATCATGATTTCCCCGCAAAAGAATTTTTCTTCCCGGCAACGCCTGGATGAATTCAAAATCCTTTTCCCCTTCCTCAAGGTTTTTACACCAGGAATGGTCGCCGGTGATCATCACGGTGTCTTCCAGCCTGATTCTTCTTTTCCAGATCCGCTCAATCCGGTCTACGTGGTTCCTCCAGACCGGATCAAAGACATCCATAGGCTTGTATAGCTCATAATGCTTTCTGCGGAACAGAAAAGCAGTTTTTTCCCTCATGATAGATAAATGAAGATCACCAATCGCATATAGAGCCATAAACTCTCTCCTCCTCCAGGATGTCGATTTTGAGTCATTGCTTTATCGTATCTGCGTTCCCCAGGCCCCCGTTCCACCCAGCCGGCTTGGCCGTTGCTGAAGGCGTACCGTCGGCAGGTATTCAGCCCCCACTTCATGTTCCTATTGGACAGTGCAATAAAGACTCGCTCTTACCGACAAGTAAGCTTGACACGGGGACTTTTTTGTACTGGAATCATACGATAAACAGTATAAACGAACGAAAGCTTCTATGGCAAGCAAGAATTCTGTAAATAATCTGTAAAGAAGCAAAGATAAGAGTTCATTTTAGAGCACTGGGGCCTTACCTCTAACAGTTTTTTTTCAGAACGCGGCAATTGCGGACTACCTGTCTAAGCAGCCCCAAAAGACTTCTTTATCAATTGACAGAAGGATACCAAGATGTTATATTAAATGTATATATTTTACTCACCTTACAAGTGAGAGAAGCTAACTATAGAAAAACGTGTGACCTTACGGTTACCCAAAATCTGTTGTTTCTTATGGAGATAAATATTCAGGGGGTATTATTTTTATGGAAATGAAAGAGATACTTGCAAAATGCGACCATACTCTGCTGGCTGTTGACGCTACATGGGATCAAATCCGCAGCATCTGCGATGACGGCATGGCCTTTGAAACAGCTTCTGTCTGTATTCCTCCCAGCTTTGTCAAACAGGCAAAGGAATATGTCGGCGACCGGCTGAAGATCTGTACCGTTATCGGCTTTCCCAACGGATATTGCACAACGCCGGTTAAAGTCTTTGAAACCAAGGATGCCGTTGAGAACGGTGCTGACGAGATTGACATGGTCATAAACATCGGGCTGTTAAAGGAGAAAAAATATGACCTTGTCCTGGATGAGATTCGCCAGATCCGCGCCGCATGTGAAGGCCTTATCTTAAAGGTCATCATCGAAACCTGTCTGCTGACCGATGAAGAGATCGAAAAAATGTGCGAGCTGGTCATCAGTGCCAAGGCCGATTATATCAAAACCAGCACAGGCTTTTCCAAAGAAGGAGCCACCTTCCATGCAGTTGAGCTGATGAAAAAGGGCGTCGGCGACAAAGCTAAGGTTAAGGCAGCCGGCGGTATCTCCTCTATCGAAGACGCAAAGCGCTTCATAGAGCTTGGTGCAGACAGGCTCGGAACCAGTCGTATTGTAAAGATCTGTAAAGAAGCAAAATGAGGAAGAAAAAATGAAAAAGCTTCTTATGCTCTATGCCATACTCAGTATAGCAGCATTTCTGATCTATGGCTTTGACAAATTGCAGGCCAGAAAACGACGCTGGCGGGTTCCCGAGCCATTCCTGCTGGGAATTGCCGGTATAGGCGGTGCTCCCGGCGCATTCCTTGCTATGGAGCTTTTCCATCATAAGACACGACACATGAATTTCCGCATTCTTGTTCCGTTGTTTATCTTGATTCATGCCGGACTGATCTTCTATTTTGGATATCTGCGTTGAATCACTGCGCAGCGGGCGTCAGGCAGCATATTTCCAGCTTTACAAAGACCTGCCATAAAAACAGGGTAGAGAAAGGCCATAAAAAAACGGCTTTACAGCCGTTTTTTTGAGGTTATCAATAAAAAAAGAGGAAGGAGGCCGGTACGACGGGAATCGTACCGGCGCGTATGAAAAAGAAAAAATGTAGAATGCTCTTGCTATGCTTTCTACATTTAATAAGATACACCTCGTATGTTAAAAGAATATGTTCTATTTGTAAACGTTTTTTGAGCGCTTTTATAACATTTATAAGAAAAAATTTTTTGAAGAAATTTTCATTTTTGTCTTTACAAATAAAAAAAATCTGCTATAATAACACTTGTTGGAAGGTTAGCTCAGCTGGGAGAGCGCTCGCTTGACGTGCGAAAGGTCGCAGGTTCGATCCCTGTACCTTCCATTTCAGCCTGTTCCATTTTTGGAACAGGCCTTTTTTTATCACAAAATCAATATTCAGGAGTACATATTATATGCTTGAGATCGGAACAAAGCAAACCCTAACCATTGTCAAAACGGTTGACTTCGGCGTGTATCTCGCCAAGAGCTCTGCATCCAGGCCTGCAGACCAAGTCCTTCTTCCCGCCAAACAGGTTCCGGAAGGAACAAAAACCGGTGATATCCTGGAGGTTTTTCTCTACCTCGACTCCCAGGACCGTCCCATCGCAACCACCCGGGAACCCAGGATCACTTTGGGCGAAATTGCCCTCCTTCCGGTCAAAGAAGTCACAAGGATAGGTGCCTTCCTCGATTGGGGTCTGGAGAAGGACCTGCTCCTCCCCTTCCATGAACAGACCAAACGGGTAAACCAAGGGGAAGAAGTCCTCGTCACTCTCTACCTGGACAAGAGTCAGCGTCTGTGCGCATCCATGAAGGTTTACCACCAGCTCTCCTGTCAGTCCCCCTACAAGGCGGGAGACATGGTAGAAGGCCGTGTATATGAGATCATCGACAATTTCGGTGTTTTTGTGGCTGTGGATGACCGCTACAACGCCCTGATCCCCAGGCAGGAGGCCCAAGGCGAATACAAGCCCGGTGATATCCTTTCCCTTCGTGTTACGAAGGTTCAGGAAGACGGAAAGCTTTCTGTCAGTGCCAGAAAAAAAGCTTATCTCCAGATGCAGGACGATGCCGACCATATCCTTGCACGGATAACCTCTTCCGAAGGCAGTCTTCCCTTCGATGACAAAGCTTCCCCGGAATTGATCCAAAAGCAAACCGGCCTTAGCAAAAACGCCTTTAAGCGCGCCGTCGGCAGATTGTTAAAAGAAGAAAAGATCCGGATCAAGGATGGTCACATCCTGCTAAAATAATCGACCTGTGTCGTAGCTGCGAAGCGCATAGGACTGAGTCGTTGCTTCATCAGAAAGGAAAACCGATGGCATTTACTCATCTGCATGTTCACACCGAATACAGCCTTCTGGACGGTTCCAACAAGATCACGGAGTATGTCCAGAGAGTCAAAGACCTGGGAATGACCAGTGCCGCCATCACCGACCACGGTGTCATGTACGGCGTCATCGACTTTTACCGTGCCGCAAAGGCGGCAGGGATCAATCCTGTCCTTGGCTGTGAGGTCTATGTCTCTCCCGGTTCCCGTTTTGAGAAAACCGGTACGGAGAGCGACGACCGTTATTACCATCTTGTCCTCCTGGCGGAAAACAATCTCGGCTACGCAAACCTTTCCAAAATCGTCTCCAGGGGGTTCACGGAAGGTTTTTACTACAAGCCTCGCGTAGACTACGAGTTATTGGAACAGTATCACGAAGGCATCATAGCGCTCTCCGCCTGTCTGGCCGGAGAGGTGGCCCGCCATATCGTCCGGGGAAACTACGATCAGGCAAAATCCTCTGCCCTTCACTACCAGGATATTTTCGGAAAGGGGAATTTCTTCCTGGAGATGCAGGATCACGGCATACCGGAGCAAAAGATTGTCAACCAACAGCTGATGCGCATGAGTCAGGAGACAGGTATTGAACTGGTCTGTACCAATGACGTTCACTATACCTACGAGCAGGACGCGGATTCCCATGACATCCTTCTCTGCCTGCAGACCGGAAAGAAATTATCCGATGAAAATCGGATGCGCTATGAAGGCGGTCAGTATTTTGTCAAATCCGAGGAGCAAATGGCGGAGCTTTTTTCCTTCGCCCCCTTCGCTCTGGAAAACACGCAAAGGATTGCAGACCGCTGCCATGTTGAGATCGAATTCGGCGTGACCAAGCTGCCTCGTTTTGACGTTCCCGAAGGCTGCACCGCCTGGGAATACCTGAACCGGCTTTGTCAGGACGGCCTTCAGGCACTTTACCCTGTGATTACACAGGAGCTTACCGACCGCCTGGATTATGAGTTGAACACGATCCGCAGCATGGGATATGTCGATTATTTCCTCATTGTCTGGGATTTTATCAGATATGCCCGCGATCATGACATCATGGTCGGCCCCGGAAGAGGCTCCGCTGCAGGCAGTCTTGTCGCCTACTGCCTGGGCATCACCCGACTCGACCCCCTCAAATATGATCTTCTCTTTGAGCGTTTTCTCAATCCGGAGCGGGTTTCCATGCCAGATATCGATGTGGATTTCTGCTTTGAACGACGTCAGGAGGTCATTGATTACGTTTCCGAAAAATACGGCAGGGATTGCGTCGTACAGATCACCACCTTTGGCACTCTCGCTGCCCGAGGTGTCATCCGGGATGTCGGAAGAGTAATGGATCTGCCCTATGCCACCTGTGATACCATCGCTAAAATGGTTCCTCAGGAGCTGAACATTACCATCGACAAGGCTCTGACCATGAATCCCGAGCTGAAAAAAGCATATGAGGAAAAGGAGGAGATCAGACGACTGATTGATATGGCAAAACGCCTGGAGGGTCTCCCCAGACAATGCGGGATGCACGCAGCCGGAGTCGTCATCTGTCAGAAGGCTGCCGAAGAATATGTCCCTCTCTCCCGCTCTTCAGATGGCAGTATCGTCACCCAGTTCACCATGACGACCCTGGAAGAGCTGGGGCTTCTGAAAATGGATTTCCTGGGCCTGCGCACTCTTACGGTCATCCAGAATGCCCAGCAGATGATCGCCAAAGGCAAAGGAATTATGCTGGACCTGGACAAACTGGACTATACCGACAAGGCCGTTCTGGATTCTCTGGGCACCGGCCGGACCGATGGAATCTTTCAGCTTGAATCCTCGGGGATGAAGGGCTTCATGAAGGAGCTTAAACCTCAGAGCCTGGAGGATGTGATCGCCGGCATTTCCCTATACCGGCCGGGTCCCATGGATTTTATCCCTCAATATATCCGAGGGAAAAACAGGCCTGATACCATCCGATACGACAGCCCGCTTTTAGAGCCCATCCTCAGCCCAACCTACGGATGTATCGTATACCAGGAGCAGGTCATGCAAATCGTCCGTTCTCTGGCCGGATACAGCCTGGGCCGGAGTGATCTTGTCCGGCGCGCCATGTCAAAGAAAAAGGCATCTGTCATGGAGAAGGAACGCCGCAATTTTGTCTATGGCAATGAAGAGGAAGGCGTTCCCGGCTGTATCGCAAACGATATTCCCGAAAAGACGGCCAATAAAATCTATGATGAGATGACGGATTTCGCCAAATATGCCTTTAATAAATCTCACGCCGCCTGTTATGCCGTTGTTGCATATCAAACAGCTTATCTTAAATACTATTACCCGGCAGAATTTATGGCTGCCCTGATGACATCCGTGATCGATTTCCAGTCAAAGGTAGCAGAATATGTGCAGGTCTGCCGCCAGATGCGCCTTCCCATTCTTCCTCCGGATGTAAACAAGGGGGACTATGGCTTTTCCGTGGACGGAACTGCCATACTCTACGGACTCTCGGCCATCAAGAACGTCGGCCGGCCGGCCATCCGTGAGATGGTTAAGGAAAGAGAGAAAAACGGTTCCTTCAGCAGCCTGCGCGATTTCATGGAACGCAATCCACAGCTGAATCGGCGTGCCATAGAGAACCTGATCAAGGCAGGAGCCCTGGATGGCCTGAAAGGAAACCGTAGACAGAAAATCGCTGTTCTGGGAAAACTATCCGACAGTATTGCCGATTCCAGGAAGCAGTCCATAAGCGGCCAGATGAGCCTGTTTGACATCCTGCCCGAAGAAAACAAAAAAGAATTCGAGATTGCCCTGCCGGAGCTGGCGGAATTTGAGCCTGAGGAACTCCTGGCCGGGGAAAAGGAGGTACTGCACATTTATCTGAGCGGTCACCCTCTGGACAAGTACCGCTATATTCTGGAAAAAATGTCAACGGTACGAACCACGGACTTCCTGCCGGATGAAGAGACGGGGCTCCCCAGGGTTCAGGACAAAGCAATTGCCATCATCGGAGGAATGATCACGGAGTGCACGATCAAGTACACCAAAAAGAACCAGATCATGGCCTTCCTCACCCTGGAAGACTTAGTGGGAACGGTGGAGGTCGTGGTCTTCAGCAGTGTCTATGAGAGATATGGCTCTCTTCTGAATGAAAATGCCAGAGTATTTATCCAGGGAAGGATCTCTGCCGAGGACAACAAAGCCAGCAAAATTATCTTAGACAAGGTGCGGCTCCTGGAGGAAATGCCCAGGGAAATCTGGTTCCAGTTTAAAGACCGCAAGGATTACGCTGCCCATGAGCAGGACTTCCTGGCAGATTTAAGACAGAATCCTGGCAGCAATCGGACTGTGGTATTTCTAAAGGATGTCAAAGCCATGAAAAGACTTCCTTCTGACTGCCAGGTGAGCCTGGATGAAGACTGGCTATCCCAGGTCCGGCAAAAGTATGGTCCCGAAAATGTGAAGGTCCTGGAACAGGTGCTGAAAAGCCTGTAGCGATAAAAAAAGCGGGGCCAGGCACTTTAGGTTTTATCCGCAAAGCGCCCGGCCCCATTCCTCTTAGAGAATCAGTTCATGGCAAGTGTTTCCCTGATCCATTCCTCATATCCGGATGGCACATAGGTATAGAAAAGAAGATATTGGTTTTCGTTTTTTTCCATTACCTTGCACTGAAGACGTCCCCCCGCTTTCATCTGAAGGCTGTCAAACAACTCCAGATTTGTTTCCGTTTCCAGGACGCAGCTGTCATGTCCCACAGACAGAATCCCTCCATAATAGGCCTTTTCCATCGTCTGCTTTTCGTTCAGCTTGAAAAAACAGACCGGCAGGGGAGCATGGAGCTTCTTCAGTTCGTCGTTTCCGGGAGCGGTCTGAATGTTGTAGGGTTCCCCCAGACCTGTTACATGGTAGAGTACGATCTCATCGGTTGTCCCCTTTGGTCTGACGGTCATTTCCTTCTCTACCACAAGGGGAACGGAAATCTCTTCTCTTGTATCGGAGGAAATCAGAACCTGTCCTCCCACTGTATAGCTTTCAATGCGGCTGCAGAGATTGACATGGTTCCCGACTGCCCCATACTTCATGCGCTTTTCTGATCCAATGATCCCTATACTCACTTCTCCTGTATTGATCCCGATCCCCATCTCCAGGTATGGATATTCCCTCTCCTTATTCCAACGGTTTATCTCATCCATGGCGTTTTCCATCTCCAGTGCCGCCGCTACAGCATCTGCAGCATGGGTCTGGGAAACGACAGGAGCCCCAAATACCGACAGGATCCCGTCTCCCATGAATTCAAGGATGGTTCCCCCCCGTTTCTGGATCACGTCGGTCATCTTTTCGAGATAATGATTCAGCATACCGATCAGATCCTGGGCATCCATTTTTTCGCTGATGGAAGTAAACCCTCGCAGGTCACTCATCATGATCGTGACATTCCTCTTTTTTCCACCGGGGGAAAGACCATCCGGCTTATTCAGGAGCTCATTGACGATATCATCGGAAAAGAACATACCAAAGGTCTTGCTCAGCAGTTCATTTCTGACCTCCAGCTGCTGGTTCAGGACATCAATGTGCTCCATGGCTTTTACCGCGTCCTGCAGTTCCAACAATTCGCTCAAATCTCCCAGGACCAGAGTAAGCCCCAATGGCTGTCCCGAGAATTCCGCCAGGACAAACAGAGACACTCTCAGATGCTTTTCCTTTTCCCAGCGAAATAAGGCAGAATCAGGGTCTCCTTCTTTTTCGAACCCTGGATCATGTCCATTACCTTATTCCAAAGTTGCGGACAGCTTTGCCGTAAGCCAAATGCTTTTTCAGCTTGCCGACAATACTCTCATTATCCGATTCTGCCTGGCCTTTCTCGAGCAAATCGAGAATCCCTTTTGCCTCTTCATAATCTTTTGTAAGGGTACGAATCCTGTTGCCGATATGATCCATAAGCTGCAGTGCTTTTTCCGGATTTGCCTCCAGGTATTCACCCGTTTCCTCCGGGCTGACCACCAACAGCTTTGTTCCATCCTCCAGGGCAATGGCCGAATCACTGCGGGGATAGTTCTCAATGATCGCCATCTCACCAAGGAAATCACCTGGTTGAAGTTCTGAAAGGAAAAGGGAATTTCCTTCGCCCAAATCATAATAAACCTTTACTTTGTCTTCCAGGATCTGGAAAAATTCACTCCCCCAATCCCCCTGACGGAAAATCACATCATTTTTGTTCAGCTGTTTTTCTCCCATAAAAAACCTGCCTTTCTTCTAACTGTTCCCAACCGAATCTGTAACTGCTCCGCACTGTATGAATCGCAAATCCATGCGCATCATGATTATGCTCTACTTATAGTGTAGATGTTCTGCTTTAAAAAAAATCAAGTAAATAGTTTTTTCACTTTGGCTTTTTTCTGATCCCGCCCGTTTTTTCCTGTTACCCCTTTTTTGTCGATTTAGGCGGCGTATCAATCTATAGAGCAGAAGAACGCAGCCTGTCCTCGACTGTTCGACTTTAGCAGGAAGCAGCTCGCAGGGGCGTGGGAGCTGCTTACAGAACAGTTGCCGTCTGTCTTTCTTTTTCCGTCGATATCGCTTATAATTGTAACGGAAAATCTAAAATCCTGGAAGGAGCCATAAATGGAGAAAGAGAGTAAGAATGATTCGGCCCTGGCTGTACCGAAAGACCGAGAAGGAAAAGAACGGTTTCTTCTGGAAGAAGAAACGCATATTCTGCGTCTGGCCGCTAAAATCCTTCACAAACCGATCAGCTTCAGCGATGAAGAATGGTCGGTGGCTTTTCAGGCTGTTTCTTCCGCCCTGGACAGCTTTGATGAAGAAAAGGGTAATTTCTGGTCATACGCAGCCCTGGTGATGGACAGTCGGCTGAAGGATTATTACAGGGCAGCAAACCGAAGAAACCCTGAGGTGCTGGTTTCGCCGGAAGCCTTTGAGGGAGAACTGGAGGAGGACGATCCTGGCTTTTCCCTGCAGCATGAGATACAGCAGCATACGATTTCCTGGGAAGACACATCCTTGAAGGATGAGATTCTTGCCCTGCAGGAAGAACTGAAGCGGTATGACATCTCCTTTTTTGACCTGACGGAAAGTTCGCCAAAGGCTGAGAAAACAAGGCGCAGCTGCGCCGACCTGATCCGGGCCTTTTTTGCGCCACCGCCTCCACTGGTCAGTAAAATGAGGAAATCGGGAATTCTGCCTGCGAAGGAGCTTCTGAGCCGAACCAAAATATCAAGAAAGATCCTGGACCGGTATCGCAAGTATCTCATCACATCCGCCCTGATCCTGGACGGAGATTACCCAGGACTTTCAGACTATCTTCAGTATGTAAAAAAAGATTTGAGAACAGGGGGAGGAGTATTATGAAGGCGGTCGTGCTGGAAATAAGAGAACAAGAAGCGGCCGTTCTGGATCATGACGGCATTTTTCGAAAAATAAAAAACAAAAACTATTCTGTTGGACAGGTTCTGGAACTGGACTCTGAAGAGCTTCTGCCGGGTTCACAAAGTCATGTCTTTCGGGTTAGCAGCTCCTTCCGCAGAAAGGCGACAGCGGCCTGTGCCGCGGCAGCTATTGCAGTGCTGGGTACAGGTGGGGGAATTGCGGCTTCTTCTTTCCCGGTCAGCTCTGTCACAGTTGAAATGGATTCCCCTCTGACTTATAAGCTGAATCTCTTTGATCGGGTTCTTTCTGTAGAGGGCATGGAGAATGATCCCAGCGGACAAAAAGAACTGCTTTCCCAGGTAAAGGGAAAACGGATGGATAAGGCCATGGAGCTTACTCTGGATCTGTTTTTGCAGGAAGGCTTTATCGAGGACAGTGACAAACAGGTGAATGTTACCGTAGACACCCATTTCGGAAAAGAGCCTCGGTTGGAGAACATGGTAGATGGCGGTATCGAGACCTGGAACCAAAAGAAGAAGCCCAGAAAATCGGGAAACATTCACAGGATCACCGACGGTCATAGGCAGGAGGGACTGTCTGAAGCCTATGAGCCGGCAGATACCCGGACAGCTCCTGAAGGCTTCTCCGGACAGGAACAGGTACCTTTGGGAGAATCCTTCCATGAAACCGACCTGCCGGAACGTTTCCCGGAGGAAGGATTGGAAGCCCAGAGCCCTGATCCCCATACCCAGGCAAATCAACCAGGCAGACAGGATAAGCTCTTCGAATGGCAGGGAAATCGGCCTGACAAGCATGACCATCAGCATATGCTGCCGGAAAACCAGACTGACGAGCCAGGCCATCAGCATATGCTGCCGGAAAACCAGACTGACGGGAATGACAATCCATCCATGGTACAGGAAGAGCCGCCCGCCCTACCCTCTGCCCCGGATCAGCCGGACGGCCAGACGGCAGCGGAATCGTACTCCTCAGACTTCCCCGGGCAAATTCAGAACCTAAGCCAAACCGGAGCACAGCCGGAAATTCCGCCCGACGGATTCCCAGTGGCCACAGAAAATCAATTCATCACAGAAGATATGCCGCCAGCCATACCGGAAACCCTGGCTGGCGGATCCATGGCTATGGAGCATCCGAGGATATAGTGCCTGCCCTATGAAACGTGGGGTGACTTCATGCACCTCATTGAATGCGTGCGTGGCCGCAGCCTGCCCCATGAGACATAGGGTGCCTGCACTGCTTTCCGAAGATGAATTATCAATTATTGGTTTTTTCGTTTTTTTCACTCGCAAGACGAATAGAAGGTTAAAAAAAAGGGGATCGTATGCTATAATGGATTTATTGTCGACACACATGATATACATCAACAGAAGGAGGCTATTTGATGTCCAGCAGTAAACCATCTCGGAATAACCGAGCCAGGAAAAAAACGGAAAAGAAAAAAACCACGCAGACAGAAGTTCGTCAGATCCTGAAAAAAAAGGGATTAACCACAAAGGAGATCCTTGAAAGAGCTGTAAATGGAAAAAACATACTCACACAAGGAGAGAAAAAGAGCCTGTTCGCTATGATTCTGGAGCAGTTTGCTTCCCCGCTGCTGCTCTTGTTGATTGTCGCTGCGGTGATCTCCATAGCAACAGGCGAGTTCATCGACGGAATCATTATCATTGTCGTTGTCCTCGCGAATGTCACCATCGGGACAATACAGGAGATAACAGCAGAAAAATCCGTGGAAGCGCTCAAACAGATCAACGCCACCACCGCGGTTGTCATCAGAGATGACCAGCAGCAGGAAATTCCCGCCTCCGATCTGGTGGTAGGAGATTATGTCATCCTGGATGCAGGACGAGTGGTTCCGGCCGATCTTGCGCTTGTCCAGACAAGCTCACTGAAGCTGAATGAATCGGCTCTGACGGGCGAGAGCCTTGCGGTGGAAAAGGATTGTAATGAAAGGAGCGATGAAAAAACACCGCTGGGAGACCGAAAAGACAAGGCGTTTATGTCTACCCTGGTAGAGTACGGCAGAGGAGAAGGCATCGTGGAAAAAATCGGTGACAGCACCGAAATCGGCAAGATCTCCGGGATGCTTCATAAAATCACCAAGCAGGAAACCCCGCTGCAGAAGAATCTGAACAGTATTTCCATGGTTCTGGGCATTGCCGGTGTGGTTTTATGCCTTCTGATGTTTGTCTGTCAGATCTTTATTTATCATACCCCGATTATCGAAACTCTGATGATCTCCATTGCTTTCGCCGTGGCCGTGATTCCGGAGGGACTGGCCACTGTTGTTACGCTGGTGCTTTCCGCCGGCATACAGAAAATGAGCAAGCGCAATGCTATCGTTAAGCAGCTTCACGCGGTGGAAACACTTGGCGCGGTCAATGTCATCTGCACCGACAAGACAGGAACACTGACCCAGAATAAGATGACTGTCGTAAAGTGGTATATGACCGGCGAGGAACGCGAACCACAGAGCATTGGGAATAATGATCCGGTTTTCGACACTCTTCTTGAAGGCTTTCTGGCATGCAATGACGCGAAATATGACATTGAAACAGGCAAAGAGATCGGTGATCCCACGGAGACCGCATTTATCAAATATGCAAAGGAAAACCAGCTTGGATATGACCAGATTATGGCCGGCATCACGCGTTTTGATGAGATTCCCTTTGATTCCGACAGGAAGATGATGACGACACTGAGTCACGTGACCAAAGGCGGCGTCACCAGAGATGTTTCCTATACCAAGGGGGCTGTCGATTCCATCATCACAAGATGTGACCGTATTCTTGACGTAAACGGTGTCAGAACCATTACGAATGAAGACGTGCTGCTCGTTACCCGATCTGCGGAAAAGATGAGCTCCGACGCGCTCCGGGTTCTTGCCCTGGCCTACCGCGAGGGAGATAAAGCGCCCCAGGAGAAGGACATGATCTTTGCCGGCCTTGCCGCCATGATTGATCCTCCCAAACCCGGCGTAAAGGAAACCGTCGACGAATGCCATTGTGCAGGCATTGACGTTGTCATGATTACGGGCGATCACAAGATCACGGCTTTTGCCATCGCGAAAGAGCTTAACATAGCCACAGATATCTCCCAGAGTATTTCAGGGTCTGAGATCGACGAGATGGATCCGGAGAGTTTCCGTGAGAACGTCCTGAACTATCGTGTTTTTGCAAGGGTATCGCCTGAAAACAAGGTGCAGATCGTCCAGGCCTTCCAGTCCCATGGAAAAATCTGCTCCATGACAGGAGACGGGGTAAACGATGCCCCGTCCCTTAAGGCTGCAGACATTGGTGTTGCGATGGGAATCGGGGGGACCGAAGTCGCAAAGGATGCTGCCGAGATGATTCTGGTGGACGACAATTTCATCACGATCAAGAATGCCGTGATGGAAGGACGGAACCTGTTCAACAACATAAAGAAATCTGTAGTCTATCTTCTGCGGTCCAACTTCGGCGAAGTGATTCTTATGGCATCTGCCATTTTTGCAGGATTTTCATCACCACTTTCCACGATACAGATCCTCTGGGTCAATCTTCTCACAGATACGGCTCCGTCCCTGGCCCTTGGCATAGACGTGGGGTCTGATGCCGTCATGAATGAAAAGCCCAGAGATGTTAAGGCTGGGATCCTCAATAAAAGCGATTATATCAATATTGTGATCCAGGGTGTGATCAGCGGGGCTGCAGCATTGCTGGCATTCCTGCTTCCTGTCATCTCCAGCTACGGGATGCGGGATATTCTGGGGAATTTAAGCGGGAACGCGGAGCTTTTAAGAATGTGCAGGACATACTGTTTCAGCACCCTTGCCATCAACGAAATGCTAATGGCTTATGTCTGCAAAACCAGAGGAAGTCTTGCCTTCGCTACGAAAGAATCCTGGAATAATAAAGCCCTGAACCTGATCACTTTGGCAGGGATTCTGCTGCAAGTCGGCGTGCTTGTCATCCCACCTATGCGGGCTCTCCTCAAACTCGCTGCCGTCTCATTTGCAGATGTGGCCGTCATCTTCCTGATCGCGATTGTTGGCGTCATGGTCAATGCAGCGATTACGCTGGCAAAAGAAAGGCTCGATATCAAGCGGGATCGAAATCTTTAATCCGTAAGCGATTAATATGGAGGCGTATAGCATTATCCTGCCAGATGAGATATGATCAGGCCAGTAATCTAAAGATTATTCTTGTACAGACAAGGCTATGCACTCCATTCTTTCTGGTTTTGGATTATTTCACTCTAACTTGC